>CAZHPY010000007.1:0-38222 GCA_964534705.1 uncultured Planctomycetia bacterium | reverse complement strand
TGACGGTTTTCTGACTTATGGCGGAGGCTTCGGCGGAGGCGGTTTCGGAGGCGGGGGATTTGGCGGCGGAGGAGGCGGCGGAGGAGGCGGCGGTGGCGCAGGGGGAGGATTTTGAGTAATATTGAGTAATTAGTATTGCGTATTGAGTATAGAGTATTGAGAAAAAAGTTTTATCACAATACACAATACTCCATACTCAATACTAAACAAATATAAAAGGAGGGGACATGAAAGGTATTTTAATCGGATTGCTGGTAGTTGTGCTTGTGATAGGAGTAGCGGTCGCTTCGACATATAATGGGATAGTTACGAAGCACGAAACGATCACAGCTAAATGGGCTCAGGTAGAGAATCAGCTGCAAAGACGTAATGATCTTATACCAAACCTTGTAAATTCAGTAAAAGGTTACGCGGCTCATGAGAAAACTGTTTTTGAAAATGTGACAAAAGCGCGTTCGCAATGGGCCGGAGCAACGAGCCTTGATGACAAAGTCAAGGCGGCAGGGCAGATGGACGCGGCTCTCGCGAGATTGTTGCTGGTCGTGGAAAACTATCCTCAATTGAAGGCAGACCAGACATTTCTGCAGCTGATGGACGAATTGGCCGGCACAGAAAACAGGATAGCGGTAGAGAGGATGAGATACAACGAGTCCGTGCAGGACTTTAACATTACAGTAAGAAGATTCCCGGCCAATATCGTTGCTGGCATTTTCGGCTATAAGCCGGCTACCGAATATTTTCAGGCAGAGGAAGAAGCGAAAACTGTACCTGAGGTAAAATTCTGATATATGAAATCTTACACGAAATACCTGTGGTTTAACACAAAAAACCGGTACGATATCGTTAATATTACCGACCAAGTGGATGAAGCGATAGAGGAGAGCAAGGTAAAGGAAGGGCTTTGCCTTGTTAATGCTATGCACATAACGGCGTCGGTTTTTATTAACGATAATGAGAGTGGACTGCACCAGGATTTTCTTGCCTGGGTCGAGAAACTGGCGCCGTACGGTAAGGATAAGTATAGACATAATCTTACCGGCGAGGATAACGGTGATGCACATCTGAAGCGGACCATCATGGGCAGGGAAGTCGTTTGCGCCATTACGAACGGACAGCTGGATTTTGGGCCCTGGGAACAGATCTTCTATGGCGAATTTGATGGTCAGAGGAAAAAGAGAGTGCTGGTAAAAATAATTGGCGAATAAACTGAAAAATTTCCTTCCAATATCCGCGCAAGACCTTAAAGAAAGAGGATGGGCAGTTCTCGACATTATACTCGTTACTGGAGACGCTTACGTAGATCACCCCTCATACGGCGCAGCCCTGATCGGCAGGGTTCTCGAAGGCGCCGGCTTCAAGGTCGGGATAATAGCACAACCTGATTGGCGCAGGCTGGACGATTTTAAGAGGCTGGGGCGCCCTAAATTGTTTTTCGGCGTCACGGCAGGTAATCTCGACTCGATGATAGCCAATTACACCGCCAATAAAAAAGTGCGCAACATAGACGATTATTCGCCAGGCGGCAAACCACGGCTCAGGCCGGACAGGGCTACGATACTTTACGTAAATAAGTTAAAGGAAGCGTTTAAGGATGTGCCGATAGTCATCGGCGGGATGGAGGCAAGCATGAGAAGGCTTGCCCATTACGACTATTGGTCTGATAAAGTAAGGCGTTCACTCCTGCTCGATTCAAAGGCTGATATCCTTGTTTATGGGATGGGTGAGAAGCAGATGCTGGAGATCGCCGGGCGCATGAAAACGGGTGAGCCCATAAACGGTATAAGCGATGTGCGCGGCACGGTTATTGTAAGGAAAAGCCTGGACGGCATCAAGGACTGCATTAACATACCTTCCTTCGAAGACGTCAGTAACGATAAAAAAAGATTTAACGAAGCCTTCAAGGCAGCTTACCTGGAATCAGACCCTGTGCGGGGAAAGCCCATTGCGCAAAAACATGCGGACAGGTTTATCATACAACATCCGCCGGCGCTGCCGCTTACCCAGGAAGAGATGGACAATACCTATTCCCTGCCTTTTATTCGCGACTGGCACCCTTCTTATAGCAAGATGGGGGGCGTGCCGGGTTTTGAGTCCGTAAGAAATTCAATAATCTCGCACCGCGGGTGCGCTGGCGCATGTAATTTCTGCTCTTTGTATCTGCATCAGGGCAGGATCGTCCAAAGCCGCAGCATTGACTCCATAGTTAAAGAGGTGCGCTTACTGGCAGGGGGCAATAGATTTAAAGGGACCATTACCGATATCGGCGGCCCCACGGCAAATCTATATAATGCCGCGTGCCATTTATGGGGATCTCAGGGCGCGTGCAGGGATAAGAAATGCCTCATGCCGCATAAATGCCCTAACCTGAAATTGGGCTATGAATACTCGATAAGTTTGTGGAGGGAGCTGAAAAAGATACCAAACGTTAAGCACGTTTTTGTGGGCAGCGGCGTAAGGTTCGACCTTTTAACCGATCCCCATGCGGATAAGTATCTTAACGAGCTTTGCAGGGAACATGTAAGCGGCCAGTTAAAGGTAGCGCCGGAACATTGCGTAGATTCAGTCCTGGAGCTTATGAACAAGCCAAAATTCGGTATTTACGAAAAATTTATAGATAAATTCGAGAACATTAACAAGCGCCTTGGGAAGAAGCAGTATCTGGTCAATTATTTTATAGTAGGGCATCCGGGGGCCGGGTTAGAAGACGCTCTCCAGCTGGCATTATACCTTGCCAAAAACCGCATACACCCCGAGCAGGTCCAGGATTTCATCCCCCTGCCCATGACGGTTTCGGGCGCAATGTATTATACTGAAATGGACCCTTTTACAGGCAAAGAGGTGTATGTAACTAAAAAGCCAAGTGAAAGAACGATGCAGCGGGCGCTCCTTCAGTATAAAAACCCCCAAAACAGGGAGTTTGTAAGAAAAGCCCTTAAAATATTAGGCAGGGAAGACCTTAAAAAGGTATTTTTGGGCTAATTCCCTTGACTTATTTTACCGCTTCTATATAATATTATAATTACCATAAATCTCCCAAAAATGAGGTGTTAAATATGGCTACTTTTCAACCACAGGACATAAGGAATATCCTTCTTCTTGGACACTCCGGCTGCGGTAAAACACTTTTGGTAGAAGCATTGGCATTAAATGGCGGCGCTATACCCAGGATGGGTAGTATCGGAGACGGGACTACGATATCTGATTATAATGAGGACGAAAAAGAGAAGAAGCATTCCGCGAGCACGTCACTGGCAAGTTTTATATATAGATCGAAAAAGATAAATTTGCTGGACGTACCGGGCTATATCGACTTTGCGGGGGAGATGATGGGCGGCCTCAGGGCAGCCGATGCCTGTATAGTAGTGGTCAATGCCGCTGCAGGAATAGAGATAGGGACGGAGCGCGCCTTCAGGATGGCCAAGGAAAAAGGCGTTCCTTGTTTCTTCTTCATTAACATGCTGGATAAAGAACATTCCGACTATGATAAATGTTTCGATAGCATTAAGAACAAGTTCCGCAAGCATTGTATCCCGGTGGATTATCCGATAGGCAAAGAGTCTGATTTTAAAGGCGTTGCCAGCGTGGTTACCGGCAATGGCGCCGATTCGCTTTCAGACGCGGAAAAATCGCATTTCAGGGCGTTAAGGGATGTCTTGTGTGAAACCGTAGCCGAAACAGATGACGCCCTGCTGGAAAAGTATCTTGATAAGGGCGAACTTGCTAACGAGGAACTTATGCATGCCCTTCGCAAGGCCGTGAACACAGCCGATGTTTCCCCGATCCTTTGCGGTTCCGCTACGCGCAATATAGGCATAAAAGAATTGCTTGATTTTATAGTCGAATATTTTCCATCGCCTGTCGATAGGCCGAAAATAGAGGCCGTTAAACCGGATTCAGGCGATAAGGTAGAAATAGAGATGAACCCCAATGCTCCATTTTCGGCTCTTGTATTTAAAACATTGTCGGATCCGTTCCTGGGCCAGATATCCATATTTAAAGTATTTTCAGGCAAGCTGCAGACAAACGGCGGATTTTTCAATGTCAACAAGGGGACGCGTGAAAAAATAGGGCAGCTTTTTATGCTTCTGGGAAAAAACCAGACTTCAACGGATAGTGTCCAGGCGGGCGATATAGGATGCGTTGCCAAGCTTAAAGAGACGGCAACAGGGGAGTCTATCACGGATGAAAAAAATCAGGTCAAGTTCGAGGCTATCAAATTCCCTGAACCGGCCGTATCTTTTTCATTAAAGCCAAAAACCAGGTCAGATGAAGATAAGATATCCGGCGCTGTGCACAAGCTGATGGCGGAAGACCCCACGTTCAAGGTCACCAGGGATGAACAGACCAAGGAGATGATAGTCTCCGGTATGGGCGATATGCATATCAATATGATGATAAACAGGATGAAGATGCGTTATGGCGTACAGGTCGAAATGGGAACGCCCAAGGTCGCCTATAAAGAAACGATCCTGTCCAAAGGCGATGCCCAGTATCGTCATAAAAAGCAGACTGGCGGCGCAGGGCAGTTTGCCGAGGTCTGGATGCGCATCGAGCCGTTACAAAGAGGAGAGGGGTTCCAGTTTGTCGATGAAGTCGTCGGCGGGGCCATACCCAGGCAATTTGTCGTAAGCTGCGAAAAAGGCGTAAAAATTGCCATGGGGTCAGGCATCCTGGCAGGTTTCCCCGTTGTCGATGTTAAGGCAATAGTTTATGACGGAAAAACGCATCCGGTCGATTCTAAGGATATAGCGTTCCAGACAGCGGCGCGCAAGGCATTTAAAGAATCGATGCAGAAAGCAAAGCCGGTGCTTTTGGAACCCATAATGGACGTTGATGTCGTGGTGCCGGATGAATTCATGGGTGATATTACCGGCAGCTTGAATTCCAGGCGCGGCAGGATAATGGGTATGGAGCCGGGAGAAGGCTTCCAGACCATTAAGGCGAAAGTTCCGTTGGAGGAAATGTATAAGTATGTGAATGAATTAAAGTCGCTTACGGGAGGGCGCGGGACTTATACCATGAACTTCTCCCATTACGAAGTGGTACCGTCTACCCAGGCGCAGATAATTATAGAGAAGGCAAAGCTTACAAAGAAAGAAGAAGCGGAAGACTAAAACAGTAGAACGAGAGGAGAGTTATGTCAGGACATTCAAAGTGGGCAACGATTAAACACAAAAAGGCCGCAACAGACGCCAAACGCGGCAGCTTATTTACCAAGCTTATAAAGGAAATTACCGTGGCCGCCAGGAACGGCGGTAACCCCGATACCAACCCAAGGTTAAGGGTTGCTATAGAAAGGGCAAAAGAATCAAGCATGCCTGCCGACAACATTGACCGCGCGGTAAAAAAAGGAACAGGGCAGCTTGAAGGCGTGACGTACGAGGATATAACGCTTGAAGGATACGGTCCGGGCGGGGTGGCCATATACGTAGAAGGCGTTTCTGATAATAAAAACAGGACCACTGCCGAAGTAAGGACGATATTTACTAAAAAAGGCGGCAACATGGCAGGCGCCGGATCCGTGGCATGGATGTTTGAAAAGAAGGGATACATAGTTGTCAGTAAAAGTATTATCGAGGAAGACAAGCTGATGAGTATAGCCCTGGAAGCCGGAGCCGAGGACATGATAATCGAAGATGAGAATTACGCCATAAAGACGACCCCTCAGGACTATTTCAAGGTTAAAAAAGCCATTGACGACGCCGGCATAAAGACTGAAGACGCAGAAATAACGCTTCTCCCCAAGAGCACGGTAAAATTGGCCGGAGATGACGCGAAGAAGGTGCTGGACCTGGTGGATTCGATCGAAGAACACGAAGACATACAGCATGTATACGCTAATTTCGACATACCGGATGACTTAATAAAGGAATAATGCGGATTCTTGGCATTGATCCCGGCCTGCAAACAACAGGTTATGGGATAATAGAAGATAGAAATTTAAAGATCGTCGAAGCCGGTGTTATTAAAACGACGGCCAATACGCCCATACAGAATAGATTAAAAAAAATATTTGATTCGATCTCGGATATAATCGAGGAACACAAGCCGGCTGTTTTAGTATTGGAAAAGATCTATTCTCATTATAAGCATCCTACCACAGCGATACTCATGGGCCACGCCCGAGCGGTCATATGTCTTGCTTGCGGGATAAATGGCGTGAATTTAATAAGCTATCCTTCTACAAAGATAAAAAAGGCCGTTACCGGTAATGGCCATGCCTCAAAACAGCAGGTACAGCGTATGGTCCAGAATGTGTTTAAGCTTAAAAACCTTCCTGATCCGGTTGATGTGAGCGATGCGCTTGCGATGACGGTAGCATATTGCTACTTGTGTAGAGGAGCAAGGGTTGGAGACAAAGAGACAAAGAGACAAGAGACAAGAAAAAGGATGATATGATCTCAGAAATAAGCGGAAAAATAAAGAGAAAGAAAGAATCTAGCGTAATAGTTGAATGTAATGGGATATCGTATGAAGTCCTGGTCCCGCCCGCGGTAATGAAATCTATAGACAACGCTAAGTTGCCTGATGGAAGCATAAATTTCATTACCTATCACTATTACCAGATGGACCCTTCAAAGGCAATGCCGGTGCTGGTGGGGTTCCTGAACGAGGTTGAAAAGGAATTTTTTGAACAATTTATAAAGGTTTCCGGAGTTGGGCCGAAAGCGGCCTGCAAGGCGCTCACTCTTTCGTTCTCGCAGATAGCCGATGCCATCGATAGCGGAGACATGGTCCTTTTAAAGACCCTGCCCGGTATAGGCGAGCAAAAAGCCCGGGAAATAATAGCAAAACTGCAGGGCAAAGTGGGAAAATTCTGCCTCATACAGGATGGAGCCTCGAAAGATATGCCTAAGATAAAAGAGGATATCAAGGAAGAGGCCCTCAATGTATTGCTTCAGCTCCAGTACAAGAGGAATGAGGCAAAAGATATGATAGAGAACGCTATAAAGCGCAATAATAACATAGCCTCATGTGAAGACGTACTTAATGAGGTATATAAAGGGAGCAAGAAGGTATAAAAATGGGAGACAAAGAGACAAAGAGACAAAGAGACAAGAAAATCACGCCGCCGGCGGGAAGGGAAAAACTGATCACAAATCAGGAGACGGATGAGGATCAGATATTGATCCTTTCCCTGAGGCCGTCCAGGCTTAATGATTTTGTAGGACAGAAAAATGTAGTGGACAACCTGAAGATCTCTTTGGATGCCGCGAAAAAAAGGAAAGAACCTCTCGAACATACGCTTTTATCGGGGCCTCCGGGACTAGGCAAGACATCTTTGGCGCATATTATTTCCCATGAAATGGGTACTAAGATAACTTCAACCAGCGGCCCGGCAATACAGCGCGCAGGGGACCTTGTAGGCGTCCTTACAAACCTGGAAGAGGGCGACATCCTTTTTATTGATGAGATACACAGGCTTTCCAATACCGTGGAAGAGTATATCTATCCTGCCATGGAGAATTTTGAAGTGGATGTAGTCATGGATAAGGGCGCATATGCCAGGACATATAAATTTAAACTCAAACGTTTTACGCTGATCGGGGCAACAACGCGCGCGGGGCTTCTTACAGCTCCTTTAAGGTCAAGGTTCGGTATATTCCATCACCTGGACTTCTATGAAAGCGATGACCTGGTCAAGATAGTAAGGCGTTCGGCCAGCATATTGGATATTCACATAGATACTGATGCTGCGCAGGAAATAGCCAGGCGCTCAAGAGGGTCTCCAAGGGTTGCTAACAGGCTGCTGCGCCGCGTACGGGATTGGGTCCAGGTCAAAAGTGACGGAAAAATAACAAAAGGTTCCGCTGAGGAAGCCCTTAAAAGCCATAACATAGACAAGATGGGGCTGGATAACATAGATCGGAAAGTATTGACTGTTATATATGAATCTTTCGGGGGAGGGCCTGCCGGCATAGAAGCGATAGCGGCATCGTTGAATGAGGAAAGCGATACGATAGCCGATATGGTAGAACCGTTTTTACTTAAGATAGGGTTCTTAAAGCGCACACCGCGGGGCAGGGAGCTTACGAAGTCTGCATATGAGCACATGGGGTTTTCAAAGACCAAAGAAGTCCAGAAGGAGATGTTTTGAATATCCTCTTACACATATGCTGCGCGCCCTGCGAGATCTATCCCGTAGAGGTATTGAGAAAGACCGGCCATACGATAGCAGGATTTTTTTATAATCCCAATATCCATCCTTATTCGGAATACCTGAAGAGAAAGGAAGAAGCGGAAAAATATTCCAGGGAAGTCGACCTTAATGTGATCGGGGGAGAGTATGATATTGAGGGATACCTTGAATATATCATCGATAGCGAATCTCTCAAGGACCGGTGCCCGGTTTGCTGGTGGTATAGGATGCGAAGGGCGGCCCAATTTGCCAAGGAAAATGGTTTTGATGCATTCACGACGACCCTGTTGGGAAGCCCTTACCAGGACCATGAGGTCGTAAGGAACATCTGTGAGGAAGTCGCCAAAGAAGCGGAGATAAAATTTCATTATGAAGATTTCAGGGTCGGTTTCAGGGAAGCGCATGACAAAGCCAAGGCGAAGGGGATCTACTGTCAAAACTATTGTGGATGTTTGTTTTCGGAGAAAGAAAGAATAGAGAAAAAAAGAGACAAAGGGACAAAGGGCAAACATAGTTGAGAGTCAAGAGTTGAGAGTTGGGAGTTGTTGTGGATTTGAATTATATTGGCAAAGTTTTGATGTTGTTAGGGGTCGTAGTGATCGTCGCCGGCGGGATCTTTATGCTGGGCGCGAAAGTACCATGGCTTGGAAGGCTGCCGGGTGATATATATGTCCAAAAAAAGAATTTTTCATTCTTTTTTCCTATTACAACGTCGATCCTTATATCTATTATTATCTCCCTGATCCTTATATTCCTGAGGCATAAACAATGAAGAAGCTTTTTACCCTGATCCTGGCGATCCTGTTGTCGCTCTCAGTTGCGAGGGCCGATGCGCAGCTGGTTAAAAAAACGACAAATCCTGTCCTGCGCGTGCTTGTCCTGGACAATAAAGACAATGTGCTGCTGGCGATCAAAGGTGGTTACAGGATATATTCTACTACGTCAGATAAACTTCTGACGGGCGGTTATATCCTTCATACGATCGTCAGCGCGAGCGATCAGGGCATAATGTTCGGCCAGAGAGACCTTAAATTTTCAAAGATCAGGGTGATCGTTCCGGAAAGTTCTTACGTATACATAGACGGCAGGGCATTCAGGGGCAGCGTAGATATTATTCGTAAAGAAAACATGAAGCTGATGGTAATAAACAGGGTGCCGCTCGAAGAGTACCTGTACGGCGTTCTATATAATGAAGTGTCCCATCGCTGGCCCATAGAGGCAATTAAAGCCCAGGCGGTCACTGCGCGCACGTTTGCCCTGCACCAGGCCAGGCAGAATAAATTACAGGATTATGACCTGACCAATGATATCTATTCCCAGGTATACAGCGGGGCAACTTCGGAAAGATGGTCCACTACGAGGGCGGTAAAGATGACGTCGGGCCAGATATTGACCTGTAAAGGGGATATTTTCCCTACTTATTATCACGCTACATGCGGCGGACATACGGAGGATGCGTCAAACTTGTGGAACATAGACCTGCCTTGCCTTAAAGGCGTTGAATGCGGCTATTGTAAAGAGTCTCCGCATTACAAGTGGACAAAAACGATGACGCTTGCCGATGTTGAAAAAAAATTAAATGGCGGCGGATACAAGTTGGGGAAGATAAAAGATATTTCCATTGTGTCAAAGAATAATTCCGGAAGGATAGATAAAGTAGAGATAAAAGACGAGGCAGGCATATCTTACATAATCACGGCAAAAGATTTCAGGCATATCATAGGGCCAAATGAGGTACGCAGCACGAACTTTGATGTATCCATCAACGGCGATAAACTTACTTTAAAAGGGATAGGCTGGGGGCATGGGGTCGGGATGTGCCAGTGGGGAGCGAAGGGCCTGTCCGAAAAAGGCAAAACCTGCAAAGAGATACTGGATTTTTATTATCCCGGCGCGCAAATTACGACGATCGATAAGATCGCAGACAAGTTGTAGAATTTCATGAACCCCGTTAGACCTTGTCAAAAATATCGCACTATTCCATATGTTAATATTGTATTTGGAGGTCTAACGGGGTGAAGCTTTCCGAATTTGATTATATCCTGCCGAGAGAATTCATTGCGCAGTATCCGCTTAAAGAACGCGTGAGTTGCCGGCTCATGGCGCTTGACCGGGCCAGCCGGACGATAACAAATAAAACTTTTGCCGACATAACAGGTTATTTTAAAAAAGGCGATTGCCTTGTGCTTAATAATACAAAGGTGATACCGGCCAGATTGTTTGGAAAAAGGAAGACAGGAGGAAAAGTAGAATTGTTCCTGCTGGAGAACAAGGACCCTGTTTGCGAGGCGCTTGTGAGGCCATCGGGAAGATTGAAAGCGGGAGAACGGGTAATCCTTGAATCAGGGGATACCGTCGAGTTGATGGAACGGGGCAAGGTCGGCAGGTATATAAAATTCGACAGGCCTGTCGCGGATATCCTTAAGGAATCGGGTCATATGCCGCTTCCGCCTTACATAGACAGGATCGACGTCCCTGAAGATAAAAACGATTATCAAACCGTATATGGCCATAAGGAAGGCGCTACCGCAAGTCCGACAGCTGGATTACATTTTACGAAAGAACTGTTAGATCGGTTAGCGGTTAGCGGCGTGCGGTTAGCGTATGTAACATTACATACCAATTACGGGACGTTCGCGCCGGTCAAGGCAGAAGATGTCGAGTCGCACCGGATGCACGCGGAATACTTTGAGTTGCCTGCGGAGACTATCGAAATAATAAAAGAGACAAAGAAAAACGGCGGAAAGGTCTTTGCGGTCGGCACAACATCAACGCGTGTTTTAGAATACTGCGCCGATAAGATAGTGTCAAAGTGTCAAAGTGTCAAAGTGTCAGGATACACCGATATGTACATATATCCTGGTTATAAATTCAAAGTCGTCGATCATCTTATAACAAATTTCCACTTGCCGAAATCAACGCTGATGCTTTTGGTAAGCGCGTTTGCGGGGAAGGATTTCATATTTGAGGCGTATCATCGGGCTATAGAAGAAAAGTACCGTTTCTTCAGCTATGGCGACGCGATGCTGATACTGTGATTAAAAGAGTTGGAGACAAAGTGACAAGAGACAAAGAGACAAAGTTAGAGGGTAATACACAAGAAAGCGCATTTTCCCTAATCCACAAGGACGCGAATTCAAAAGCGCGGCTGGGGAAGTTGAAAACCGCCCATGGCGAGGTCAATACGCCCGTTTTTATGCCGGTAGGGACGCAGGGGAGCGTAAAGACGCTTTCAAATGACGAGCTCAATGACTGCGGCGCGGAAATAATACTTGGTAACGCTTACCATCTGTTCCTGAGGCCCGGCCTGGATATTATTAAAAAAGCCGGTGATTTGCACAAGTTTATGGGTTGGAATAAGCCTATATTGACTGATAGTGGCGGCTATCAGGTGTTCAGCCTTGCTACATTGCGCAAGATAAGTGAAAAAGGGGTGGAGTTCTCATCTCATATAGACGGAAGAAAGCATTTCATAACACCGGAAGATGTAGTAGATATTCAGCGCACTTTAGGAAGCGACATCATGATGATGTTTGATGAGTGCGTCCACTATCCCGCAGCCCGTGACTACGTCGAGCAATCGCTTGAACTAACAACGAAATGGGCAAAGAGATCGAAAGTATATTTCGAAAAGGAAGTGTCAAAGTGTCAGAGTGTCAAAGTGTCAGAGAGGCAGCTGCTGTTCGGGATCGTGCAAGGGGGTACCTATCTGGATTTGCGGAAGAAAGCCGTGGATCAATTGCTGGACATCGGATTTGACGGTTACGCCATAGGCGGAGTAAGCGTAGGGGAGCCCAACGATCTTATCCATGAGATCAGCGCTTACACTGCGTCGTTGCTTCCGGAAAACAAGGCCAGGTATCTTATGGGCCTTGGCACACCGCCGGATATATTGGAGGCGATATCCGAAGGCGTTGACATGTTTGACTGCGTAGTGCCTACCAGGAACGGCAGGAATGGCCAGGCATTTACAATGAACGGCGAGCTGCAGTTGCGCAACGCGGAATACAAGGAAGATTTCACGCCGATCGATAAGGATTGCGGATGCATGACATGCAGGAACTATACAAGGGCATATATACGCCACCTCTTTAATACGGAGGAACTGCTGTGTTTAAGGCTGGTATCATTGCATAATATACATTTTTATGTTAAACTTATAGAATTATCGCGTGCCGCGATCGCGGAAAATAGATTCGATAATTTCATGAAAGAATTTTTAAAGAAGTATAAAAAAAATAAGGAGAGGACCTAAATGAGCTCAGGACAGAACCCGTTAATAAGCTTAATGCCTATAATATTTATCTTTGTAATATTTTATTTCCTGCTTATACGCCCGCAAAAAAAGGCCCAGGACGAGCACAGGAAGATGATAGCGTCATTGAAAAAGAATGACGAGGTCGTTACCAGCGGCGGAATACACGGAACGATAGTTAACGTTAAAGAAGCCGCCGTGACGCTTAAGGTCGATGATAATGTTAAAATAGATGTCGAGAAAAGCTGTATAGCAAGAGTCAGAAGAAAAGCAGCGGAGGAAAAATAATGAACAAGAGTTTGCAATGGAAGTTAATCGCGATCATAGCTATTACGGTAGCGTGCGTATGGATGATACTGCCGCCTTTTTCGATAAAGGATAAAGACGGTAAGGTAGTCCAGAAGGGTAAGATAAATTTGGGCCTGGACTTACAGGGCGGCATGCATGTCGTCCTAAAGGTCGATATCTCCAAGGTGCCGGCTGACGCGAGGAAGGATGCGGTCGAGCGCGTCATAGAGATCATAAGGAACAGGGTCGACCAGTTCGGCGTCGGTGAAATGTCCATACAAAGGCAGGGTAAGGAGAACATCATAGTCCAACTGCCCGGAGTGACGGACAGGGACCGCGCCCTTGAGATCATAGGTAAGACAGCTCATCTGGAATTTAAATTAGTATCCGATAATGCGGAAGATATCAAGAAAGCCCTTAATAATGAACCTGTAGAAGGGTACGAAATGAAGTATCTTGAAAGGGACAGCGGCGGGCGGGAGCCAATGCTGATCTCCAAAGAGGCTTCCCTTGCGGGTGATTGCATAGTTAACGCCAAGACAGATTTTAGCTCAAGAGGTTTCGGTGAGCCTTATGTTTCGCTCGCCCTTAATGCAAAAGGCGCCGAGCAATTTTATGTTATAACGCAGGCCAATGTCGGGAAGAGGCTGGCGATAGTCCTGGACGGAAAGGTCCAGTCAGCGCCGGTGATCCGTGAGCCCATCCCGTCCGGCCAGGCGCAGATAAGCGGCAATTTCACTGTCCAGGAAGCTAACGACCTCTCGATAGTGCTGAGGGCAGGCGCGCTCCCGGCTCCTGTTATAGTTGAAGAAGAAAGGACCGTAGGCCCGCTGTTAGGGGCCGATTCAATAAAGAGCGGCCTTAATGCCGCGGCAATAGGAACCCTTCTTGTCGTTGGCTTTATGATCTTCTACTACCGTCTGGGAGGGGTCATAGCCAGTTTTGCGCTGGCATTAAACGTCCTTTTGATCCTGGCATGCCTAGCGATCTTCAAAGGAACGCTGACATTGCCAGGCATAGCCGGTTTAATATTGACCATAGGTATGGCAGTAGACGCGAACGTTCTTGTTTATGAAAGGATACGCGAAGAGCTTGCGCTTGGCAAGTCATTGCGCGCTGCCATAGCGGCGGGCTATCATCGCGCGCTTTCAGCCATTGTAGATTCAAATGTCACTACTCTGGTCGCAGCCGCGCTTATATTTCAATTCGGTTCCGGCCCGATAAGGGGATTTGCCGTAACTTTGACTATCGGTCTGCTGGCAAACCTTTTTACGGCTGTTACCTGCACCAGGGTCATTATAGAATTATTATGCGACCAGTTCGGGTTGTCAAAGTTGACTTTTATGAACGTATTCAAAAAACAGACGAACATCGATTTTATCGGTAAGAGGCGGATATGTTATATTTTGTCGGCCATCCTTATAATAGGCGGCATAACCGTGTTTGTAATGCGCGGCGACAAAAACTACGGCGTAGATTTTTCCGGAGGCACACTGCAGCAATTCATGTTCGATAAACCTGTGAACCTTGACAGGGTCAGGGCTATCCTGAAGGATATCGGCCATGGCAGCGCTGCGATACAGCAATATGGCGATCCGAAAGAATTGATCATAAGGACCCAGGATAACATAACTACGCAGCTTACCGGAGAATTCAGGAAGAAGATGGAAGATAATAAGTTCCAGATACTGCGCGTTGAAACGGTAGGCCCTGCGGTAGGAAGGGACCTGAGGAAGAACGCGCTGACCAGCCTTGCGTTGGGGCTTGTCGGTATAATGTTATATGTAATGATAAGGTTTGACCTTAAATATGGGCTCGCGGGTATCATAGCGCTTTTCCATGATGTTATTATAGCCGCAGGCGCGTTAGCCATTACCCAAAGGCAGTTTGATCTTACGACTGTAGCGGCGCTCCTGACGATAGCCGGTTTTTCTATGAATGATACCGTCGTAATCTATGACAGGATAAGGGAAAATCTCAGGATCGTCAAGAAGGGCAGCTTCAACGAGATCGTTAACCTGAGCGTGAACCAGATGCTGGGAAGGACGATCCTTACAACCGGCGTTACTATGCTTGCAGTAGTATCGCTATTGATATTCGGCGGGGAAGTGCTGAATAATTTCTCATTCTGCATCTTCGTAGGATTTTTAGCGGGAGTTTATTCCACCGTATATATCGCCAGCCCGATGGTAATATCGTGGCACGGCAAGCTGTTAGGCAAAAAAGCATAAAAACATGACAAGTGACCAGGCCCTGAGGTTTGGCAAGGTAAGGAACGTCCTGTTGGTCGTACTGGTGTTGAACTGGGCCGTGGCATTAGCGAAGATAATATTCGGCCTTCTCACTCAGTTTACAGGCATGATGGCGGACGGGTTCCATTCCATGTCCGACGGAGCATCCAACATAGTAGGCTTGATAGGCATAACGATCGCCTGCAGACCCGCCGATAAAGACCATCCTTACGGACATAAAAAATATGAGACCCTGTTCTCTTTAGCCATAGCAGCGCTTTTATTTTTGGTGTGCTATGAGCTTTTGACAAAAGCCATAGACAGGTTCCGCCATCCAGTTGTCCCTGAAATAAATATCGGTAGTTTTGTCGTCATGATCATTACTATTGCTATAAATGTGCTGGTAATGAAATACGAGCGCAAGCAAGGAGAACATCTTAGGAGCGACATCCTTGTATCCGATTCCATCCACACCGCGTCTGATGTATTTATATCGCTCTCCGTCATCGCTGCTCTTATCTTCATAAAGATGGGGTATCCCATCCTGGATCCGATCATTACGATCATTATAGCGCTGTTCATAGCGCATGCGGCTTTTACCATAGCCAGGCAAAGTTCCAACGTTCTATGCGATACGATCATATTGGATGAGAAAAAAATAGAAAAGCTGGTCCTTTCGGTAAAAGATGTACAGGCCTGCCATAAAATAAGGACGCGGGGCAGGGAAGACGATATACATGTCGATCTTCATGTCCTGGTAAAGCCGGATATGCACGTAGAAAAAGCGCATAAGATATCCTACGAAATTGAGGGCACTATCAGGGCTGCTATACCGGGGGTAACCGATGTAGTTGTCCACATAGAGCCTCAGGAAAAAAGAAAGTTGACATAAACGATGCGTACGATCTGGAATGTCAGGAAGGAAAGATCGGATATGCGCAAGGTTTTATCCAGCGCGCTTAAGATATCTGAAATAACGGCCCAGCTCTTATCTAACAGGGGTATAAATGATGTTAAGGAAGCAGGTGAATTCCTCACATGTTCGCTTTCATCCTGTCACGATCCTTTTTTGATGAAAGACATGGATAAGGCCGTAAGCCGTACGAGAAAAGCTATAAGCAGCGGGGAAAAGATCCTGGTTTACGGCGATTATGATGTAGATGGCATGACCAGCGTAGCCATGTTAAAACAAGCCCTTACGAATTTGGGCGCAGTGGTTGAAACATATATACCTAACCGCCTTGAAGAAGGATACGGGCTTAATACCAATGCCATAAAAAAGGCCCTGAGAGACGGCGTATCGCTCATAATCACAGTGGATTGCGGTATAAGCTCTTTCAGGGAAATAGAATATGCTAATGGAGTAAAAATAGACGTTATAGTAACAGACCATCATGAAATACTGAATTCGCAGGTCCCACAGGCTCATGCCGTGATCAACCCGCTGCAGGAATCCTGCCGGTATCCGTTCAAGCATCTTGCGGGGGTGGGTATCGCATATAAGTTTGTAAAGGCGCTCTATGATGGGACTTCTTTTTTTGCTGAAGACTTTCTTGATCTTGTAAGCCTGGGAACCATCGCGGACATAGTCCCGCTGAAAGGCGAGAACAGGGTCCTGGCAAAGCATGGCCTGGATGAAATGAACAAGAGGAACAGGATAGGTTTGAAAGCGCTTACGGAGGTCGCCGGCCTCAACGGGAAAGATATTTCGAGCGGCCACATAGGCTTTATACTGGGCCCGAGAATAAATGCGATGGGGCGCGTAGGATCTCCGCAGAAGGCCCTGGATCTTTTACTGGCAAATGACAATGATGAAGCCATGAAGCTGGCAAAAATGCTCGATACGGAGAACAGGAACAGGCAAAAAATAGAATCCAGGATACTTGAGGAAGCCCTCTCCAAGATCGAAAGAGAGATCAATTTTAAGCACCATAAGGTAATAGTCCTTGGCAGCGAAAATTGGCATGCCGGCGTCATAGGCATAGTCGCGTCAAGGATAGCGGACAGGTTTTACCGGCCCACGATACTGGTTTCTCTCGACGGCAAACATGGCAAGGGCTCCGGAAGGAGCGTGGAAAAATTCAATCTTTTTGACGTCCTGCATCAATGTAAGGACACGTTATTGGGTTTTGGCGGCCATGAGGCGGCTTGTGGGCTTACAATAGAAAAGGACCGCCTCGATGAATTCAGGGAGAAGATAAACATCGCCGCCAATAGTTACGCTTACGATGATACGTTCTGCCCGCAGTTGGAGATCGATATAGAGATACCCCTGAACGAGCTTAACGAAGATGTAATAAATGAGATCGAAAGCCTTGCGCCTTTTGGCGAAGAAAATCCGAGGCCGGTATTCTCTTCACGCAACCTTATCGTTAAAGACGGCCCCAGGCAGATAGGCAAAAAAGGATTTAAGATGTGGGTTACCGACAATAATGTTACATGTGAGGCTATTAATTTCGGAAGGAATGAGCTTCTCGCGCCTAAGATAGGATCCGGTATAGATCTCGCATACGTGCCTTCAATAAATGATTGGCAGGGGTTGCAGTCCATACAGCTCGAGCTGAAGGATATAAAGTAATCAAGCCGCCCTGTCTACGCTGTCCGCATTCCTGTAGTATATGCTTATCCTGTCGCGTCCGGTGTTTTTAGACCTGTATAGGGCGCTATCAGCCGCTTTTATGAATCCGGAAGGATCATTTGACGGGACATCCGCTATCATGGCTATGCCGCCACTCATGGTGACCTTGACTATCTCACCCTTGACCGTCTTGAATTGAAGGGTGCCTACAAGATTGCGTAACCTTTCCGAATATTTTACGGCATGATCACGGTCCATGCCGGTAATTATTATGCAGAACTCCTCGCCGCCGTATCTGGCGATAATGTTGCTTTTCCTGGAATGGTCCTTGAGGCTTTTCGCTACGGACCGCAATATTATATTGCCGAATTCATGCCCATATGTATCGTTTATCCTTTTAAAATGATCCAGGTCATATATTACAAGCGCAAGGTTTTTCCGGCCCAAAACCGCATTTTTCATTTCTCTTTTTAACTGTAATTCGAAGTACCTGTACAAAAATAATCCTGTAAGGCCGTCGGTGATAGCCTCCTTTTTCAGGACTATATTCTCTACCACAAGCAATACCGACCGGGTCCCATGCAGTAATATGGTAGAGATCGTTATGAGTAGTATAGGGCCGAAGGTATCCGTTATTATCTGCCGCGTGAATAAGAACAATCCTGTAAGATAAGATGCCGCTATCAGGGCCATGCTAAAAACGGTCCCGCTTATTAAAGGGAGCCTGAGGGCGCCCGCTACGGCTATGATAACGAATATAAAAATGATCACGGCATTCATGTTATCTGCCGCATAACGGAAAAAACTATTGTTCATATATGTAAGGGTCTCATTTGCGTCTATCAGCATGCCGGGCATTATACCCAGGGGGGTATTGTAAGTATCGTGGAAAGATTCGCTGGTTATTCCCACCATTACTATCTTATCCTTTAAAGAGTACGTATCTTTGTACCCTTCGATTATTTTCCATGCAGGTATGACATGAAACTTATCCTGGTTGCCCGCAAAATCTATATATGCCGTTCCATCCCTTAGAAGGGGAACTGTCAGGGCAAGATTTGCCGCAGGTATACCCATTGCATGGCCGGCCGTTTTTAAGAAAAGGGAATAGTCTATGATGTCGCCAGTGGGTGTAAGAAAATAGGGCCTCATCCTTCTTATTGCGTTATCGGCATCCCTCGGCTTGTTTATAAATCCGAATTCGGCGAGGCATAAGGCAATGGATTCCTCGGGCAGGACATACTTGCCATCGCTGCCGAAATATGCCGCAGACATGACGTTCCCGGCATTTTTTAACGCCGTTGTAAGCGCAAGATCGTTGGCCGGGTCAACGCTTTTTCCTGCAAAGACAAGGTCCGTCGAGATGAGGGCCGGTTTTTCCAGCGAGATCTTAGTTATGATCTCGGCTATAACGCTTCTGGGCCAGGGCCATTGGATGTTTATGCGCCTTAGGGATTCATCATCAATAGCGACAATGGCTATCTTATCGGTAGTTTTTGGTAAAGGCCTTATCTTGGAGTCAAGGACATAATATGAGTCTATGAGCTTTAAATTCGCTATGCGGGCGGGTTTCATGGGGGAAAGCCATAAAAAATACGAAATACAGATAATGATGGATATTATTATGGCCTGTATTCTTTTATCTTTCAACATGTAACAATTATAGCATATTTCTCGCGTATGGCAAAAGTTTCATATGATGCAGATGTCATTGATAAATAATAAAATAGAAATTGACAAAAAGCGAAATCTGTTATATCATGCGGCTTGTATAAACAGGAGGATACAATGAAACAAAGGTTATCATTAATAACTGTTATAATAACGCTGGCCTTGCTGAACATAGGCGGCACCATGGCGCAGGATGCATGGGTGGCTGGTGACGGAGCCATAAAAAACTCTGAATTGCGGGACGGCATATTTAATAGAGATGTTATTTATATAGCCACAAAAAGCGCTTTATACAGGATAAGGGACATAAAAGACAGGTGGGAACCGGTATTTCTATTGCCGTCAGGCGGAAGCAATGAGATAAAGTGCGTTGCCGGTAATGGCCGTGTCTTGTTCGTAGGAACAAGGAGGGGGCTTTTCAGGTCAGACGATAATGGCGGGACATGGAAAAACGTATTCAGGACCATATTGCCGGACAAAAACAATATAACATTCATAGAGCTTTCAAAACACTCCCGTTCCAGCGTAGTAATATCGACTGAAAAGGGCATATTTTTTAGCGGGGACCTCGGGGCGAAATGGCAGGATATAAGCGGGACATTGAATAATGCCCCGGTAAAATGCCTTGCCCTGAACAAAGAAGTGATGTATGCCGGCGCAGAGTCCGGCTTGTATGTGAGAAAAATAGGCTCGGGTGATTGGGAAAAGGTCTTTGTGCGAAGCGCGCCAGAAAAGAGCGAGGCGGCGGAAGAGCAGGAAGAGTATGGGGACGATCCTGAAAAAGATACCTCAATAAGATCTATCAGCACGGACGGAGCCAGGGTGTATGTGGGTTATTCCTCCGGGATCGTTTACAGCGATGACCAGGGCAAGAGCTGGAATGATCTCGAACGCGCAGGATTAAGGGGTGAGGTCAACCATATCCTGATAGTGCCAAAAAATAAGAAGATCTACTGCGCAACGGCAAAGGGAGTATTTGAATTCGACGGGGATAAAAGGCATTGGCTTGAATTATATAAAGGCATGTCAAAAAGCGCAAATGTCAATCGCCTGATGGCCGGAAGCGAAGGGGGAGGCGACATTTTTGCCGCTACGGATAAGGGGCTGTACAGCTTCCACGCGGGGGATTATATGGCCGATAAGTATCCCGACGTAGAAAAAAGCCTGCATACCCTTAAGGTAGTATTTGACGGTGAGCCGACGTATAAGGAATTACAGCAGGCCGCTCTTAAGTATGCGGAAGTGGGGCCTGATAAAATAAAGAGGTGGAGGGCAGAGGCAAGGGCAAGGGCCCTGCTCCCTAAAGTATCTGTAAGCATGGACAAAAACCGGTCCGATAATTATGAAATATATACAAGCGCGACCAAGGATTATATATTTACCGGGCCGGATGATATATCGGACGGCTGGAATGTAGGCTTGTCATGGGAAGTGGGCGATCTTATCTGGAGCGATGACCAGACTAATATAGATGTACGCTCGCGCCTTACCACACAGTTAAGGAATGACATATTGGATGACCTTAGGCGCGCTTATTATGAGCGCAAGCGGCTGCAATTCGAGCTCATGACAAATCCCCCAAGGGATGAGAATCTCAAGTTTGAGAGGGAATTGAGGCTGCAGGAGCTCACGCATGCCATAGATGACCTTACGGGAAACTACCTTTCGGAGCATATAAGACAGGGAACAACGGATAAAAAATCTTCTTGACAATTATTGGCATAATACTATATAATCCTATCTAATATTGAATCAAGAGAGAGTGCCTCTTAAACACATTTCTTTTATATTAATTCCCAAAAATAATAAGATAATAGGATGATTTCCAACTAATCTCATGCCGCGTAAACAAATCCTGGGCTATGTCTAAAAAACGGCTTTTTCTTATAGATGGCAATTCATTTTGCTACAGGGCATATTATGCCATAAGGAGCCTTTCCAATTCCAAGGGCCAGCCGACAAATGCCGTATATGGTTTTACTACAATGCTGAATAAGATAATCAAGGATGAAAAACCGGATATGCTGGCTGTGGCTTTTGACATGAAAGGCCCTACTTTCAGGCATAAGAAGTTTGAGGATTACAAGAGCCATAGAAAGCCAATGCCGGATGACCTGGTAAGCCAGTTTCCCATCATAAAGAGCGTCGTAAGGGCATACAATATACCTATTTATGAAATAGAAGGTTATGAAGCCGATGATGTCCTGGCGACCCTGGCAAAAAGAGCGGAAGAAAAAGATATTGAGACCTTCATAGTGACCGGGGACAAGGACGCGCTTCAGCTTGTGGGGCCCCATATAAAGGTTTATAGCACGCATAAAGAAGGCCTTATATACGATGCGGGCAAGGTGAAGGAAGCATATGGCGTAGGGCCGGAACGTATAACAGATATAATCGCTCTTATGGGTGATGCGACTGACAATATACCAGGGGTCAAGGGTATAGGTGAGAAGACAGCGGTAGAGTTATTAGGCGAATTTGGTACCTTGGAAGGATTGTATAAAAACATAGATAAAGTGAAAAGCGCAGCGCGGAAAAAGATGCTGGTCGAGAACGAAAAGAGCGCTTTTATGAGCAAAGAGCTTGCAGTCCTTGATGAGAATGTTCCCCTCGACATAGATTTTAAGGAGTTGCACCTGAAAGAGCCTGACCAGCAGATGCTTATCGACTTATTCAAGGAATTGGAGTTTAAGTCCCTGCTTAAGAGTGTTACCCCAAGCGAGAAGCTGGAATCCGAATATATACTGATCGAAGATGAGAAGGGGCTTGATCGCCTGGTAAAAGAGCTTAAGGCTGCCGGGGAGTTCGTTTTTGATACTGAAACGACGAGCGAGGAGCCCGTCCTTGCCAAATTAGCAGGGATATCGTTTTGCTGGAAAGAGGGCGCCGCCTATTATGTAGGCGTATGCGAGGAGTGTGAAAATAAGAAGCTTGATATTAAGGTTGTGCTGGGTAAGTTAAAAGATGTGTTTGAAAATAAAGCAATAAAAAAGGCCGGGCAGAATATAAAATATGATTACATAGTGCTTGCCAATTACGGGATCCGCGTGAAAGGCATAGCCTTTGATACCATGGTGGCTTCATACCTGCTTAACCCTTCGAAGCTCAATCATAACCTGGACGATATATCTATCGAGTATCTTGGCCACAAGATGACCACGCCCATAGAGGACCTGATAGGTAAAGGGAAGCATGCCATAACCATGGATAAGGTCGATGTTGATAAAGTAAGCTGTTATTCCTGCGAAGACAGCGATGTAACGTTCCGCCTGAAAAAAATATTGGAAAAAGAACTTTCAAAAAAAGACCTGGATTCATTATTTTATGACGTTGAGATGCCCCTTATAGAGGTCCTGGCGCAGATGGAAATGGACGGCGTGTCTATAGACGGCGCTTATCTTAAAGAGCTGTCCGTAGAGATGGAAAAGAAACTCGAAAGGCTGACGAAAAAGATATATGAGCTTGCCGAAGGCGAATTTAACATAAATTCTCCCAAGCAATTATCGGCGATACTTTTCGATAAGCTCAAATTACCCATTATAAAGCGTACCAAAACAGGTATTTCTACCGATGAGGACGTATTGACAAAGCTTGCTTCAAAGCATCCATTGCCGGAAAAACTGCTGGAATACAGGGAGTTGTCAAAATTAAGATCTACATATGTCGATAACCTGCCCAGCCTGATAAATCCGGCTACCGGAAAGCTGCATACATCTTTTAACCAGACCGTTACGGCTACAGGCAGGCTGTCCTCGAGCGGCCCCAACCTGCAGAACATCCCGATAAAAACGGAAGAAGGCAGGAAGATACGCAAGGCTTTTATATCGTCAGGTGAAAATTCAATATTATTGTCCGCTGATTATTCGCAGATAGAATTAAGGGTCCTGGCGCATTTTTCGAATGATAAAAATCTTATCAAGGCATTTAAGGAAGGGCTCGACATCCATTCTTTTACAGCCAGCCTGGTGTTCGGGGTCAAAGAAGCGGATGTGACATCTGACATGAGAGGTATGGCAAAGACCGTTAATTTCGGGATAATATACGGCATGAGCCCATACGGATTATCACAGGGCCTGGGTATTGAAGTTGACAAAGCAAAAGAATTCATAGACGCATATTTTGAAAGATATCCCAGTGTAAAGCAGTTTATGGAAGAGATCCTTGAAGAAGCGAGAGAAAAGGGATATGTTACTACCATCCTCGGCAGAAGGCGCTATATCCCCGAGATCAACAGCCCGGATATGCGCATGCGCCAATTTGCGGAGAGAACGGCCATAAATACGCCTATCCAGGGCTCGGCAGCCGATATAATAAAAGTGGCTATGATAGCAATCCACGAGAAATTAATGAAAAACAAGCTGTCTTCCAGGATGATCATGCAGGTCCACGATGAACTTGTTTTTGACGTTCCGGAGGGTGAATTAAAGGAGGTTTATCGTATAGTTAAAGACGGGATGGAGAATTTAATAAAATTAAAAGTGCCGGTCGAAGCGCATATCGAATCCGGCAGGAACTGGCTCGAACAGGAGAGCCTTAAATTCTAAAGGAGGAGTAATGGCAAAATTAAAAGTTTTGATCGCATCAAGCGAAGTAGTGCCGTTTGCTAAAACAGGCGGATTGGCGGATGTCGCCGGAAGCCTGCCGCTGGCATTGGAAAAAAGCGGCGTAGACGTCAGGGTCATCATGCCGAAATACGCGTCAGTAAAAGTCGCGCAGGATTCTACGACGATAGGCAAGAATATCAAGGTTTATTTTGTAGAGAATGACGAGTATTTCAACAGGAAAGAGCTTTACGGGGATAAGTTCGGGGATTATAAAGACAATCTCGACAGGTTTGTGTTCTTTTCAAGGCAGATACTCGAGAGATGTAAAAAGGAAAAATTCAAACCGGATGTAATACATTGCAATGATTGGCAGACAGCGTTGGTGCCGGTTTACCTGAATACGATATATAAAGATGACCCGTTTTTTGCAGATACAAAAGTCCTTTATACCATACATAATCTGGCATACCAGGGTTTGTTTTCCAAGGAAGAATACCCGAAGATCGGGCTCGATTGGTCGTTATTCAGCATAGATTGTTTCGAATATTATGACAAGGTAAACCTGATGAAGGCCGGTATCGTATATTCGAACGCTATAAGTACGGTAAGTAAGACATATTCGCAGGAAATGCTTACACAGGAATTCGGATGCGGCCTTGAAGGGGTCCTGAAAAACCGTGAAAGCGATCTTTACGGCATAGTCAATGGTATCGATTATGATATGTGGAATCCGGAAAAGGACGCAAAGATATTTAAAAAATACTCCGCAGATTCATTGCAGGGTAAATTTTTTAATAAAGAAATGCTGCAGAAAGAGACCGGGCTGAAGGTCGACAAAAATATACCCATGTTCGGCATGATATCGCGTCTTGCGGACCAGAAGGGCGCCGATTTTGTGTCGGATATCATAGACAGGATCCTTAATATGAAGGCGCAGTTTGTCCTTCTGGGAACGGGCGACAACAAATATCACGTCATCTTTGAAAAGGTAGCGAAGAAGTATCCTACCAGCGCTTCAATCAGCCTCAAGTTTGACGCCGTAATGGCGCAAAAAATATATGCCGCTTCGGATATGTTCTTTATTCCTTCAAGATACGAACCCTGCGGGCTGAGCCAGATGATAAGCTTCAAGTATGGGACTATCCCAATCGTGAGGCAGACGGGCGGCCTGAAGGATACGGTGGAGGAGTTTAACCCAAGGACAGGTAAGGGCACAGGATTTACGTTCGTGGAGCCGAAGTCGGAGGATCTTTTTGCCGCAGTAAAGAAGGCTATGTCTGTGTATAAGGATAAGCCTCTATGGATGAGCCTTGTGAAATACGTGATGAGCCTGGATTATTCGTGGGAAGCTTCTGCCAAGGAATATACGAGCCTTTATAAAAAGATAATGGCGAAATAAATGCTTATAGCGGGCCTTACGGGAAGCTTTGGTACTGGCAAGAGTTTTGCCGCAGCTATATTCAAGGAGCTGGGAGCAGAAGTCGTAGACGCCGATAAGTTAGCGCACAAAGCGCTGAGAAAAGGATCCGCGGCCTATAAAAAAATAATCACCGCATTTGGTAAGTCCATACTGGATGGGAACGGCCTTATAAGCAGGAAGAAGCTTGGCAGGGCGGTTTTTGATAATAATGGAAAAGTTGCCCGGCTGAACCGTATAATACATCCTGCAGTAATAGATGAAATAAAGAGCAGGATAAGATCGTTTAAAGGCAAGGTTCTCGTGATAGACGCGCCGCTTATCTGCGAGGCAGGCCTTTGTGGCCTGATAGACGCGCTTATAGTGGTAACGTCGTCAAGGGAAAAGCAAATTACCAGGTGCGTAAAAAAATTTAAAATAAAAAAAGCGGATGTTTGTAAAAGGATAGCGTGCCAGATGCCGCTCAAGACAAAAATAAAAAAAGCGGATTATGTTATCGACAATAACGGCACAAGAAAGGAAACAAGGATGAAGGTCATTAAAATATGGCAAGAGCTAAATAAGGGGGCAAGGGTATGGAGATAGGCGAATTAAAAGGAAAGAGCATTTCTGAACTTACAAAACTGGCGAAGGACCTCAACGTCAATGGGATAAGTGGCCTTAAAAAACAGGACCTTATATTCAAGATCCTGCAGGCGAAGACCGAAAAAGAAGGGCTCATCTTCGGCGAGGGCGTATTGGAGATACTTCCCGACGGGTTCGGGTTTTTAAGAAGTCCCGATTATAATTACCTGCCGGGGCCGGACGATATTTACGTATCTCCTTCGCAGATACGCAAATTCAACCTCAGGACAGGCGATACGGTCAGCGGCCAGATCCGTCCTCCGAAAGAAGGAGAAAGGTATTTTGCGCTGTTAAAAGTCGAAGCGGTCAATTTTGGTAATCCGGACGATACCAAGGATAAGACGCTCTTCGATAACCTGACACCGATATATCCGAACGAAAGGTTCATGCTGGAGACAAAACCTCAGGAGGTATCAACGCGAATAATGGACCTGCTTACGCCTGTAGGGAAAGGGCAGCGCGGCATGATAGTCGCGCCGCCATACAGCGGCAAGACAGTGCTTTTGCAGAAATTCGCCAATTCAGTCACGACTAACTACCCGGAAGCCGTGCTTATAGTCCTCCTGATAGATGAGCGGCCGGAGGAAGTTACGGACATGCAGCGTCTTGTAAAGGGCGAGGTCATCAGTTCGACCTTTGATGAGCCGTCGGAAAGGCATATCCAGGTTGCGGAGATAGTGCTCGAAAAAGCAAAAAGGCTGGTCGAAAGCGGCAAAGACGTTGTCATATTGCTGGATTCCATTACGCGATTAGCCCGGGCATATAATTCATGCGTGCCTCATTCGGGGAAGATACTTTCCGGAGGCGTCGACTCAAATGCGCTTCAGAAACCCAAAAGGTTCTTTGGGGCCGCCCGTAAGATAGAGGAAGGCGGATCGCTTACTATTATCGCGACCGCGCTTGTTGACACAGGCTCGCGCATGGACGAAGTCATATTCGAAGAATTTAAAGGTACCGGCAACATGGAACTGCAGCTTGACAGGAACCTTTTCCAGAAACGGATATACCCGGCCATAGACATCAAGCGTTCGAACACAAGACGCGAGGAGCTTTTGGTGCATGAGGACGAGCTGAAGAGGATATGGCTCATGAGGAAGGTCCTGAATGAGCTCAATTCCGATGAGGCGATGCAGTTACTCATAGAGAAACTGGCAAAAACAAAGACTAATGTAGAGTTCTTAATGTCGTTAAACCAGAAATAGGAGGATGCAATGAAGGACAAGACACACCCACAGTACAAAGAAACGACAATAGCCTGCGTTTGCGGCGAGGTCATACATACCCGTTCGACAAAGCAGAATATACATGTCGATATTTGCTCGAAGTGCCATCCGTTTTTTACCGGCAGGCAGAAGCTTGTTGACTCAGCGGGCAGGGTAGAGAAGTTCGCCAAGAGATACGCGGGGAAAAAGAAAGAAAAAGCTGTTAAGGCGCAGGTGCCCGAGACGCCGAAGACGGAAACAGAGGGAAAAGAACAGGCTTAGATGATCTTAAGGATCCTGGAAGAAAAAAAGAAAAGATACGACGAGCTGCACGGTCTTATGGCGGACGCAAATGTTATTGCAAACACGGCCCTTTATCAGAATTACGCCAAAGAGATGGCGGGGCTTACTCCTATGATAAACGAATATAAAAGTTATCAGAGGATCGCCAAAGACCTGAAGGATATTGAAAAGGTCCTTAATGAAAAGCACCACGACAAGGATTTTATCGTCCTTGCCGAAGAGGAGCATCACAAGCTTAAGGAGGACCTTAAGAAGTCCGGATCACGGCTCGAAGAACTTGTCTTGGAAAAAGAGTCCGGCGGCGACAGGAACATAATCATGGAGATACGCGCCGGCACAGGCGGACTTGAGGCGAGCCTTTTTGCGGCAGATCTCTTAAGGATGTATTCAAAATACGCCGCTAAAAAGGGATGGAAGACAGAGCCCATAGATGTCAGTACGACCGAAAAGGGCGGATATAAAGAAGTCATATTCTCTATATCGGGCCACGGCGTTTATAGCAGGATGAAATTCGAAAGTGGTACGCATCGTGTGCAGAGAGTCCCTGATACGGAAGCCAGCGGCAGGATACATACTTCAGCCGCCACGGTTGCGGTTTTGCCGGAAGCGGAAGAAGTCGATCTAGATATCAGGCCGGAAGACCTGCGCATAGATGTCTTCAGGGCCGGCGGTAAAGGCGGGCAGGGCGTAAACAGGACGGATTCAGCGGTTAGGTTGACACATGTACCTTCGGGCATGGTCGTTACGTGCCAGGATGAGCGCTCACAGCTTAAGAACAAGGCAAAGGCGCTGAGGGTCCTGAGGGCCAGGCTATTCGACCTGAAGAAAACAGAGCATGATAATAAGATATCCCAATCGAGGCGCGCGCAGGTAGGGAGCGGGGACCGGTCTGAAAAGATCCGCACTTATAATTTTCCTGACAGGCGGGTTACCGATCACAGGATAGGTTTTACGGCCCATAACCTGGAAGAGATGCTTGAAGGGGAGCTGGACGAAATAATAGATGCGTTAAAGGCTGAAGAAAAAAAATTGAAATTGCAGGCGGCAAAATGATAGATCCAATAAAGCCCTTTACACCGCTTCAATATATTACAGGTAAGGAAAAATTCCTTGGGCTGGAATTTATCGTTAACGAAAATGTTTTTATTCCACGGCCGGAAACCGAGATACTCGTCCATACGGCCATGGATATTATAAGAGAGGTAAAAAGCGAAAAAGGGGAGCTAAGGATACTGGACCTGTGCACGGGTTCCGGCTGCATAGCTATCTCGCTTGCGGCGCGGTTACTTTCACCCGCGAGCCCCGATAAAATCAATGGCTTGACTAAAAATGCCGCTGATTGTAAAATAATTGCCTCCGATATATCGGAAAAAGCGCTCTCTATAGCAAAAGAAAATGCTGTTATAAACGGCGTGGCGGATAAGGTGGCATTCATAAAGAGCGACCTGTTTGAAAAAATAGAGGGCGGCTTTGATGTCATAATAGCTAACCCGCCTTACATAGCAAGGCACGAATTCGAAACCTTACAAAAAGAAGTCTTGAAAGAGCCCATGCTTGCGCTGGACGGGGGCGAGGACGGGCTTGATTTTTACAGGAAAATTTTTGCGGAGGCGCCGCGCTACCTGAAAAACGGCGCATACTGCACTATGGAAATAGGGTTCGGCCAGCGAAGAGCAGTGAAAGAGATAATAGATAGATCAAAGAACTTTAAACTTATAGATGTCATGGAAGATCAGTATTCGATAGATAGGGTCATACTTACGAAATGGATAAATTAGTAATTGAAGGCGGCAGGAGGCTGGAAGGCACAGTAAACATAAGCGGCGCTAAGAATGCCTGCCTGCCCATACTTGCGGCAACTTTATTGTCGGAAGACAGGTCGGTGATCAGGAATATCCCCGCACTGCGCGACATGTCGACAATGCTTAAGATATTGAAGAACTTCGGCGCTTCAGTTAAGCAGGAAAGAGATTGTATCATTGTTGAACCCGGCAGATATTCAGGATACGTGGCGCCGTATGAACTTGTCAGCACAATGCGCGCCTCCATCTGCGTGCTGGGCCCGCTGCTTGCCAAAAAGAGAAGGGCGGAGGTATCGTTCCCGGGGGGGTGCGTAATAGGCCCACGGCCCATAGACATCCATCTGAAGGGCCTGACAGCGCTGGGAGCGAAGATAAAGGTCGAGAGAGGTTATATAATTGCCGATGGGAGCAACCTGAAAGGGACGCATATATATCTAGGCGGACATTTTGGGTCAAGCGTACTTGCGACAGATAATGTCATGATGGCCGCTACGCTTGCGAAAGGTGTGACCATAATAGAGAATGCGGCATGCGAGCCTGAGGTGGCCGATCTTGCCACTTTTTTAGTAAAGATGGGCGCCAAAATAAAAGGGTACGGGACGCCCAGGATCATCATCGAAGGGGTTAGGAGTTTGCGCGGAGCGGAGCATTCCGTTATTCCCGATAGGATCGAGACAGGGACCTACATGCTTGCGGCAGCGATCACAAAAGGCGATATTACATTAAAGAACGCAAAGCTTGAGCACATGATAGCTTTGGCCGATAAATTGACGGAGACAGGCCTTTCGTTAAAGAAAGTGCCGAACGGCCTGCGGGTAAAGTATGTCCGTAAATTGAAACCTACGGATGTTACCACTTTACCATATCCCGGGTTTGCTACCGATATGCAGGCCCAGTTCATGAGCCTTATGGCTGTTACGGACGGGATCAGCGTGATAACCGAGAAAATATACCCGGAAAGGTTTATACATATAAGCGAGCTTAACAGGATGGGCGCGAATATTTTACTGGAAGGCCCATGCGCCATCATAAAGGGAGTGAAGGATTTAAGCGGCGCTCCTGTCATGGCATCGGACTTAAGGGCATCGGCTGCCTTGATACTGGCCGGCCTTGTAGCAAAGGGCAGGACAGATGTCAATAGGATATATCATCTGGACAGGGGGTATGAAAATTTAGAAGAGAAGCTTTTAAAGTTGGGCGCAAAAGTGTGGCGCGAAAAAGAGAAGTAAAATAACTATTACGAGGAGGAAAAGATGCCAGCAGTTATAAGGTTGAAAAGGTTCGGGACTTTGAAAAAACCGTCCCATCGAGTCGTTGTTATCGATAAGCGCAGAGCTAGGGACAGCAGGCCGGTAGAGACATTGGGATATTATGACCCTAAGACAAGTCCGGCTAATATCAAGATAAACAAGGCCCGCGCAGAGTATTGGCTGGGAGTGGGTGCGATACCATCCGATACCGTAAGGATACTCTTTAAAAAACAGGGAATAAAAAAAGCAGTTTAACACCCAGGGTTTAAAGTGATAATAGATATACTGACTCTGTTCCCAGGTATGTTCGGCGGTGTCCTGGGGGAGTCGATGCTCAGGATCGCCCAGGAGAAGAAGCTCGTTGACATCAAAGTCCATGACCTGCGGGATTGGACGAGCGATTCTCACAGGACAGCAGACGATAAGCCGTTTGGCGGCGGGCCGGGGATGGTGATGAAAGTAGAGCCGGTCTATAAAGCATTGAGAAGCATAGTTGAGAGTTGGGAGTTGGGAGTAGGGAGAAAAAGGACACAAGACACAAGACACAAGAGCGCAGGTAAAATAATATTACTTACGCCACAGGGAAAGAAGTTCGATCAGGCGATGGCGAAGCGGCTGGCAAAGGAAAAACGGCTTCTGCTTATATGCGGCCATTACGAAGGGGTCGACGATAGGATAAGAAACCTTGTTGATGAGGAAATGTCCATAGGGGACTATGTTTTAACCTGTGGCGAACTTCCGGCAATGGTTTTGGCAGATGCGGTTGTAAGGCTTATACCGGGTGTTTTGGGGCATAAAGAATCCACTAAAACGGAATCTTTTGAAAATGGCTTATTGGAATACCCTCAATATACAAGGCCTGCTGAATTTGAAGGCATGAAAGTACCGCAAGTCTTATTAAGCGGGGACCATAAAAAAATAGAAGAGTGGAGAAGAAAAGAAGCGATCAATAGGACGGGAAGACGCCGTCCGGATTTAATCGGGAGTTGTGAGAAAAAGAAGCAAGTAAGAAAGGAAGAGAGACATGGATAAGTATTCGAAGCTGATCGAGGCAGCGCATTTAAAGAAGGACATTCCTCAATTTAATGTAGGTGACACCGTAGACGTTCTTGTCAAGATCATAGAAGAAGGTAAGACGAGGGCGCAGAGATTTGAGGGTGTGGTTATTGCAAAAAAAGGTTCGGGACTCAATGAGACCTTTACTGTAAGAAAGATATCTTACGGCGAAGGCGTTGAAAGGGTCTTCCCATTGCATACACCGTCTATAGAAAAAATAGTAGTGGTCAAGCAGGGTGATGTAAAAAGGGCAAAACTTTATTATCTCAAGAAAAAGATAGGTAAAGACACCAAAGTTGAAGAAAAGATCGAACGCGAAGGCACTGCTGGCACACGAGAAGAGCCTAAATAATTCCGGGTATCGGTTAATAGCCGGCGTAGACGAAGCCGGGAGAGGCCCGTTGGCTGGCCCCGTGGTTGCGGCGGCTGTTATACTGAAGACGTTCAGGTTCAAGGAAAGGGTCGATGATTCCAAAAAGCTATCGGCCAATAAAAGGGAAAAAGCGTTTAGCGAGATAATAAAAAAATCCATCTTTGGTATAGGCATAGTCGACGAGAAGACAATAGACAGGATAAACATTTATCAGGCGACAAAAAAAGCCATGCATGAGGCCCTGTCAAAATTAAGAACAACGCCCGACTATGTGATAGTAGATGGAAAAATGAAACTGGCCACAAAATGCCCCATCAAATGCATTCCGCAAGGTGATTCAAAAAGCCTTTCCATTGCAGCCGCCTCAATAATCGCTAAAGTTACAAGGGACCGGATAATGTATGAGTATGATGATATTTATCCGCAGTATGGGTTTTCCCGCCATAAAGGATATGGGACAAAAGCTCATATGGCCGCATTAAGAAAATATGGCCCTTCACAGATCCACAGAAAAACTTTCCGTCCTGTCAGTGAATTAGGTTAAGACTCAAAAAAGTTATAATTATAATCTTTACAAGCATTAAAATCGTGGTACATTTATAGTACAATATATGAAGTTGTTGAACAAATAAAAAGGTAAACGCCAAATAATATGAAATACAAGATTAAGGCGACCCATATTGCAAAGAAGATAATTTCAATCTTGGTGATATGGGCTTTTTTGTTTGATCCCCGCGCATTATTTGCTTACCAGGAATGCCAAACATCCAACCTTGCCCCACAATTAGCGACTGCGCAACCGTCTTACAGGGATAAGATATTAGCTGCAGAGATAGTGCTGTCCCATGAAGCTCATAATGCCTACATATCGGACCAGATCAAAAAAATAATCGAGACAAAAGGCGAAGGCTGGATCCTTGGTTTAGCAGGTAGCGGACAACCTATACCTATAGCAGGCCTGTTAGCGAATACAGGTTCTTTGGCGCATGTCGGCCTGGGCAGACAATATAATAAAACCGTTGTCTATATCGATGCCGATGTTTTTAACAATGAACGTGATCGCGCCGACATCCTGAGGCACGAAGCCGATGAAGAGAGCGGTTGGGAGAGCGTAAGGGCGGCTCTTGGCAGCGGTTATGGAAAGGAATTTGAACGCAGCGATATGCGCGACTGGGTTATCAGATATATCGATACCCCGGATGAGCGGTTAAAAGGCAATAAATATGCCGGCATGTCTTCCCGCCAGATAGGCAAGATGATACATGGCGGCTCCCGCAAGATAGACCATTTATACAGAAAATATGGAAGTAAGATCGACATAAATACGCAGCTCCTTCTCGACCTTCTTCTGAAATTTGACGGAAAGCAGCGTGAAGAAAAAGACCTGTTTACGGACCTTAGTAATAGCAGTGATGTAGTTATTGCGTCGCGCAGCGGCAGGCCGGATGCCGGTGAGATCGAGGATGCCAGGAGACTGGCATTAGCGCAACTTGAAGCCCTCGCACGGTCATTAATGCCGAGAAGCAAGGATAGCCATACCTGGATAGATGAGAATGTCCCCGAACTGGCCGGTAAGACTATGTTTACTATATCGCTTGAGGGGAACATACCGGAATTCACCAAATGGCCTAATGTCCAGAACGCAAATACAAAAGGCGGCCTGGGCGCCTATTACGGTGATAAATTCGAGGGCTTGGACAGGATAGGCATGGTCGCGTCAGGAGGCCAGCCCGGTTATATGTTCGACAGGGACGGCAACTATATCGATTATGATGAATTGGTAAAGGCAGGCGCGCTAAAAGAAGTGAAATTCCCCGAAGACATAGCAGTATGGACGTGGATCAAGGAAGACTGCACTCTTTTTGATCTGATCAACGGCCATCGGAATATAAATGGCAAGCCAAGCTGGGAATTTTTCAAAGATTGGTGTGTCAGGCAGACGGACGGCAATGCTTTAATAAAGATAAAGGTATATGAAGTGGTAAGAAAAGGCGTCAAGCGCTATATATTCGTGAGTCCGGTATTCGACAAGCTTTATACCGATGACCGCAATCATCGTTTCTCGCAGGAAGTAAGTTTTGGCAAGGCAGCATACCAGTTTTTGAAAAAGATGAATTTCGTGCCGGATATATTGCATTTGAACGAAGGGCACGCTGTCGTTGCTGCGTCTGAAATGAGGGCAGATCCCAGGTATGACGGGACAGCCATCGTAGCTACTGACCATACACCGGTAGAGGCAGGACATGAAAAGTTTGAAGGCGCTGACTTAAACAGGATGACATATATATTGGGCGAAGGCTGTAACTTATTTAAGGATAAGTTTATAAGGATCACGGACGGAAGATGCATAGTTGATTTTTCGAATGCCGTAATAGAATTAGCTGACGTCCGGAACGGCGTGAGCAAGGAACACGCAGATGTCACGGCCAAGTTGTTTGAAGGTATAATGAGGGAGAAAACAGGCAGGGATTCTAGCATAAACATTATCCCGGTCTTGAACGGCTCGGGCGACGTATGGGTCAATGAAAAGCTGCTTGAATTTCAGGCAGCGGGCAGGATCCCTACCGAAGAAGAGCTATACAAGATGCACGAAGAGGCCAAGGCACAGGTCGTGTATAAAGAGATAGAGCGCAGGACGGGCGTTAAGCTTGATCCGGCCAAACTGACCAATTGGATGATCAGGAGGCTTACCGAGTATAAAAGCCAGTACCCCATGCTCCGCTTCCTTGTGCATGTAATGTGCGCCGACACCGACCAGACGTTTACACGCGAACAATTAATGGATATATGGCAAAGGGAGATATTGTCGCATTCAGATTGGGAAGGCAGGGCTTACAACCATGACCTTCAGAATAAGCTGCCCGATATACTGAAGGCTATTTTTGCCGGAAGAAGCGTCATTCACGGCCTTGGTATGCAGGTCGTTATCGGCGGGCCTGAATATGAAAGCCACTGGGTCAGTGAGTTTAAGAGGTGGATGGAATTACCAGGCCTGAAAGGCCGCTTTGTCTATGTCCCAGAATCGGATGCACAGTTGCTCAGGATGCAGGCGATCGGCTCTGACATATGCACTAACATGCCGCGTCCTCTGGATGAAGCGTGCGGTACTTCAGACCAAAGAACAGGCCGTAACGGAGGAGTGGCTATTTCTCCAACGGGCATGGGCAGCGTTGAATGGGTAACAAATTATAACCCGGATACAAAAGACGGCAGCGGATTCCTGTTCGGACCTTTCACCGCGCAAGACGATTCAGGCAGGCGTGTTCCTAAATGGGATTCATTTTACAGGATAGGCCCCGGCAGGCTGTTAAGAAAATGCGAAATAGCTTCCAATGTATTTTACAAAACTGATGAGACCGGCCAGGCGGATAAGGGTGAATGGAAGCGGCTGATGTTCAATTCATATACGGCCAGTACATATGGCGCATACATTGACAGGAAGGGGCGTCTTGTCGTAAAAAAAGCTGTCACCGCGCAGGCCATGGAAGAACGCTATGCGCGCGATGTTTATCTGCCGGCTGTCCTTCAAAAATCCGACACAAAGACTATTAATGAGATGGTTATAAGAGATTACTGTGAATATGATGAGCAGGGAGGCGTTAAGGTTTCAGGCTTAAAGAATGCCGTAAAAGATCTGGATGTAAAAGCCCACAACGGTGTTAAATATATCTCTCTTATAGGGCTGATGAAACATACAGGCGCTCCTTTCGAGATAATAGATCCTTTTACCATAGATGAAAGAGCCGGTTCCCTGGAGGACCTGGAAAATTTTGTAGAAACAGCGCATGCCTTAGGAATGAAGGTCCTCATAGACTGGTTGGCTAACCAGCATTTGGCAAAATCAAGCCCGATTTGCGGGCAAAATCCCGACTGGTTCCTTTACACGAATGTCAGTGACGGCAGTTACCGCGTAGGCGCTGATATGTCATCGCTTATCCAAGGGACGGCTATCCCGCTGTCTGAACTTCAAAGAAGGATACGGAATGGGAACAGGATAAACGAACTCATAGACGAAGCACAGCGAAACGGCGTAGAACTGCCGCGTGAAGGCACTTTTGATGTTTATGGGGAAAAGATACCATTCTGGCGCGCCGATGAAAATGCGCGCAAGCAACTTATTGACTACCCCTTAACACGCGTCCCGGTCGTGGTTTTGGATAAGGACGCTCTTTTTGTTGTATCAGCTACCGATCTTGTCGCTAATGATAAAGGGTTCCCGCATAGGTGGTCAAATATGGCGCAACCTGATCTTGGCCTTCCTGAGGTCGCTGACAGGGCCATTGAAATAGGGCAGTATTGGCTGAATAAAGGACTTGATGGTTTCAGGATCGATTCCGCTTTATCAAATTTCCCTGACAGGGTGAGGGATAACTGGGGTATAAAAGTAAAAGAGAATCTGACCGTACGTTTCTTGCGCGAAATGAGGGCGGTTAATCATAATTGCTTCTTCCTGTTCGAAGGATATGACAGGCAAAATGAACTATTGTCTCTTGCTGATAACAGGAATTGCGCGTGCTATGCCTGGGAAGCCAGGACATACACGACCGAGGCCCTAATCGATCGTAATAGGATAGGGCAATTAACGGACTTTTTAGATAAATTACAAAACATGAATAAGGAAGAAAGAGATAATCTGATAAACCTCGGGACGGAACATGACAGCGCAGAGCTGCAGTATGCCGATGCAAGCCTGAGCTATCAAGACAAAAATCTCATGTATTTCTTATATATGTTCATTCCTGGATTCAGGCTTATTTTTGACGGTGAGCCATATGGAAGCTCTTATAAGTATAGAAATGACGTTACACAGTCAGAGCGGGCTCCGCGGGCGAGTGACGTTGATAGGGCAAGAATGGCTGTCCGTCAAACAATATTGTCGCTTCCTAATCTTTACAGGACCATGTCAACAGGTACATATGTATCCCTGAAAACAAGTTCTCCTCAAAACGGCATAGCAGTTGCCCGTTATAGCGGCGAAGATATATTCATAGGCGCTATTAATTGCACCTATGATTCCGGATGGACTATGTTGAATTTAAGATCTGTAATAGAGAAGCAGAGGGATGTATCCGGCAAGTCTGCTGCGGGTTACCGCAAGATAAGCTATAAATTGAGTTCAGATGGACTGGCATGGGTTGAGATCGATACGGAATTCATGCCGGAAGACAGCCTTTATAGAAATGGCCTTGGTGTCAATCTTGGCCCCAAGAGTTGCGAGCTTATCAGATTGGTCAGAGTGGATAATGCTCAAGGGAAAGGGTCTCCGATCAAAGGCCTTAAGTCAATGTATGAGAACAGGATATTTAAAGAAAATGCCATGACAGTCAAAGAGCTTTCCCTGTTGAGAGGATATTCTGAAACAACCGTCAGGGTGGAGCTGGATAACCTTGTAAGGTTAGGGTTGGCGCAAGAGGACAAGAGCCAGAAGGCATACAAATATTATATTACGGAATCACTTGCAAGGGCTCCGTCGTGGAAGGCGCAAAACGCTATTATAGCCCTTGAAGATATAGAAATAAACGGTGTCAAAGCATTGGACTTATATACAGTTCCTGAAAATAAATTTGATATTGTCGCGATAGAGGTCCGGGCCATTTTATCAGGCCTGCCGCCGGCAGCAAGGGGGGTCACAACTACTCCAAAAGAACCGCTGGCCGCAGGAATAGCAGAACAGCTGGATAAAGATTTTGAATTTGCTTTACAGGCACTAAGAGATTCAGGCGGGATCTCGGCCAAATTAAAAGATGGCCGTGTATACGTTATACGCATTAATCAGGGCAGGTTGTCCGAGGTACCCTACGGAGTTTCAATAATAAAGGCTTACGTAGAGCTACTTAAGATGAGAGCCTCCGATCCTGACAATATAATACTTAAGTACTCCAATGCCGAAGGGCTTATATCGGTCCAGTCTTATAAAGATAGAAATGATTACAACGGCGACAAGTTATATGGAAAAGGGACCGTAAATGTGGCAGGGCAGATAAAAGATAAGCAGGTCAATTTACCGGGCCTCTTCAACATGGCCATGGCCGCGGCGAATATAAGGATGTCATTACCTGCAGGGCAGGCATACGATGAATACGAATTGGGCCTTATAGAAACGATAAGGAACCAGTATAAGCAGATATACGGCACCGATCTAGCCGTAGCGGACCAGGATATCCTGGCATTCCTCAAGGATCTCCCGGCTATCGACAAACCTCTTCCTGTCGATTCGATCGAATCCTACTACAAGCTCACTTACCAGAAACTCCAGCAAGCAGCATAATCACAAAACTACTACAGAGACGGCGGTCCTTGCGCCGGTCGCCTTCAGCGGACTTCTGCTCTCCACCCTAAGCCTTAGTTATGGGTTCGCACAAACCACCTAATGCTATTAGTCAATAGCCTGTTATAGGTGGTACGAAAAATGTTCCCCTTCCCCACATATAGCAAGGGTCGGTCTTTTGTTCAGTCGAAAAACGGGGACCTTGCGAAACTCGGGCCCA
>CAZHPY010000006.1:0-40679 GCA_964534705.1 uncultured Planctomycetia bacterium | reverse complement strand
CGATCTCCTTAAACCCCCTGGCTGCCAGGATAGATATCTCTTCAGCCACATCATTTATTGGTTTTGATATCAAGGGGCCTCTTACATATGGGACCTTGCAATAAGAGCAAAAGTTAGCGCAGCCGTCCTGTATCTTCACGAATGCTTTTGAGTGGTTTTTGAAGTCAGTTATTCGTAAAACATGGTTGGGAGTAGCCTGCCCCTCCGGTCGCGACGGGCAAGGCGGGGTGAGTAGTGAGTTGGGAGCATTGGATAGTATTTCAGCGATCTTTGATTTATCATGGTTCTTTATAACGTTTGAGACGCCTGGGAGGGTGGAAAACAGGCCTTCATCCTTTTCCGCGCAACAGCCGGTAATTACTATCCGTGCATCAGGGTTTGCCTTATGAAAAACACCTGACCAGTAACGCGATTCAGCTTCCGCCTTATGCGTAACAGTGCAGGTATTTATTATATAAATATCCGCGGCCTCTTTTGAAAGGCATTCCTTAAAACCGGCATTAAGGAGCAGCTCCCTTATAGCCTGCGACTCATATTGGTTGACCTTGCATCCGAGCGTCTTTATAAAGAACCTGCTATCAGGACTGCTATCTTCGGCATTCATAATCTATTATTGCAAGGACAGCCAGCGCAGCAGTATCGGTTTTCAATACCCTTGGGCCCAGGTCCACGGTCTTAAAACCAAATTTCGATGCCATCCCTATCTCTTCCGTAGTAAAATCTCCTTCCGGCCCTATAGCGATCGCTATCCTGCCTTCGGGACATTCTTTTAATGCGTCTTTTAATTTTATCGGCTCTCCGGCCAATGCTGCCATTAATTTCGTTCCATATCCATTTGAATTTTTTACGGCCTCTCCCAGGCCAACCAGGGGCTTTATCTGCGGCAGCGTGATCCTGCCGCACTGCTTTGACGCTTCCTTTGCGATCTTTTGCCATCGCAAAACCACATCGGCTCTTTTCACTTCATCCCAATCGGGTATAGTACGGGCCGTAATAACCGGCATTATCGTATCAACGCCAAGTTCTGTGGCCTTCTCAACTATATAATCCATTTTATTCTTCTTGGTTATGGCTTGTATCAGCGTTATGCTATATTTCTTTTCCTGGGATATGTTGCGGCATTCCACGGTCTTCAGCGTTAAAGATTTGCGGCCGATCTCCATGACCTTACCGACATACTCCTTACCTTTGCCGTCAAAGACAACGACTTCATCGGAAACTTTAAGGCGCATCACGTCCAGTATGTGATGCGCCTCTTTTCCGCTGATTAATATCTGGTCCCCTCTTACTGCTTCTTCCGGAACGTAAAAACGGCTCATCCCTTAGTTATCTCTTTGTCTTGTTCTGCTGTTTTTGTGCCGGCGTTCTTACAGGTGCCGCCACGTTCCTTTGTGGGATGGGAGGCGTAGTTACAGTAAATTCGAAGAGCGACTCTTCACCTATATTAACCGCGACATCTTTCATGGCCTGCCTGGGGACTGACATGACTTCTATGTTGTATTTGCCTTTCATAAGCTCGGCCGGTTTGTTTGACACGATGGTATTTATCAATTCGCCGGTATCAGCCTTCGTTATCTTAACCGGGCAACGTACCTCTTTGCCGTTTTCATCCACAGCTTTTATCGTCAGCGTCCCTGTAAGGCACCCTATATCGACTATCGATTCTCTCCCCGAATCTATCCTGACGTCTTTTTGGTATTGCCTGGGAGTTGTCCCTATCTCGATATCGTAAGTTCCCGGCACTATTTCAAGCGCCTTATTCGTCATATAAGCCGTTACCATTTCATTCGTCTTACCATATAGTATCCTTATTGGATAAGATATGGGAGCCTTCTTTGCATTAACAGTCTTTACCATAAGCGCTCCCGTCACTGAACCAAGGTCATTGACCGTCTCCCTGCCTTCATTGACTTTTACGTTTTTAAATATCTTCTGTGGAATGGTATCCACCTCTAGATCATATGTCCCCGGCAAAAGCTCCTGCGACCTTCCGCCAATGCTCGACGTGCTATAAATACTGGATGAGGAATTAATTGCCCTGAACATTTTTATTTTTACAGGAATATCCTTCCCCTTACTGTTGAGGACTTTTATCGTAAGTAGCCCTTTACCTTTTGGGATAGCCTTCTTTACCGGCTTGCCCACTTCACCCTTGACCTGGACTGCCGCCGGCTTTTTGCTTTTTTTGGCCGTTAATATACCTTTTATGACTAAAATAAATCCTATAAATGCTATGATCACAATCGCCGCTATTATCAATTTTTTGTTGCGCATCCTATTTTCCTCCTTCCTGGAATACCTGTGCCGTAAATGTATATAACTCCGTTTCCGGATCCTTCCAGGCATCCGGTGCTAACCCTGCCTTGTGCGCGCATAGGCTTGTTAAAAATTCTTCCCTCTTCCACCCGGTCTCATCCGCCACCTGAGGCAGATACACGCCGCTCCTGAACCCGCGGCGCACTATAACACCATCACCCGGTATCTTTATTTCTTCAGCGCTCTTAACCCTCTGCAAAGGCGAAAGTACCGATATTTCGATCTTTATAGCATCGATCTCCTTCGGAGAAAGCCTTGGGAACCTGGGATCGCCTGTTGCGGCCTCTATTGCCATATCCGCAACAGTATTATATAACCTGCCGGAACCTACCATATTCCCTATGCATCCGCGCAACTCGCCATGCTCATGCAATGTAACAAAAGCGCCCATTTCCTTATTAAGGACGGGATCGCTCTCCGTAAACTGCTTTCGCTTGCCATCCCTGACATAAGATGTTATGGACTCCCTGGCGATCTCAAGCAGCCTTTTCTTTTGCGCTTCATTCAACATTTGCTTTTCTTCTTTTTTACTATTTTCTTTGTATATTGCCGCGCTCAAATAACCGACAACACGGCTTTTATCACCAGTTATATCACCTGAATTCGCATATTTCAATTCTTTTATTTTGTCATATCCTAATTTTTCGGCTACCAGCAACGATACCGTAACAGGCAATAAACCGCACAATTCGCAGATACCAAGCTTTCCTTCATCATAAAACTCCCTGGCTTTCAGTTTATTTAATGTATCTATGGTATGCCTGTCTGCGTCATTGGCCTGTTTATAAGGGCGATAATGCGAAAGATCCGTTGAGGCTACTATCACACAATCATTCCTGCCTTTCAATATAGAAGCCAGCGTAGATGCAAGGCTTTGAGCGTCTTCATAATTCTGCGTCCCGAAAGCAATTGGCACTATCTTTGCATCTTTCAGGGCCGTCTGTATGAACGGCACCTCCATTTCGACTGAATTTTCCCCTTTAAAAAGCTCCGGATTAAATAAAACACGGCTATTTTTTGATCCTATTTCTTTCGCCAACGCCTCATCTATCTGGATATCCCCTAGCGGCGTCCTCCAAAACCCTCTGTCGTAAATAGCTATACCGTCAAAGTGCTGCCTGTGGCTGAAACCTATTAATATGACTGTCTTGACCCCCTTATCCTGTATTGACTTAAAAGAGTAGGCCGCGACCGGACCTGAATATTGATAACCGGCATGGGGGGCAATGACCGCGATTATCGATCCGTCTATTTTTTGAGGAGTTGCGGCGTCAAGATATGACTTTAACTGCTGTTCGAGCTGGCCTTTAGAATCCGGATACCAGGTCCCGGCAAGATCGGATTCTTTAAAATTCGCCGCATGGGAAGAAGATGATATAATTGATGCCAGGCTTAATATGACCAATAACGCGAATATTCGGCGCATATGGTAATATTATCATATGAGAAAGGGATTGTAAACCCCGTTAGAAAGGATTTTGTCCTTTCTAACGGGGTAAAGGTTACAGGGAACGCCACACTTCTATCATGGAATGGATGTGGTCCCTTAATTCTTCGAGGCGTATCTTAGTGATCGGAGGCAATGTTATCCTGAAGGTATAATTCCTGAAGAAATTCATCGGTCCATCCTTTGCAGCAGTCATCAATTCTCTCAACGCTTCTTTGATATCGTTATCGGGCATATTTGACACGAGGGCCATTGCCCTTACAAATACATCGATCGCCCCCCTTACTCCTTCACTATTAATATCATTTGTTTTTTTCAACTCTGATACAAGATTTATCCTGGTCAATCCAAGCACTGTGGCCTCAAGGTATGGCATAAGATATACCCTGTTATCCCTGAAATCGTCTATTATATTCAACATGGTCCTTTCTTCAAGGAATGTTTTTACACTTTTACCAAGTTTTTCTGTCAGGATCTTGTCTTCTTCCAGCCTGCTCAATACAAAAGCGCTTATAGCGCAATACGCTCTTTCTTTAGGCATATCTGATGGAAGGTTTGCTATATCATCGGCTATCTTCTTCCTGGCGCTCTCCACTCCAATAGTATGGTTTATCTCCACATTGCCCGTCCCTATGCCTGACCTTTCGTTTACCATCCTGCCGGCCTGCACCCTTTCACTGACCAGGTCAGAACTGTATTCCAGCTCTGAATACTGGGTCCCATCCTCTCCTGTGGGAGTGGCGCCCAAGACATAGATCCTTATTGGTTCGCCATTGAACAAATTACGGAATATAGAGGCCAGTATATCCTTTATCTTCTGCAGCGATCCTTCCAGATGCTTTTTGCTGTCGACATAAGAGTTCTCAACGCTGACAGGCGCTTCTGCGGTAAGGTTAAGCGTATAGCGGACTGCGAACCCTGATACATTCGCCTTACCTCGCTTAAAAGCGAACCGCTCGAACATATTAAAGGAACGCTCGGCAGTCGCCTTGATCTCACATTCAAAAGATATGATACCCTGCGCTATGGCTTGCGAGAGCGCCTTCCCGAGAAGCAGCGAAGCTATGCCCTCCCCTTCGCTTTCTTCAGAAATGGCGATTTGATTTATGGAAAGGCTTTTCCCTTTTTCTAAATATGAGAAATAGACATAACCAAGAACCTTGCCCGCATCTTTGTAGACATAAATGTTGTTTGACATATCATCCATGCTCTTGCCGGCTGCCGCCGTAAGCTCCACATCCCTGATCCCCCTGGTGCTGATCCTTCTTGATATGGCCTTTACGGCCTCCATATCGCTTTCGTCCATGGTCTTTATCATGCCGATCCTGTCCACGTCAAAAAGAACTTCCTTTGTCAGCCAATCCATATATGTGCCTGTGGTGGACCTGGTACTCCCGGCAATAAATAAGATTATTTCTTTTTGGTTTGACCTGAGAAGCGGTAATATACGGGCCAGGCGTTCTTTAAGACCTGTGATATCGGAGGATCCGAGGAGAAAAGTAAATTCTTCGTATCCCGGCCCTGCCTTATTCGCGTATACAGCGGCAACAAAATCTGAAAGATTGTTTTTAAAAGGATCGAAATTAACTACTGACAGGTCTATTTCGTCTTCATTCGGAACGCTTTCAAGCGCTTCCATTATGACCCCAAACGCATGAGCGTAATCTTTGCCATTCATCGCATCATTCAGTATGCCTATATAACGCGCCAGGTTTTCCGTGTGTCCAAAAGACGGCCTTCTGCTGTCTATTGTTCCGACGGGCATTGGTACAGCAGGCGCTGCCTCCGGCCTGCTTTTGACCTCCGGCCTGCCCTTGACATACGGTTCATAATCTATGCGCTCTAATTTTACTACAAGGCCTCCTTTTCTCTTATCATGCATGCGGTCCACGCTGACCTGGGCCATATAATTGGCATCCGCAAAATCTTCTGTTATGCCAAGCACCTCCAACATCTCATCGGCCTTGCTTTTCTGCTTATATACCTCGGACGAGATTATTCCCCATACGTCTTCCCCTACCCGCGCGTAAGTAAACGCCATCTCGCAGTGATCTGTCAAAAATTCCGTCACTACATACGTTCCGGTCCCGTCAAGTATTACAAGATTGCTTAATCCGCCCTTCCTGGTATTTTCTATCTCTCTGCGCGCCTCTTCCTCCGTATTCACCTCTTTTACAAAATATATACGGCCGTCCCTTGATATCGCGATCCTGTGCCTGCCGTTATGATCGGTAAACTCTTTCGCGGCTTCCAAGACTTCCGATGTGGTCCATAATGTAAGTATCCCGCGGCTATTTTTTGGGACAATACCTATGCGGTTCTTCACAATAAAATCATATACCCTATGGTCGCCAACATCTATAAGGTCCAACGCACTGCCCTTCGCCCTTACGTAAAAGGCATCCCCGGTCTCTTTCTTTAAACCATCGAACATTTCCGGCGTAAACATTCCCAGCGCGGCCTCTTTTTTGTCGCGCATTGCTACGCGCTCATGAATAACATCGGCCCCTAATCTCCAGGCAAAATCAGACTCGTTGGCATAACCAAACATCCTGATCGCTGCCTCCCTTGCTTCAAAACTTCCCATATCCTTGGAGGTCACTACATTACCGATAATGCCTTTTACGGCGTCCTTTTGACGCTGAGAAATATAATCTTTCCCCCGCATCTCAAAGATCTTTCTATATACGAACGCATCGAACCCGTTCATATGGAAAGATTCTTCGATTATCTGGTATAGATCATTTTTATTGAGATCGACTTCTACGGCAAATTTTATCAATTCTACGAACAGCCCTGAGAACAACCAGTATGAATAACTGTTCACTTCCCCGAAATCGGACACATCGGGAACGCTTACATATCCCATCTTACCCGGCAAGCCTTCTATTATCAGAATTGCTATTTTTCTGGCCTCTTCGTAATCCCATCCCGTTTTGGCAAGTTCGTCTAATACAACGCGAAGGGCATTGTAATAATTGAACCTGTCTGTTTCGGAATCTCTTTCAGCGGAGAACTTTATGCCTTTGATGCTTTCCACTACCTTGGCCATGACCTCTTCTGTTCTCAATAATTCAGGCAGCGGCTTGGTATCTCTCGGCAATCCATAATCCCGCGCCGCTTCTCCTACAGGCTTCTCGTGCAAAGCCGGCTGGACAGAAACCTCTTTTGCCTGAGCTACAAGAGTTGAAAGTTCTTTGATAGCGCTTGCCCTCATTGCCTCTTTAGCAGGTATGACTATATGTGAATCCGTTTCAACCGGCACCCTCATAAATTCTCCCCATCTCTCTTCGGTGCCAACCAATGCTGTAGCTATGCCTGCTTCCGTAAGCAGCTGTCTGAATGCCATGCCAAGGCCCTCTCCCCCTATTTCTTCAAGGATCTTTATATTCTCTCTTACAAACCTGCTGAGGAAGAAATCATACATATCTTCGGTAGGCGTGTCTATCTTAAATACATAATCAAGATCATGCGTAACCATGATACCATCGACCGTGGCCCCATAATTACTTACAGTGGCGTCTACATCAAAATAGCCTTGCGCCCAGATATTTCTTTGGTTTCGAATAAAATCTTTTAGTAAACTTTTGGCGCCCTCGATATTACCGCGCCTGACAACATATTGAATTTGAGTCTTTAACGATATGACAGGCTCCATAACTAATGCGCCATTTTTCGTAAGGGCCCTGTCGATCTTCATGCCTTTTGCATCGCGCGGTTTTTCATCTGACAGATCGGTCCATCTGCAGCGGGCAGCGAGCTGAACCGGCCCTCTATTTATATCTTCGGCTATGCTTGCCTGCGACTGCCTTTCATTGGGCTTTAAGACCTTGGCGCGTTCTTTATTCAGCCTGCCTATCTCCTTGTCTGACTGCAGCTTTATTACATTCGAACCGTCAAGAGCGACATAAACCGTGGAAAAATATCCTTCTTCACTAAGTATCCGGTATTGCTTATAATCAACTGAAAGATTCATAGCATCCGGTATCTCTATTATTGGCTTCGGCTTGAACTTGCCTTCCGCGATAAAAAACCATGAATTATAAAATAACCTGCTTACGATCATTAATATCAGAGGGGGGATAGGGAACAGTACTATATCGGTCAAAAATAGTCCTGCAATTATAGATATGTAGACCATGGACATAAATAAAAATAAGAAAACAGTCGTTACAACTGTAATAGATACGGACACTAAATACTGCAAAGAAAATACTGCCTGCATTTTTTCTTTTAATGTTGCCTCCATATTGATCGGTATTACCAGATCCGCCAACCTGTTGGAAAATTCGTTTCGTCCTTCAACTGCATAGCCTAATTCATGGGATCTAATGAACTTTAATCTGCCGGGATTCATAGAGACGCTTATCAAAATTGCTTCCTCACCATCCTCTAACCCGGCCCTTAGAAACATGTCTTTTGGTTTCTGAGGGTTATCCGACTTCCAGTCTTTTTCATATACTGAGCAGCTCAGTAAACCGTTCGGAAGCTCAGACGTATATATTATGTTAAAACCCCATTTGCTCATTTCATAGATTACCACCCTGTCTTTTATTGAGGGGTGAGCTTTTGTTCTTACGTCTATTCCGATTCTCTTTAAATATGCGAGTAATTCTTTGTCTGATTCCGCAATAGCCACTACTTGCTGCTGTGGTGCAGAAGGCGTTACTTTATGCAACTCATACATCTCATTTGTTCTAGCCTTTCTTAAATCGTTGTCTAAGCGGAACAACCTCAAGAAATCCATCGCTGAGCCAAAGGTACCCATAACAAGGTTCCCAAGAACACCAAAATGTATGATCGGCCCGATAACAGGGTAGCCGCCTGCAAAAGTTTCCAGCAAATAGAATAAGCCGGCTAATATAAAGTTCATCGCCGGACCTGCAAGGGCGACTATTGCCCTTTTCAGTTTCCAGGAAGGAAGCTTGACCAACTCATCTGAATCATATACCGTAACCGCTCCGGGGGAGAATTTTTTCACCATTCGAAGCTGTATCCTCACATTTTTTACACCGAACCAATTCAAAGTCTTTTTATGCGCAAGTTCGTGCATAAAGACTATCAATGCAGCTAAAACGGCATTCCCCAGGATCAACGGTGTGCAGTCTGTTAAAACCTGCAAAATCAGTTGCCATACAATTAAGTGTAATATAGCATTAAATTCTTTGCGATTGTCGGCCGGGGTATCCGCCAGCCTTTTTTCTTCTGCGCTATCCGTTACAACATCGACACCGCTGCTTGTCAGATTTTGTACAGTGCCGACGGCTTGCCTAAACGCGTCTACGTCATGTACCATCCTGGATAGTTGGCCATCTAGATACGTAGCAACCTGCAGGCTTGACTGCCTGTCAATTATCGCTTTCGTTACAGGGTCCGCACCGCCTGAGATCAGCTTAAAATACGGACATTTAGTATCCTGCTTTTCTATTTTCGGAAGGACCTCAACATATGAATAGCCCTTATCCGCAAATAGTTTTCTAAGATTATCCTGGTGAAACCCGCCTGTAACGATTATTATCCTGTCCTTTTTTTCTTTTTTAAGCTTGGAGATGACCTTATCCAGGAAGACTTTATCCCTGCTGATAGAAATATCGTAAAATTTTTCCATATCCTTGCGGTATATATCAAGAGGCGCAAGGGTCTCATAAGCGCCGAGGGCAATATTATGGGCGCTGCTTTCTTCGGACAGGAACGGATAAAAACCGCTCACGTCGAACCCGCCGCGGTTAGCGTAATAATATTCCCAATCATCCCTTGTAATGCCTGCCAGGAACATCCGTTCCAATATAAGAACTTTTTTGTCAGCCAAATAAAGCTTTTTTTGCTCATCGGTTTTCAGGAAAGAGCTACTGATCCTGCCCTCCAGCGCCTTCAATTCTTTCTCCAGCACTTTTTTATTTATGCTCTTTGTTTTTCTCGTAAAGTCTATAAACTTCATAAGATTACCTGTCTTGTCAGGCCTGACACCGCAAAGTCCGGCCTTATCGAGCAGGTATGCGTAATATACTTCCGGCTCAATTTCTCCGCGGCTAAAAGCGGCTGTTTTAATATCCATCTCATCAAGATATTTTTTGGGAAGGTGCGTTTTCAACAGGCCCAGAAGGGCATTGCAATCTTTTATGATGTTCTTGCTATCAATGTCTTTTTTATAGCCGATGGCATCCCGATAACGCGCCATGTTAGGGTATTCGGAAAGGCCTATCTTCTCTTTTTTGACGACATCCGACATTGCCAGGACATACTCTTCCAGGCTTATCTTATCTTCCCTGAAAAGTCCGGCCTTTTTGTCGAATTCCTTAAAATCGCGGGGATATATCTTTGTTTTCAACTTAGATATGACCGTCGTCAGCGCGCTCAGGATATTATTGATATCGCCCTGATATTTCAATGAATCCCGGTATGCATTAAGATTTTTGACGTATAAACCGGGGTCCTCTATTCCGTAAAGGGAAACTTTTGCAGGATTATTTATTGCGTAAAATTCTGCGCCATTGACCTCGCCTTGCTTTACGAAATAATCAGCCGTGGATTCACGCACCTTCCTGTTTTTAATGCCAGTAAACACTGAAACATCATAATCTCCGCTACCGCCTTCAAGCGCGACCGTGTCGATGCCATAATTGTCATTGCAGTAACCTATGATATCTGCTATGGAATGCTGCACAGAATAGTCGCAATGCGCGTCCACTATGTGGACAACGGTATAATCTTGAGTGCCTTTATGAAAACTTATGACTTCTCCCAAAGTAGGCGGAAAATTTAATGAGGTAAGATCCGTAGCAGGGCCTTGTACAGCCTTAAAAACGCTTTCGACAACATCAGCCTGCCCCATAGATGACCAGCCGAACACCAGGCAAATGCCAAGCGCTATTGTCCTAAATAGTATATGTTTTCTAAATTCTGATATCATGCAAATAAGTATACATCATAAACAACAAGGTAAAGATTGCAATCGCTTCCTTTTGTATTACTTAACAAAGCGCTTATTTCACCCTTAATCATTAATAATGGAATTATTTGGTGGTGGAGATGACCAGATTCGAACTGGCGACCCCCTCGTTGCGAACGAGGTGCTCTCCCAACTGAGCTACATCCCCATTGAAAGGAAATTCCAAATTCTAAATACTAAATTCGAAATTCAGGTATAATATACAACGGCTTTATGACATTGGCAAGTGTTTATTTTTCGCTCTTGGTCTTGAACAATAGCCACTGGTCCTTGCCCCATTTCATTTGCAGCAAAGTGTACCGGCCATCGAGTTTTTTGCCATGAAGAAAGAACACTATCTTATTTTCTTTGCGCGATTCAAGTTCATACATGCCGTTATCCCATATTTTAACCTTGCCGGCGCCATATGACCCCTCTTCTATCTCTCCTTCAAAACCTATGTAATCCAGGTCGTGATCGTCTACCTGTATTGCCAGGCGTTTTATGTCCGGTCTCTTTGAAGGGGCCTTTGGAACCGCCCATGATCTCAGCACGCCGTCCATTTCAAGGCGAAAATCATAATGAAGTTTTTTTGCGTGATGTTCCTGTATTACGAATCGCGGCATGTTTTTAGTATTGAGTAGTGTGTATTGAGTTTGGTTCTATTTAGTTCTAATAACCTCATTAATCCAGTCAAGATATTGTTTGCTGCCCATAATTACAGGGATCGCTATGATCTCCGGGACTTCATAGCTGTGCAGTTTTTTTACTTCATTCTCTATCTTTTTAAAATTTTCTTTTTTGGTTTTCATCATGACCAAAACTTCCCTGGCGCTTTCGATCTTCCCCTTCCACCAAAATCTTGATCCGATACCGGGAATAATATTGGCGCACGCAACCAGTCGTTTGTCGAGGAGCGAACCGGCGATCTTCTTTGCCTCTCTGCTGGAGCTGCATGTAACCATAACTACTATAAAATTTTTATCCATAAAGTTTTATTATGTTTTTCGAAAAATGAGGCGGGCTTTGAGGCAGTAAATACATGCTGGCCTATATCAATGGCATAGTCTTTGGAACGGGTTGGCCTGGTGTTTCCCGGCATCTTCCTAAGTAAGCGTACCGATCATGCCGCCGACAGCGTCCTGGATAAGCGCCCAGTCCTGCTGGTTATGGATGGCAAATTTCTGTTTCCTCTTCCAGCCGCCCTCGGGTCTTTTCTGCCAAAGATAGAAGCAGACCTGTTTACGTCCATAGCTTTCAAGAAGCACGACCGCTGACCACCACCCAAACCGCTTATTTATAGTCTTCTGATCCAGCACTTTCAACGGTGCTACAATGGGTACCTTTTCTTCTTCTCGTAAATTTTTGGGTTCAGGCATGGATCTTCCCCCTTTCTACCTTCTCAAGTATACCTGGTAATCAGAACCTGTTTTCTCAACTATGATATGGCCTTCTCTGGCAAGCCATCCTATACTCATCAGGACCCTGTCACGTTCGGTATTGATACCGGCTATAACTTCCTTGAGGGAACTTTTCCCGTGCGTATCTAGATAATGCCATATATCCCCTGCTGTAATCCCGATCTCGGTAATCATTTTTTTCACCTCCTAATGAAGCTGCTCATCCCTCTTATTGTAACTGCCGCAAAGAGGGCAGATCGATATATCATCATGCAAACTGTCTATATACGTATAAAAGCATATGGAACATTTCCAGGCGTTCTCGATATGCTTTTGATCAGGGGTGATGCCTTTAAACCGTTTATACCCTAATATTACCCAAATAATGAATATAACAATAACAGAACATAGGATATAAATGAATATTAATGTAGTTATATCTATTCTTATCATAATATTACCATATAAAAAACGAAATACAAATATTTTTTTAACGCCCTGGCCTTAATCCACTTCCCTGCCGGGCTCTATCTTGACCGTATCAATGCTGGCCATGACAAGGGCTTCCAGGCCTTCTTTATTGCTATATGACCGGGAGATGTCCAGCGCAGGCATAACATGGTTATCACGCGCTATCTCCTCTGCTGACAGGATGATACGCGGTTCGATAGATTCAAAATATTTTTTTTCCAGGCTCGTCCTGTCGTGTGACTTGATATTGACATTTAAAACACCTTTTTCCAGTATGGGCCCCAGAAAAGAAACATTGGAGAATTTTACATTTTTCTTAACTTTCGGCACCACAACAACCGTAAATGCCGAGAGCCAGAAGATGTGCCATGCTGCCGAAAATATTATCGCTGAGATCAATATGCGGTTCTTCTTCATTGGTTTGTCGCTATATTTATCTGGGATACGCCTTCCCTGCGGCAGGCATCCCATATCTGCACTATGCGGCCCAGAGGCGCATGCGAATCGGCTTTTATCAAAAGCCCTATCTTCTCCCTGTTTAATATCTTCAATCGCGATATTAACTCTTCTTCGGAGATCTGCCTGTCTTCCAGGTACAGCCTGTTATCCTTTGTTATGGTAAGTACGAGATTATCCTGCTGGATGACCTCGCTTGTCACGGCTTTAGGCAGGTTAACGCTTATCCCGGGCTGAAATATGAAACTTGAAGTAAACAGGAAAAAGACAAAAAGCAGGAAAAATATATTCACCATAGGCGTAAGGTCAAGCATGCCTTTTTCCAATTTCGCCCGGCGTTTAAACTTCATATGTATCCCTTCGGGAGGATAGCAGGTTCACAAGGTCTGTTGCGCTTCTCTCCATCTCATATACCAGATTATCGACCTGGTTAACAAGGTAGTTATACGCGACATATGTCGGTATTGCCACTGCTAGGCCGGCAAGCGTGGCAAGAAGGGCCTCCCATATACCGCCGGAAAGATCCCCGGGGTTCACCGGTGTCATGGTAAGGGCCTTAAGCTGGATTATCTGGAACGCCTTTATCATGCCGCTCACAGTACCCAGCAGTCCAAGGAGAGGGGCAATATGGGCTATCGTCGCTATGATGGGCAAATGTTTTTCAAGGCGCGGTATTTCAAGCTGGGCGGCTTCGTCGATCGCCTCTTTTATCTCCGCTTTTGACCGGTCATGCTTCAATATCCCTGCCTTGATTATATGCGCGATGGGTCCGGGCGTCTGGTTGCACATCTCTATGGCTTCGATGATCTTATTGCGCTTAAGATGCTTCAGTATGTCATCCATGAATTTCTGGGCGTCAACCCTGGCCCTGTTAAAATTGTATATTCTCTCAATTACTACGCCAAAAGCTATGATCGACAAGATTATGATGAGATACATAACCGGGCCGCCCTTTTGTATCATGTCCCACATTTTTGCCTCCTCGTTATAGATACGTTGGTCACAAGAGCACAAGACACAAGTCACAAGTAAAATCTTTTACGTTTGACATTGTGACTTTTTGACTTACTTCTGTTTTAACTCAGCGATCTTCTTATTCGCTAATTCCGATTCTGCGGCATTCATCTCGGCAAGTTTTCTGTACATTCTTGCCGCATCGTCGGGCATTTTCCACTTTTCGAAATTCTGTGCCGCGTTCAATAGTATCGATGACGATTGACGTAACGCATCCTGGTCGAATGCGGAATCCGGATATCTTTTTGAATACGCATGAAAGGCATCCACCGCTTCCATGTCATGGTCTGTCCTGTAATTGCACCATCCCAATAAATATTGCGCCCTCATTGCTATTTCGTGATTAGCCGGATTTTTTGCCAAAGGTTTTAAGATCTCAGCCGCCTCTTCATATTTATTTACGTTATACAGGCAATTTGCCAGATAAAATCTATATGTATTATCTTCGCCCCATGCGGGCGACAGCCTTGCCAATCTTTCCAGTTCCGCCAGCGCTTCGGGGTAATAACCTTTTTTAAAATATGCCATGCCCATTTTAAATAAAGATCTTTCCTTTAAACCAGTATTCTGAAAATTAACAACAAGGCTCTGATAGGCAAGTATTGCCAGGTCATATTTTTGTGACATCAAAAATATGTCGCCCAGCCTGTATTGCGCATAATCCGAATAGCGGCTGGCCGGATATGTTTTCAAGGAAGTGTCAAAACTTTTTGCCGCCCCTTCGAGATCCCCTTCCGATATGTATATATCGCCTATTTTACACAACGCGCTTGAAATAAGCGCCCCGTCCCCAAGATCCTTAACAGCCGTCTTGAATTCCGCAAGGGCACTCCTTATTTTGTTTTCCTTAAGGTATATCCACCCCAGTTCAAAATGAAGTTTTCCCGCCTGCTCCGGAAGTACAAAATTTTCCAGTCCTTTAAGGCATACTTCTTCGGCCTCGGCAAGCCTGTTTTTGTCATATAAGATCCTTGCCTTGATGTAGTAGCCCTCCGCCGCCTCAGCCGTTTTCGGATATTTAATACTCAGGTGGTCACATGCCTTTAACGCGTCATCCGACATTCCTTTTTTGTCATAGCTATATATTAAGCCTACAAGAGCATTTCGCGCGATCAGGCCATTTGATGCGCCATCGGCGCTCATTTTAAACCTCTTTATGCTTTCATCGAGATCTCCCTGTTTGAAATAGGCCTGCGCCATTCCATAGGAAGCAAGATCGGCCCATCCTGCGCCGGGTGAAATAGAGATCGCTCTTTTAAAAAAAAGTATCGAGTCGGAATATTGTTCGAGTTTCAGGCTTATATTCCCTAAAAGATAATAGCTTTCGGCTATTTTTTCCGACAACGGATACTTATTGATAAAATCATTTAAAGAGCCCCTGGCATCTTCAAGCTTGCCCTGGAGATATTGGGTCTGGCCTATCTCAAACAGCGAATCGATGGCCAGCCTGTCCAAAGGATAATTAGAAACTACAGTGGCAAATGTCGAGGAGGCCTCTTCCAAAAAACCCAGCTTGTAATAAGCCCATGCCTTGGAATACAAAGAATATGGCAAGTATTTTGAGGTGGGATATTCATCTATGACCTTCTGGTAGTATTCCAATGCTCCTTTATAATCACCGCCCCTGTAAAGGATATCCCCTAACCAGTAGAAGGCGCTGTCGTGCGGCGCTACCGTGGGCGCAGCATTTAAAACTATTGAAAATTCATGCGAAGCCTTTTTTGAATTATTCTGGTAGTAAAAGCAGCGGCCCAAAAGAAGGTGCGCCTCATATAAATAAGGCGTATCCGGATAGGCATCCAGGAAAGTTTCGATATTTTCCTCGGCAAGCGCATAAAAGCCGTCGCTGAACGCTTTCTTTGCAGCCATAAAGTCCGCTTCTTCATTCATCTGCGCAAAACATAACGAAGCGCCCAGAAAGGCATACAACAGACATAATACTTTGACACTTTGATACTTTGACACTTACCTTAAGGCCTCCTGTAAATACTGTCCCGTATAAGACCTTTTATTCTTCACGATCTCTTCCGGCGTACCGCTCGCGACGATCTGGCCGCCCTCATCTCCGCCTTCCGGCCCAAGATCTATTATGTGATCGGCGGTTTTTATGACATCGAGATTATGTTCTATGACCAGGACGGTGTTCCCCTGGTCTACAAGGGCATGCAACACGCTCAAAAGTTTATCGACATCGGCAAAATGCAGCCCTGTCGTCGGTTCATCCAGTATATAAAATGTCCGGCCCGTGGAAGATTTAGAAAGTTCCGTTGCGAGCTTGATCCTCTGCGCCTCGCCGCCCGACAGGGTAGTAGCTGACTGGCCAAGCCTTACATATCCTAACCCTACCTCATAAAGCGTCTTAAGTTTATTGCGGACAGCCGGAATGTTCGTAAACAGCTCCAGCGCCTCTTCAACGGACATCTCAAGAGTATCCGCTATAGACCTGCCCTTGTATTTTACATCCAGGGTCTGTTCATTAAACCTTCTGCCCTTACACACTTCGCATTGGACATAAATATCCGGCAAAAAATGCATTTCTATCTTTTTTATACCATCGCCCATGCAGGCCTCGCACCGCCCGCCCTTTACATTAAAGCTGAACCTGCCCGGCTTATAGCCACGCACTTTGGCATCGGGCAATCTTGAGAAGAGGTCCCTTATAGGAGCAAACGCTCCGGTATATGTAGCAGGGTTTGAGCGCGGCGTCCTTCCTATGGGTGATTGGTCTATCACGATGACCTTATCGATCAGGTCCATACCTTCTATCTTTTTATGTATACCCGGCTTTTCTTTTGACCTGTAAAACTTTTTGGCAAGCGCCCTGTATAATATCTCATCGACAAGAGTGCTTTTTCCGGACCCGGATACTCCTGTCACGCACACAAACAGGCCTAAGGGTATGTCCACATCTATGTCTTTCAGGTTATGCTCCGCGGCGCCTATTATCCGCAGCTTTTTATTTTTGCAGCAAGGCCTTCTTTTTGCCGGTACCTTTATCTTTAATTGCCCTCTTAAATATTGTCCAGTCAACGATTCTTTGGATCCAAGCACGTCTTTAAGCGTCCCGCTTACCAGGACCCTGCCGCCATGCTCGCCTGCGCCGGGACCCAGGTCTATAATATGATCTGCCGTCCTTATCGTGGCCTCGTCATGTTCCACTACTATCAGCGTGTTGCCAAGGTCCCTTAATGTTACAAGGGTGTCGAGTAATTTTGAATTATCCTTTTGGTGAAGCCCTATGCTGGGTTCATCAAGAATATAGACCACTCCCACAAGGCCGGAACCTATCTGGGTAGCCAATCTTATGCGCTGCGCTTCGCCGCCGGATAATGTAAAGCTGCGCCTGTCAAGCGTAAGGTAATCAAGGCCGACATTTATCATGAATTGCAGACGGGAGTTTATCTCCTTCAGGACCTGGCTGGCTATCAGCTTCTCTGTCTGCGTCAACTCCAAACCGGACAGGAATTTTCTCATGTCCTTTATGGAAAGGCCGGATACCTCGGCAATGTTCTTATCCTGGATGGTAACGGCCAGGCTTTCCTTTTTAAGGCGCATGCCGTTGCACTCGGGGCATGGCTGGACGGACATATATTTATTGATCTCAGTTTTTATGAATTCGCTTTCTGTTTCGCGGAAACGCCTTTCGAGATTAGGAATGACCCCCTCAAAAGAACCCCAGCTTCCGCCGGGCTCTCCAAAAAGGACTATTTTTTTGATCTCTTTTGGAAGGTCCTTGAAGGGCGTTTCGACGTCAAACCCATGTTGGTGCGCAAGAGAACGCAACCGTCTCCTGTAATAAAGATACAGGCCTTTGCCGCCGCGCCGCCATGCGTCTACCGCGCTGATGACAGGCTTTGATCTGTCAGATATAACAAGGTCCGGGTCTATTTCCATTTTATTTCCGAGGCCATCACACATGGGGCACGCCCCATACGGAGAATTAAATGAAAATATCCTCGGCTCTATCTCACCCAGGCTTATCCCGCAATCCACGCAGGCGTAGAGCTCGCTGAAGAGCATATCTTTTGAATCGACATTCACTACCATCAGCCCTTTCCCGGCTTCAAGAGCTGTTTCGATCGAATCCGCAAGGCGTTTTCGTATATCCCCTTTCAATACGAGCCTGTCGACAACTATCTCTATCGAATGCGCCTTTTTCTTATCAAGTGATATTTTGGCGTCCAGTTCAAGCACATTACCATCGACCCTGGCCCTGATGAATCCATCCTTCTTTGCCTTCTGGAACAGGTCCCTGTGCTCACCCTTCCTGCCCCTTATCAGCGGAGCCAGTATCAATATTTTTGAACCCTCGGGCAACTTTAATACCTGGTCGACTATTTCCTGGGATGTTTGCCTGGTTATCGGTTTTTTGCATTTCGGGCAGTGGGGAATGCCTATGCGTGCATATAGCAGCCTGAGATAATCGTGTATCTCAGTCTGAGTTCCGACGGTAGAGCGCGGATTCGAGCCTGCCGTCCGCTGCTCAATGCTTATAGCCGGAGACAGTCCTTCTATGTATTCGACATCCGGTTTCTGAAGCTGCTCAAGGAATTGCCTGGCGTAACTCGAAAGGCTTTCTACGTACCTGCGCTGTCCTTCGGCATATATGGTATCAAAAGCAAGGCTTGACTTGCCGGATCCGGAAAGACCCGTTATTACAACCAGCTTTTCGCGGGGTATTTCAAGGTCAATGTTCTTTAAATTGTGCTCTTTAGCGCCTTTGATGATTATACTGTTTCTTTGCATGCTTAATTCCCTACTTATTGCATCATATTAGCATATATAAATGAATAAAACAAGGGGACGCCTAACGGCGATCCCCTTGTTTTTATTCAAACATGCAGCTACTATGCTTACTTCCTGCCTCTAAGCATCTTAGCGCATGATACGTCACCTGCTTTGTCGATGAAATAAAGGTAACCTTTCTGCTTCTTTACTGCCGGCTTCGCTACTACCTTGCCTCCGCCGCCTTTTGCCTTTCCTCTTGCCATCTTTGTTTCGACGACATTACCCTTCTTATCAACGTAATAGAGATAACCCTTTTTCCTCTTTATACCTACCTTAGCGACTTTCTGTGCCATTCTTCATTCACCTCCTTTCGCATGTTTATTTTAATTAACTTCCTTGATTTGTATATACTCCTTGTTCACACGGCCGATAGTCCTGAAAAGGTTCAGCTTGGCGTAACTGCAATCCTGTTCGACTTTTTTTATAAATTCTTTCATCATCTTCCGTTTGGAGGTCTGCGAATTTGGGCACTTGCAAAGCTGGCTGGGAAATTTCGACTCTTTGGCGAATTTTCTCAAGACATCCTCTTCCACGTAACACAGCGGACGTATTATAACGATCTTCCCTCCGAATAATTCCTGGCGGGGGTTCATCGCAGAAAATTCTCCGTGATAGAACATATTCAACAGCAGCGTCTCGGTGATATCGTCCTGGTGATGCCCAAACGCTATTTTTGTGCATCCTATCCTGTCTGCGAGCGTAAAGAGCGCCTTCCTTCTGTTCCAGGAGCACCAGAAACACGATACCTTCTTATCCTTATCCCTTATTTTTATCTTCTCAAAATAATATGGTGTCTTGTATTTTTTAAATATTTTTTCCAGTTCTTTTGTGTGAACGCACCCTGCGCACCTGAAATCGGTCTCGATATGGACAGCATAAAGTTTATAATCTATCGGCGCCCATTTCCGCCTTTCATGCAAAAGTTTTAGCATCGCAAGGCTGTCTTTTCCGCCGGATACGGCAACAAGTATCTTGTCCTTATCCTCTATCAGATTATAATCGGCTATTGCCTTTCCTATCCTGTTTGAGATGTGCGAACCTAATTTTGTAAGATTCCTCATACCTATGTCCCTACCCTTACATTTCTGACAATGCCCTCAAGCGTTGCTATGGCTGAAAATACGGCAAGCTGGCTGGTTTTTGGATTGGATCTCGACGGCACATTCTCGGTCCTGGTTAATATGTTCCCGAATTCACCGCTGATCTCGACTTCATGTATGTTTTTGGTATAACCCGGCGAGGTTACTATTTTCACCCTTGTCTTATCGGCTCCTATGCCGGCCAGGCTCAGCGCAGCGCAGACATTAACGTTCTGCGGAAACCCTTTTATGGCCTCTACAGCAGTGCCGTCGAATATTACGGTCTCTTCTCTTACATCCTGCAGTTTAATATTTTTTTCTTTTAAATATGGGGCTCCTTCGAGACCCTTGAGCGGCTTACGTGTGGTCAGGCTGACCGAATCTATCCTGCCGACAGAAGCGGATTTCAATCCATCTACACCGCACAGCGCGCCGCTTGGCAGGTACACTTTTATTCCGGCATCATCTGCCTTCTTTAAAAGTCCTTCTTTGCCGAGAAGGCCTCCTATGCTCATGATCAGTATGTCTTTCTTGTTTTTTATCGCTTCTTTCAGTATATCAGCGGATATCTTTGCGCTGGCTGCCTCAACCAGCAGATCCGATTTGCTGATCAGGCCTTCGAGTTTTAGAACGGGCACATTATTTTTAAACGATTTCTGCAACGTCGCGGCTTTTTTTTCATCCGCATCGCAAATACCGGCAAGATCTATCTTCTCCTTCAGGATAGTCTGGCAGGCGATCGCAAGTTCGCTTCCTATAGTGCCGCATCCGATTATTCCGACTCTAAGTTTACTCATTGATGACTTTCTTACACTTTGTGACAAGAGACAGCTACAGTTGCACTACGCTTGGTAACAAGAAACATGTACCTTGTTACTTGTCTCTTGTTTCTTTGTTTCCCCTGTCTACTGACTAATACCCCGCTATTGCCGCTCCTTTTTTCTCACCGGTAACCTGGAGCATCTTATCAAGCGACCTCAAAGCCTTTTCTCTTACGTTGTCGGCTACTTTAACTTCGTATACAAGCTTCTCTAAACTATGGGCTACCCACCCTAACGTTATAAGCTTCATGTTGGCGCACACAAGGTTCTGCGTAGGAAGATAAAATTGCTTGTCCGGATTTTCTTTTTGTAATTTATACAACATGCCGGCTTCCGTCGATATTATAAATTTCTTTGACTTGGATTGTTTCACGTATTTGAACATCCCGCCCGTGGAGCAGATATGGTCTGAAAGCGCCAGGACCTCCGGGTTACATTCCGGATGGGCTATGACTTCAGCGTCAGGATATTCCTTCTTGGCTTTTATTATGTCCTCTTCCTGCACCCTTATATGCGTCGGACAGAAACCTTCCCACAGTATAATTTCCTTGTCGGGGACCTGGGACTGGACATAGCGGCCCAGATTCTTATCGGGGACGAATATTATGCGTTTTTCTTTTAGCGACCTGACGATCTCAACCGCATTGCTGGAAGTGCAGGTAATATCGCTTTCTGCTTTTATTTCGGCGCTGGTATTTACATAACAAACGACTGCGGCGTCAGGATACATTTTCCTTTTTGCCCGTAATTTTTCAACCGTTATCATGTCGGCAAGAGGACACCCTGCTTCCATGACCGGGAGAAGGACCGTCTTCCCCGGATTTAAGATCGCCGCGCTTTCGGCCATAAAATGGACCCCGCAGAAGACAATGACCTCGGCATCGGTCCTTACAGCTGCCTGGGCCAGGGCCAGGGAATCGCCGCTTATATCGGCTATATCCTGGACTTCATCACGCTGGTAATTATGGGCTATTATAACGGCATTGCGTTTCTTCTTGAGCTTTTCTATCTTTTTTTTAAGAGATTCATTATATTTTATATCGTCACGATCCTGGAATTGCATTGTCATTTATTTCCCCGCTATTACTATGTTATCTATCAGCCTTGTATGTCCAAAAAATACGGCCAACGCGATCATCACCTCTCCGGAGACATGCTTCACATCCCTGAGATCTTTGGTATCGACCGCCTTGATATAATCTATCTTTGCCGCCGGTTTCTGTTTTATCATATCTTCCATTGCCTTCAAGATCTTCCTGGCATCCCGCTCCCCTTGTTTGGCCATGTTCTCAGCCAGTTTAAGGGACTGGTATAATACGGTCGCATCTTTTCTTTCTGCTTCCGAAAGGTACATGTTCCTTGAGCTCATGGCAAGGCCGTCTTTTTCCCTCATTATAGGCATTATTTTTACGTCCACATCCATGTTGAGGTCGGCCACCATTTTCTTCATTATCAATGCCTGCTGCATATCTTTTTGCCCAAAATATGCTACGTTGGGCTTAACGATATTGAATAATTTTGTCACCACTGTCGCCACTCCCCTAAAATGCCCGGGCCTTGATTCACCGCAAAGCGTATCGGTAAGCTTCTCTACGGTCACGTATGTTGCATAACCGTCCGGGTACATATCCTTCAGTGAAGGATAGAATATAACATCAACCCCTGCCTCGCGCGCAAGCTCTTCATCATGCCTGAGGTCCCTGGGATACTTTTCGAAATCTTCCTTAGGGCCGAATTGAAGCGGATTTATGAAGATGCTCATCACGACAACGTCGGTATGCTTCCTGGCAGCTTTTACAAGGCTCGTATGGCCTTCGTGCAAATAGCCCATGGTAGGGACAAAACCGATCGATTTCCCTTCTTTTTTCATCATCTTCACGAATGTGGACATCCGTGAAATACTATCTATTGTCTTCATTCTGTATCTTACCTAATTCCCGCAAACCTTTTAATACAAATTCGCGCTCATGCAGGCGTGGATGCGGTATCACAAGGTCCTTCATGTTAATTTTTTCATCTCCATAATAAAGTATGTCGAGGTCGATCGTGCGTGGGGCGCTTTTCACGCTCCTTTTGCGTCCAAGTTTTTGTTCGATCAGGTTCAGCTCCTTCAAAAGGGTCTCCGCCGGAAGATCAGTCGTTATTTCTATCACCCCATTGAGGAACTTTCCCTGCGGAATATCGCCCACAGGATCGGTTTCATATATGCTTGAAACCTTCAGCACCTCGATATCTTTATTGCTGCGCAGCTCTGTTATTGCCCCGTCTATATAGGAGCGCCTGTCCCCGAGATTCGAACCTATTCCTATGTAACAGATGATCATGCGCTAGATCAATCTCTTCCTGATCCTTTCGACTGCTTCCTTTATACGTTTCTTATCAACAGTCACTACCATCCGGACATATCCCTCGCCGCAATCGCCGAAACCGTTGCCCGGCGTAGCTACTATGTCACAGTTATCCAGGAGGGCTTTCGCGAACGTAGCGGACGTATACCGGGGCGGGACCTTCGCCCAGACATAAAACGTCGCTTTCGGTTTTTCCACTTTAAGGCCTATCGAATTAAGCCCGTTGACAAGCATATCGCGCCTTTCTTCATACACCTTTATTACCGGCTTTATATGTTTATCATAATTATTTAAAGCTGCTGTCCCCGCCCGCTGTATGGCGGAGAAAATACCGGAGTCGATATTGCTCTTGACCTTGGCAAGGCCCTCTACCAGTTCGGAATTTCCACAGGCAAACCCTATGCGCCAGCCCGTCATGTTAAATGTCTTGGACAAGGAATGGAATTCGATCGCAACTTCTTTCGCGCCTTCTATTTCAAAAATGCTAGGCGCTTTATAGCCGTCAAATGTTATCTCGGAATATGCCACATCGCTGCACACGATTATGTTGTGTTTCAGGGCAAAATCAACCACGTCTTTCAGGAAACGTTTATCGCATACTGCTGACGTGGGATTATTCGGATAATTTATGAACATCATCCTGACTTTATGCAATTGGTGGTGATTGATCGCCTTCAGGTCAGGCAGGAATTTGTTCGCTTCCTGGAGCGGCATATAGACAACTTCGCCGCCCGCGAATATAGTCCCGGAACGGTACGGAGGATAACATGGGTCGGGTACCAGGGCCGCATCTCCGGGATTTATAAAAGCCAGCGGGATATGGGCTATGCCTTCTTTTGAGCCGATCAGCGGATAGATCTCTTTATCGGCATCCATATTGACGTCAAATCTCTTTTTAAGCCAGGCGGACGCGGCATTCCTGAATTCAGGTATACCCTGGTCAAGAGAATACCTGTGTGTAGCAGGATCGCGGACCGCTTTATTGAGCGCGTCTATGATGAATTTTGGCGTCGGGATGTCAGGATCGCCTACGCCAAGGTCTATTATATCCCGCCCTTCCTCGCGCGCCTTCTTCTTGGCCTTATCTATCTCTACGAATAAATACGGCGGCAACCTTTTCAGCCTGTCAGATCTTTCAAATCTCATCATTTACTCCTTTAAAGAGCAAGCACATCCTTCATTGTAAATAACCCGTCCTTCTTGCCTGCAATGAATTTTGCGGCCTGCAGCGCGCCTTTTGCGAGTATATCGCGCGTTTTGGCGCTATGTGTTATCTCTATAAGATCGACGTCGCTTTCGAACGTTATGGTATGCTCGCCGACTATTTCGCCTTCTCTTACAGAACTTATCACTACATCTGTCTCTTCACCCTTTATGCTTTTTACTATCTTTTCCAGTTCTTTGGCAGTGCCGCTGGGAGCATCTTTCTTTTCGGCATGGTGCGCTTCGAGGATACTGATCTCGTATTCGCTGCCCAGGACCTTTGAGACTGTTTCAACCAGATTGAACAGCAGATTTACGCCTACTGACATATTGGGAGAAAAGACAACCGGTATATTCGCCGAAGCTTCTTTTATTTTATTGCGCTGCTCTTCGGACAGGCCGGTCGTTCCTATGACGATCCCCTTTTTCTCTTTTTCGCACATTGCGAGATGTTCCATCGTCGCTTCGGGTGACGTAAATTCGAGAAGGCAATCACACCCCTTTATAGCATCCGCTGCATTGCCGTCTACATCGAATTCCCCGGTGCACTGAAATTCCGGGTCACCCTTTGCCAGATCGATTATTCTCGATCCCATCTTTCCTTTTGAACCACTAACTGCTATTTTAACCATTACATACTCCTTGTTTAGATTAACTTATATCCTTTAAGCTCCGCAACAAGTTTGTCTTTATTCCCGGGCAGCATGTCGCATAAAGGAAGCCTCATCTGTGGATCTATCATCTTCATTAATCCCATGGCGGTCTTTACCGGGATGGGATTTGTCTCTACAAACATGGCCTTTACGAGCGAGAGCATCTTATAATGCAACTCCTCGGCCTTTTTAATATTACCTTTTTCGAAGGCAGAACACATATCCGCAACGTCACGCGGGATAATATTGGCTACAACCGATATGATGCCGACACCGCCTATGGATAGGACGGGCAGGGTCAGGGCATCATCACCCGATATTAATAGAAAATCCTTCGGACAAAGTTTTCTGATCCTCGACATCTGCTCAAGCGATCCGCTGGCCTCTTTTACGCCGATTATGTTCTTGACCTCAGCCAGCTTAACGAATGTCTCGGGTTCTATGTTTACACCGGTTCTCGAGGCAATATTATACAGGATTATGGGTATATCAACGGCTTCCGCAATAGCCTTAAAATGCAGGTAAAGCCCTTTCTGTGTGGGACGATTATAATATGGGCTTACCTGCAGGGAAGCGTCTGCGCCTGCTTTTTTTGCATGCTTGGTAAGCACTATGGCCTCTTCAGTCGAATTGGAGCCCGTCCCCGCTATAACGGGTATCCTTCCCTTCGCAAATTTTATCGTAAGCTCGATCACCTTGTCGTGCTCATCATAGGAAAGAGTGGCCGATTCACCGGTCGTACCGCATGGCACAAGCGCGGTTGTCCCGTTCTTTATATGGAACTCTACCAGATCCTTAAGCGCAACTTCATCTATCACGCCTTTTTTAAAAGGCGTTACCAATGCAACCATAGAACCTTTAAACATCTTGGATCTCCCCCTCATATACAAGTTGTGCTTTGCCTTCCAGATAAACGTTCTTAAAAGCACCTTCTACCATCTCAAAATGCACCTTTAGCATCTCTCCGCTCCGGGTTTCCACAGTTATTGGGGAGGATATATCTTCCGCCTCCGCTGCTATTATTGCGCTGGCCACTGCCCCAGTTCCGCAAGCCAATGTCTCATCCTCAACCCCTCTTTCATATGTCCGGACCTGGATCTTTTTCTTATTGCGGTCCGCGATCCTGACAAAATCCACGTTCGCCCCTTCTGGAGAAAAATCAGCATGATATCTCATACTGGAACCCAGCTCTTTGACGCTTATATTCTCTATGTCCTTGACGAAATGGATAACATGGGGAACGCCAGTATTCGCAAAATTAACCTTATAAGGGCATTCATGGATCATCAGGCAAAGATTCCACTGTATATCCTTCGGTTCTGTAAGTTTGACTTTTACATTATTTCCGTTTACGCTGGCGCTAATAATACCGGCGAGTGTTTCTATACCCATGCTGGAGGATGCGATCTTTTTTTTATAAGCGTAAAGCGCTATGCAGCGCGAACCGTTGCCGCACATCTGCGCTTCGCTGCCGTCAGGATTGAATATGCGCATCTTAAAGTCGGCGGAATCGGATCCTTCAAGCAAAAGCAGGCCGTCGGCGCCGATGCCGTACTTCCTGTCACACAGTTCCTTTGCAAGCCTGGCAAGGTTATTCTTTAAAACTTTTTTGCGGTTATCGACAATGACAAAATCATTGCCTGTTGCGACTGCCTTCGTGAACCCGATCATTTTAACACCTTTGGTATGGCTTCGCCTTTTACAAGGTCTTTATATGTTTCGGCAGACCTTACAATATAGGCCTTGCCTTCTATGACCATTACCTCTGCGGCCCTTGGACGTGAGTTGTAATTACTCGACATTGTAAAACCATAAGCACCTGCCCCCATTACCGCCAGGAGATCCCCCTTATGCATCCCCGGCAAAAGCCTGTCCTTCCCAAGGAAATCGCCCGACTCGCATATGGGCCCAACCACATCGACCTTCTCGCTTGTTTCAGAACTGTCATAAGGTACCTTTACCGGGATTATCTTATGATAGGCCGTGTAAAGGCTGGGCCTGATGAGATCGCTCATGCCGCTGTCAACTATCATGAATTTGTTCTTAGGCGTACTTTTTGTATATAAAACTTTTGTCACGAGTATGCCGCTATTTCCCGATACAAACCGTCCCGGTTCCAATATTATTTTCAGCCCGCTCTTTTTAAGCATCGGCAGTACATTTTGCGCAAATACTTTTGCGGTTTGCGGGTTTTCAATGGAATAAGTGATGCCCAACCCGCCGCCGATATTGAAATAATCTATCTTTATCCTGTTCTTTCCCAGAAATTGCAGCACCTTTCTTATCGCCGCTACAAAAGGTGCGCCATCTACGATCTGCGATCCTATATGTATGTGTATGCCTCTTATATTAAGATCCGGATATTTTTTCCGCGAATTGAATATCTTCTTCACTGTCCGGAAATCAAGGCCGAATTTCGTATCGCCCTTTCCCGTAACTATATGGGCATGCGTATTGGCTACAACATCGGGGTTTATCCTTATGGCAACGTTAACCTTTTTCCCCAGTCTGTGAGCAGCCATCTGTATTTCATCAAGTTCGGCCTCAGACTCTACATTGAACAAAAGTATCCCGAACTTTATTGCATCTTCGATCTCGTCACGCCTTTTGCCGACGCCCGCATAGACTACCTTGTCCGGCCTCACTCCCGCAAGGCGCGCGCGGTAGAGTTCTCCTCCCGAAACAATATCAAGCCCTGCCCCGTTCCTGACAAGCGCCCGCAGGACCGCGATATTCGAATTGCTCTTTACGGAAAAGCATATGAGCGGCTTTAAGGGCCGGAATGCTATCTCAAGCTTCTTATAGTGGTCTATGAAAGTCTTGTAGCTGTAAAGATAGAACGGTGTCGGGACCTTTTTCGCGATCTCCGCTACTCTCACATCTTCGCAGTAAAGTTCATTGTCCTTAAATGTAAACTCATGCATCTATATCACCTTTTTATCGACTTCTTTGACTCAACTGAAAATTCAGGATCGAATAATTTAATGATCTCTTTTTTGATAAGTTTATCTGAAAATGCACTTAATTCATGCTGCGTCATAGTCTTTACTTCGATAGAGTTGTCAATGGCATATCTTATCAGCTTGCCTACTATCGTATGCGCAATCTTGAATGGTACTTTCTTTCCCACCAGATAATAGACTATGTCCGTCGCGTATAAAGATTCATCATCTAATTGGGTCTCGAGTTTATCCTTATTGAACTTAAGTGTCTTTATCAGCCCTTTTAATACCTTTAATTCGGCTATCAGGGTCTCGAATGAGTCAAATAAGGGCTCCTTATCCAGCTGCATGTCCCTGTTATATGACAACGGCAGCCCCTTCATAACAGCCAGAAGGCCTATCCGGTTGCCGTACATTCTTCCTGCGCAACCTCTTATTAATTCCAGGACATCCGGGTTCTTCTTCTGCGGCATAAGAGAACTACCTGTACAGAATGCTTCATCTATATCTACAAAATCAAATTCTTTTGTCGCCCATATTATAAGATCTTCGGCAAATCTGGAAAGACAGGCAGCAATAATTGCTGTAATATTAAGCGATTCAAGCACAAAACCCCTGTCACTAACCGTATATATAGCGTTTTTTGCCGGCTCAAGTTTTAATCCCGGTAATTTGATACCTAATTTTCCAGCATATTTATCCAAAGACATCCGGTAATGTTTTGCCGCTATGGGCGTTCCTGCAACCGCGCCGGAACCCATCGTGAGTTTAATATCTGAAACAGCTGCATTTAATTTTTTGAGGCTGTTTTCAAGCATAATTACATATGCTCCGATGTAATCTTTCAGATATATAGGCTGTGCATGCTGCATATGCGTAAAACCGGGCATCACAACATCTTTATTTGAGTCTGCAAGAGACTTCAGAGAACTTATTACGCCTTGTAAAAGTGTTGCAACCTCAGCGTATTTATCAAGGCAATAGACTTTTGTGGCAAATACCACCTGGTCGTTCCTTGACCGGGCAGTATGAAGCTTTAGTGCAAGATCCCCGACCCGCCCCTCAAGCATATCCTGTATCTGGCTATGGACATCCTCGTAAGCCATATTGGGCATAAAATTACTATTGCCGATCTTTGTAAGGGCGGATTGTATCTTAGACACTTCTTTGGATGTTAAATATCCTGCCTTACCGAGAATGGCTACATGGACTATAGAGCCAAGCACATCATACTTGGCCAGTTTATAGTCGTATTGTATAGACTTTGTGAATTCTTCTACTAATGGGTCTGTCTTCTTGCTAAATCTACCACCCCATAGTTTCTTAGCCATTTTGTCTCCCTTACTTTTTGCCTCTTCCTTTGTAGGGCAAACCCCACAGTTCGATGAATCCCTTTGCGAGGGACTGGTCGAACTTATCCCCTTCTTCGTACGTGGCAAGCTCTTTCTTGTATAAAGAATGCGGCGATTTTCTGCCTACTACCGAGCAATTTCCTTTGTGAAGCTTGAGCCGCACAGTACCATTAACATATTTCTGTGTATTGTCGATAAACTTATCTATCGCTTCCCTTAAAGGCGAGTACCAAAGCCCGTAATAAACAAGTTCGGAATATTTCAGCGACACAGCATCCTTAAAATGGGCCAGTTCCCTGTCAAAAACAAGGCTCTCTAATGCCTTGTGCGCATTGTAGAGGACCCATCCTGCCGGGGCCTCATATATTTCCCTGGACTTGATCCCTACAAGACGGTTCTCGATCATGTCGCTTCTGCCCACACCGGCATCGCCGGCGATCTTGGCGATCTTGGCGATAAGGCCCACGCCACCCATTGCCTTGCCGTTCAATTTTACAGGGATACCTTTTTTGAATTCCACCTCTAAATAGGCAGGCTTCGCCGCTGCCTCATTTACTCCTTTCGTAAGATAATAGATATCTTCGTCAGGCTCGTAATAAGGATCTTCCAGCTTCCCACTTTCAATCGATATTCCCCAAAGATTAACATCAATCGAGTAAGGCTTTTTCTTTGTTGTGTCGATGGGGATATTATTATCCTTCGCATATTCTATCTCTTCGCTTCTTGTCTTTAACTCCCATTCCCTAACCGGCGCTATTATCTTCAACTTAGGGTTAAGCGCCTTTACAGTAACTTCAAATCTCACCTGGTCATTGCCTTTGCCGGTACAGCCATGCGCCACGTATTCGGCCTTTTCCTTCTCGGCGGTCTCTACCAGGCCCTTTGCTATGACCGGCCTTGATAATGCCGTTGCCAGTAAATACCCGCTTTCATATATCGCATTGGCCTTTAACGCTTTAAAAACAAAATCGTTAACAAATTCCTGCTTCAGGTCATCAACAATAACTTTTATGGCGCCGGTCTTAAGGGCTCTGGTCTTATAAGTCCCGTAATCGGATCCCTGGCCGACATCAGCCATATAGGCAACAACGTCATAGCCCTTATTCTTGAGCCATTTTATGGCCACAGATGTATCCAGGCCGCCTGAATATGCAAGAACTACTTTTTTATTCATATCATTCTCCCGTTATCTCAATAATTTCAACAATACCGCTTTTTGTATATGCATCCTGTTCTCCGCCTGGTCATAGACAACTGAATTCTTCGAATCTATGACCGAATCCGTGATCTCATCTCCTCTATGGGCAGGCAGACAATGCATTACAAGACAATTCTTATTGGCCAGTTTCATTATATGGTCATTGATCTGGAACCCCTTAAAATCCTTCATCCTTTTTTCAGACTCTTTTTCCTGGCCCATACTTACCCATACATCGGTATATATAACATCCGCGCCCTTAGCCGCGGCTTCGGCTTCATTCATAAATTCTATGCTTGCGCCTGATTCCACGGCACATTTTTTTGCCGTGTCTGCGGCCTTCTTTAGAGGGTCATACCCTTTTGGCGTAGCTACTTTCATGTTAAGCCCGACTTTTGCCGCAGCGCACATGAGAGAATTCAACACGTTATTGGCATCCCCTATATAGGAAAGCGTTATGCCTTTGAAGGTGCCGAATTTCTCCTTGATCGTAAATATGTCGCTTAATGCCTGGCAAGGATGCGCAAAATCGCTAAGGCCGTTCACGACAGGCACTGTAGCGTATTTTGCAAGGTCCTCAGCATCTTCATGCTTGTACGTACGCGCAACGAGGCCGTCCAGATATCTTGATAATACCCTGGCCACATCTTTTACGGATTCCCTGCCGCCCATACCTATCTCAGATGGCCCGAGATAAATGGCATATCCTCCCAACTGGACCATCCCTATTTCAAACGATACCCGGGTCCTGTTGGACGGTTTCTGGAAAATAAGGCCTATGGACTTGCCTTTAAGCGAATCCGCGTACTTGGCCTTGTCCTTTTTTAATTCCTTACCCGCCTCCAATATACCGCATATCTCTTCAGATGTGAGATCGGTTATCGACAGTAAGTCTCTTTTTTTTGCCATTATGCGCCTCTATATTTTTGACAACACCTTATCCAATATCGATATAGCCTTATCTACCTGTGCCTTGCTGACCGTCATAGGAGGCATGATCCTCAGGACCGTATCCTGTGTGCAATTTATGAGAAGGCCCTCTTCAAGGCACTTACTGTAAATATCTTCGCCTTTTACGCTAAGGTCGACCCCGATAATAAGCCCTATTGCCCTGATATCCTTTATAATATGGTATTTCTTCTTGAGCCCCTCTATCTTCTTTACCAGATATGCGGACATCTTTTTAGTATTATTTAACAATTTTTCTTTTTTAATGGCTTCGAACACGGCAAGCCCGGCCGCGCAGACTACGGGCGACCCGCCAAACGTTGACGCGTGTGTGCCCGGCGTAAGGACGTCAGCAAACTTCCCCCTTGCAACAACAGCCCCTATCGGCACCCCACCGCCCAAAGACTTTGCAAGCGTCATGATATCAGGCTCGATGCCGTACTGCTGATAACAGAACATCGTACCCGCTCTACCCATCCCCGTCTGGACCTCGTCCAATATCATGACTATGTCTTTCTCATCGCAAAGTTTTCTCACTGCCTGCATGTATTCTTTACTGGCTATATTTATGCCGCCTTCGCACTGTATGGGCTCGAACATGACTGCGATCGTCTTTTCATTCACTGCTTCTTTAAGGGCTTCTATGTCATTGAACGGTATATGGACAAAGCCCTCTACCAGCGGCTCAAATCCCTTTTTAACCTTATCCTGTCCGGTCGCCGATATCATGCCGAGCGTTCTTCCATGAAAAGATCTTGTCATCGTGATTATTTCATATCTTCCTTTATCATGGCCGTATTTCCGCGCAAGCTTAACGGCCCCTTCATTCGCCTCGGCGCCGGAGTTCGCAAAAAATACCTTACCCTGGAACGAATTTTCAATTATTTTTTTCGCTAAAAGCCCCTGCAGTTCTGAATAATAATTGTTGGATACATGCATCAGTTTTTTTGCCTGCTTTGATATGGCAGCGGCGACCAATGGATGACAATGCCCTATACCTGATACTGCCCATCCCGGAAAGAAATCAAGATATTCTTTGCCGTCGATATCCCATACCCTGCTGCCTTTTGCCTTTTCAAGACATAGCGGCACCCTTTTGTAGGTGCACATCACGTACTTATTGTACAACTCTGCTACTTTATCCGTCTTACTCATTTTACTATCTCCGTACCTATACCTTTATCAGTGAACATTTCGAGCAGAAGCGCATGAGGTATGCTTGCATCAAGTATGTGCGCCTTCTTTACTCCGCCCTTAATAGCATTAACACATGACGCCACCTTAGGCATCATGCCGCCATATATTATTTTTTTCTTAACTAACCCGTTAACTTCTTTTACGGTAAGCGTATTATACAGCGTCTTAGGGTCGTCCTTATCCTTCAGGACGCCCCTGACATTCGTCAAAAGCACGAATTTTTCAGCACTTAAAGCCACTGCTATCTCGCTTGCAACATCATCGGCATTTACATTATACAGGTTCCTGTCACGCCCCATGCCTAAAGGGTATATAACGGGTATTATGCTATCTTCTATAAGCTGCTTTACTATCGTCGTATCAACCGATGTCACTTCACCTACGAAACCAAGGTCGACTTCGGTCTTCAGCTTCTTTACCCTGATCAGGTTATTTTCACGCCCGCTCAGGCCGAATGCCTTTGTTCCCAGGTCTTTCAATGTATTCACGATCTGCCTGTTTATCGTATGCAGCGCTTTGTCGATTATATATATAGATTCTTTATCCGTGACCCTTCTGCCGCATACGAACCTGGGCTCTATACCCGACTTTTTCATGAATTTTGATATCAGGGGCCCGCCACCGTGAACCAGTATGGGGCGCATACCGGCATAATTCATGAATACTATGTCTTCAAGCACCGAAGGATCTATTCCTTTTTCATCTACGGCTGCCCCGCCATATTTTATTACCACTACTTTTTCATAGAACTTCTTTATATAAGGCAGCGCCTCTATGAGGACTTTGCTCTTCTTGATAGCTTCCTTCATGTGCTGTACTCCGAATTGATAGCCACATATTCCTTGGTAAAATCGCAGGTCCATGCCGTAGCGCATGACTTGCCACTCTTGAGATCAACCTTTATGCGAACATCCTTTTTCTGGAACAGCTTTCTGGCTTTTTCCTTATCAAATTTTTTTATGCTTTGTCCGTTGGCCATCGCTTTTACGTTACCCAGATAAACATCAACTTTATCAGGATCGAAATCCACCCCACACGCGCCGGCAGCAGCAACTACCCTGCCCCAATTAGGGTCCTCTCCGCATATGGCGCACTTTAAGAGGCTTGATGTCGATATCTTTCTTGCGACCACTTTGGCATCTTTTATGTCCTTTGCGCCCTTAACCATTATCTCTACAAATTTTGTCGCGCCCTCACCGTCTGCCGCGAGCTTCTTTGCCAGTTCTTTGCATAAAAACTTCAGGCTTTCAGTAAATTCATTATAGTAGGAGCCTTTTGATTCTATGCGCCTGTTCCCGGCAAGGCCGTTTGCAAGCACAAAACAAGAATCGTTCGTGCTCATGTCGCCGTCGACAGATACCATATTGAACGAATCCTTAATGGCTTCGTCAAGGCTTTCCGCCAGCATCTTCTTCGTTATTGAAGCGTCTGTAGAAACAAAGCATAGCATAGTAGCGTGCTTCTCGGTCTTCATGTCGGGATACAACATGCCTACGCCCTTGCACGAGCCACCTATTAAAATAGTGGCAGACCCCAGCTTAAGGCTGACCGCCAGTTCCTTTTCGACCGTATCGGTCGTCATTATCGTCTTGGCAAAAACGCTTCCTTTTGAACCGGACAGGTCCCCGATAAGCTCTGGCATCGCAGCTTTTATTTTTTTCATCGGCAGGTAATGGCCGATGATACCGGTCGATGCTACCAGGACCTCTTTTTTGGCAAGCAATAAAGATCTTGCGGCAAGTTCTGCCATGGTCGCAGCATCCTTATCGCCTATCCTGCCATTTGCGCAATTGGCATTACCGCTATTTACGATCACAGCCTGGTGCGTCTTATGCTTAAGATGTTCCCTGCTTATCTTGACAGGCGATGCCTGAAATTTATTCTTTGTAAAACTTGCTGCTGCTACTGCCGGAACTTCGGAATACAAAAGAGCAAGGTCAGGATTGCCGGATTTTTTTATTCCGGCCTTTACACCGCTTGCCAAAAATCCCTTCGGCGTTGTAACTCCACCTTTGATGGTCTTCACCTTATACAACTCCTTAATACGCTTGGTGACAAGAAACAGCTACACTTACACTAATCTTGGTAACAAGAAACATTTACCTTGTTACTTGTCTCTTGTCTCTTTGTCTCCCCTACAATAATCCTTCGGTTTCACTCAGCCCAGCGATTATGTTCATATTCTGGATGGCCTGGCCTGCGGCGCCTTTTTTAAGGTTATCGATACACGTAACGGATATCAATACATCACCAGTCACCTTTAATCCTATGTCGCAATAATTTGTACCTACGACATCCCTGACCTGCGGAAGCCTTCCTTCATCATACACTCTTACGAACGGCTTTCCGCTATAGAACTCTTTGTAAATATCTATCGCGGCCTTAGTATCCAGTTTCCTGGCAAGCTTCATGTATATAGTAGACAATATCCCTCTATTCATCGGTATAAGATGAGGTGTAAATACAACCTCTATATTGCTGCCAGCCACTTCCGATAATATCTTATTTATCTCAGGCTTATGCTGATGGTCATTGACCTTATAGGCCTTCAGGTTCTCATTTACCTCGCTGAACGAAAGGGCCAGGTCGGGCTTTCTTCCGGCTCCAGTAACTCCGCTCTTGGAATCGATTATGATGGACCCCTGGTCTATGGCTTTTTCTTTTACCATTGGGGCGGACCCCAATATCGCGCTCGTCGGATAGCACCCGGGATTTGCTATCAACTTTGCTTTTTTGATCTTGTCGAAATAGATCTCAGGCAGGCCATACACTGCACCAGGTATGTTAGCTTTGTCTTTATGCTCTGTACCATACCAGATCTTGTATATGTCAGGGTCAAGCCTGTAATCAGCGCTTAGATCGACGACTACTTTGCCGGCCTTAAGGAACATGGGCGCTATTTCCATGGAGATCTTATGGGGAAGCGCCAAAAATACCAGGTCAACGTTCTTTGCCATCTTCTCTGCGTCGGGCTTATGGCAAATAAGGTCGCATCTGCCTTTAAAAGCCGGAAATATGGACGATATCAGCTCTTCTTTTTCTATCACAGCGGATAGCTCTGATATTTTTACACTCTTATGGTTAATGAGGATCTTTATGACTTCTTCGCCCGCATAACCGGTCGCACCAACAACTCCAACCTTGATCATGTTATTCTCCTTCCGTCGAGAGTATTAATTATATTAAATTAAAAAACCTATCCTGTCAACTAAAATATCGTCGGGAGTTGACAAGATAGGTTTCAAATTATCGTCGAGATTTTATTATCTCTTAGTGTACTGGAATCTCCTTCTTGCCCTCTTTCGGCCGTATTTTTTGCGCTCCCTGGCGCGCGCATCGCGCGTAAGGAATTTGGCCTTCTTCAGGGTCGTTTTAAGAGTATCCTGGATCTTAACAAGAGCCCTTGCTATGCCAAGCCTCATGGCTCCGGCCTGGCCGCTTGCTCCGCCGCCGTCCACTAGAGCAAAGATGTCATACTGAGCGGGCAACTTTACCAGCTCAAGAGGCTGCATGATTATAAGACGATGGCTTTCTCTTGTGAAATAGTCATTAAACGGCCTTTTGTTAACCGTTATCTTGCCGCTTCCGGGAGTCAAACGCACACGTGCCCTTGATTCCTTTCGCCTTCCTGTAGCAAAATACTGAACTTTATCTGTCATTGTATCCTTAACTCCTTACATTATACCGCTAACGGCTTTGGTGACTGAGCTTTATGAGGATGGTTCTCATCGGCGTACACCTTAAGCTTTTTTAATAGTTTGGAGCCCAACTTACTTTTTGGCAGCATGCCTTTGACCGCATGCCTTATAACATAGTCAGGATGATTTTTAAGCTTTATCGCGAGAACTTCCTCTTTCAGGCCTCCCGGATAAGCCGAATATCTCTTGTATGTCTTACTGCCAAGCTTGGTCCCGGTGACTTTTATCTTGCTTGCATTTATGACTATAACTTCATCGCCCGCATCATAATGAGGCGAATAGATAACTTTTCCTTTACCTATCAGTACCGCAGCCACTTTAGACGCAAGCCTGCCAAGGATCTTGTCCTTTGCATCGACAAGATACCAGGCTCTTTGTATATCTTTTGGTTTTGCCATGTATGTCGCCATATTACCCCTCATTAAATTAAAGCGCCTCTTAATATCCAAGAGGCGGTAAATGATACCATGCCCCATATAAAATGTCAACTAAAATATAAAATTAATGCCTTATTCGAGGATACCCCTGTTTTTTAATTCTTCCCTGAGTTTCCCTGCCCCTTCGAACTTTATCGAGTCTATACCGAACTTCCTGGCTTCTTTTATGAGGTCTTCCCGGTCATCTATGTACAAAACGGCGGCTTTATCCCCGCCTGCCCTTTTTACGGCATCATCAAAGATCTTTATCTCCGGCTTCATCGCCCCCACCGCAAACGACAGTATGACTTCATCGAATATTTTTATTATATCGAATTTCTTTTCTATATAATCGTAATGCAACCTGTTAACGTTGGAAAGCAGGAACAGCCTGTACCTGGATTTAAGCTGCCTGGCTATTTCGCAGGCTTCCGTATCTTCCCAGAATATGTCATCCCATATAGAAACAAAATCCTTAAAAGGCAGCTTTATGTTAAGGAAATCGGTTATACGGGAATGGAATACCTTTGGGGAGATCAGGCCTTTTTCAAAATCCCTGGTAAACCCGGAATCAAAAAAGAGGGACCTGACCTTTTCGGAATCTACATGGAAAAGATTTGATATCTTTTTTGCCGATATATTATGGTCGAACCTGATCAGGGTATTACCTAGATCAAATATTATTACTTTAACAGGTTTGTTCCTGGATAACATTTTCTATTTCTTTCAATACTCTATCTTCATTAAACACAGGCCTTTTGCGGGCGCGGTCGGCCCTGCAAGGACCCTTTTTTTCGCCCCTAATATCTCTTCCATCCTGGAAACAGGCAGCTTGCCGCGGCCTATCTCCAATAGCGTCCCGGAAATAGTCCTGACCATGTTGTACAGGAATCCGTCCGCCCATACATCAATATATACCAAGTCACCCCTGCCTTCAACATTAATCTTCTTTATAGTGCGTACCGTATTCTTTTCCTGGGAACCTGCGGCCTGAAATGCCTTAAAGTCATGCTTGCCGACGAGAAAAGCTGCAGCCCTTCTCATCGAGGCCATGTCCAGGGGGTATGAAAATCTCGCGACAAAATGCCTTATAAAAGGATCCACAAAACGTGACGTCGTTACTGTATAGCGGTAATGCTTTGATTTAGCGCATCTTTGCGAATCAAAGCTACCGGCTGGTTCTTCTATTGAGTTTATTAATATATCTTCGGGCAGGATGCTGTTTAATGCTGCTTTGATGCTTTTTAACGGGAGCTTTGAATTGGTCTTGAAATTCGCTACCTGATACCTGGCATGCACGCCGGCATCTGTTCTGCCGGCCCCTTTTAACTTTACGGGACGGCCTGTTATCTTCTTAAGGACGGATTCCAATACCTGCTGGATAGCTACTGCGTTCTTTTGGGATTGCCAACCTGCGTAACGGGTGCCGTCATAGCTGATAATAAGCTTTATATTACGCACTTACGATTTCGTGCTCTATTGTATTCATGCCGCTGTCTTTTCCACTGTACATCACGCTGCCGACCTTCTTCATCATCTCTTCGACAGAAACCGGGGCCTTAAGAAACGTTACGGTACCGAAAGTGAATGTGACCGACCATTCGTTCTTTTCCATTATATTCAGAAGGACATTACGCAGCCTGCTCAAAACAACCTGGGCCGCCTCTGCTCCGGTCTCGGGAAGCAGTATAGTGAACTCATCCCCGCCGAACCTGGATACAATGTCTATTTTACGCAAACTGCCTTTTATGGTCTCTGCCACGCACCGCAGAAGCCTGTCCCCTGCATGATGGCCGAAACGATAGTTGATGATCTTGAAATTATCTATATCTATATAAGTAACCGTAAACGGGCGCGAATACCTCTCTAACCTTAACCTCTCCCTGTCGGCAATATCATAAAAAGCGCTCCTGTTCATAACCCCTGTAAGTGTATCTTTCCGTGCCAATTCCTCATTAATACCCATGGCCTCTTTCAGCAAGCATATAAGATATGCTACGATAAAAAAGAAAACGATCTCGATAGAAATATTAAGGTAGGATACTGGCGAATGATAAATATAGGCTCTATTGATTATATTCTCTGCTGCCCATATAGCAGCGCAAATGATTGAAACGATTACGCCTATTTTTCTAGTAGCAAACCATACGAAGAAATAAACAGGGATCAGGTAAAACAATAAAAAAGAGAGATCGCTGCCTGTAACATAGTCTGCAATTGCCGCAGTAGTTACTAAAACAATGCCGAGTATTATTACTACTATTCTAGGCTGGTTACGAATATAATCCGAAATATTCATCAAAAAACCTCCTTATAAAATTAATTTTAACCCAATTTGGCCTATATTGCAAGGCAAAAGGGTAATCTGGACATCATCTTGCCATCTGCATAGCCTGCCCATAATACTTATAAATAGATTCCATGGATTTGGCAAGAGATACGGCAAGCAAGTAACTAACTATAACGGTAATTAAGGTTATAATTATTTTTTTGACCAAATTATAGCGGGGGTTTATCCAGGCAAGAGGCAGCGCGAAAGGGCCTATACAGAGAAATGCTACTATATAAACGTATGTTTTAAAATACCACTTATTTGGATCTAGCTTCATGCGCCCCCTCTCTCTTCCTGCGGATGAACAGGCCAAAGATCAACCAGCTTGTTATTACAATAACAACGCTTACTGCCGTACAATTCAATAACGTGATCTTTTTATTCAACGCCAATGATTCTTTTTTTAATATATCTATAATATAATCATCCTCGGTATTTTGCGTAAGCTGGCCGGATTTGACCTGTTTTATCATCATTATTTTTATCTTCGACTGAAGTGATGAAGTTTTTTTATACAGGGGGATACCTACGGAAAGATAGTTGAAGATAACTATCACTAAGAGCGTTATACTTACCCACAAACGCGATTCTCTGGTCACCGCTATGTCCTCTCGGCTATTTCAACGATCTTTTCCACTGCCTGTTTTACGGTTATCTTGCCTGTATCGATACAATGGCCTGCCTTGGCATAAAAAGGAGCGCGTTTTGCCATAAGGTTGCGTATCTTCTGCTTCGGGTCTTCTACGTTTAATAAAGGCCTGTGCTTATATTTCTTTGTCCTTGCCATTATCGTCTCTTCATCCGCTGTAAGGCATACCGTGATGCCGCTTTCTTTCATTATAGCCCAATTCTCATCCTTTAATACAACGCCGCCACCCGCATCTATTACAGCGTTATCTGCGGCGCAGGCGCGTTTCAGGCAATCGGTTTCGACATCCCTGAAATAATCCTCTCCTTTTTTGGTAAATATCTCATTTATCGTCGCTTTTTCATTTTTTTCGATCATATCATCGATCGACACGTAATCCATGTTAAGCCTATGGGATAACTCAATTGCTATCGTCGTCTTCCCGCTCCCCATGAACCCTACAAGTATGATATTCTTCATTACTCCCAACTCCCTACTCTCAACTACGCCCTTCTAATCTGTGCGACATACCCTTCGTAATTCCTGCGCATCTCTTTGACGGAATCCCCTCCGAACTTTTCCATAAATGCATTGGCTATTTCTATGGCTGATACCGCCTCTCCTATCACTGCCGCTGCGGGGACTGCGCAGACATCAGACCTCTCGACGGCAGCCTTTATGGGCTTTTTTGTACGGATATCGATAGTTGCCAGGGGCTTTCTTAAAGTGGAGATCGGCTTCATGACCGCCCTGATTATTATATCCTCTCCGGTAGTCATGCCGCCTTCTATCCCACCGGCGTTATTTGTTTTCCGGTAAAAACCCGATTTTTTATCATAAAATATCTCGTCGTGCACCCCTGATCCTTTTGTTGCGGCTGCCTCAAATCCGATCCCGAAACTCACGCCTTTTATCGCCTGGATGGACATGACCGCCCTGGCAATGTTGGCGTCTATCTTCCTGTCCCACTGGACATAACTGCCGAGCCCGGGCGGAACACCATTGACTATTACCTCAAAAACACCTCCCAGCGTATCGCCGGCC
>CAZHPY010000005.1:0-40964 GCA_964534705.1 uncultured Planctomycetia bacterium | reverse complement strand
TTGGCTTCATTAATGACCTCTTCCGCAAGCGCCTTTTCCTGCGCGCCGCCCAAAAGGATTATTTTAGCATTAAGGTCTTTTGTCAGCCTGGCTGCAAGCTGTCCGAATTTCCTGGCGGGCCATTGTTTATACGATGCATCCTTCCCCCAGCTCTCGCCCCCGCCCATAGCTATGCCTAAGACGGTCCCGCTTCCTGCCATATTTACATTTTTACTTCCGGTAATAAGCTCCGGCCCTTTTTTGGCAGGCACTATGCCGACGAATCTCAAGAGATCAAAATAATGCTCTATGACATGCCTGCCGGAATATCCCTGCAGCCATACTCTGTCAGTCAGGAACCTGCCCCGGTTTTTATAATCGAACCCGACCCTTTTTTTTATCCCGATGAGCCTGGATAAAAAACCATATTTGCTGTCTAATGAAAAATCGAAAGCGACCTCGAAACGCTCCTTCTTTATTTCATTAAGAAGGCTGAACAATGCCAGGAACCCCCTCAAGGGCCTTCCATTGTATATTCTTTTTATATCGCCGCGCGATAAGGCAAATATCCTGTTTATCCGGCCGTCATTTTTTAAAAGATCTTTTGTCCGTTCATTGCACCAATACCCGATAAAACTACCCGGATATTTCTGTTTTAAAGCGTTTATTACGGGCGTTGTGAATAAGACATCCCCTATACCGAAAGGATTGATGATGAGGATTTTTTCCACTCTTTTACCTTATTTAGGACTTCTTCTACGGTTATATCTGACAACTGTTTTTTCTCTATCACAAGATCGCCATGGCCCCATGGGCCCCACCTTTTTGGGCCTTTCCCGGCTATGTCGTTCCTGAAAAGGGCTATGACAGGTGTTCCTACGCTGGAAGCCAGATGGACCGGCCCGCTGTCTCCCGATATAAGGAGCCCGCACTTTTTCAGGATACCCGCTAATTGCGGCAAAGAAGTTTTTCCTGTCATGTTTATTATACGGTTATTGAGATAATTGTATGAGGCGCTTTTTCCAAGTTCCTCTTTGCCGCCTATTATGACGACATCGGTCTCCAGTTCTTTTACCAGCCTCAAAGCTAATTCCCTGAAACGTTCGGATGGCCATTGTTTTATGGGATCGCTTGTCCAGGGATGTATTGCGATCGACCCGCCCGGGATCAGGGGGTCCGCCCCCTTTACATCGATAAAAAGGCTCTTATCTTTTGTCTCGGCGCCTGCAGCCTTAACAAGCTCAAGATTGCATTCCACCTCATGCTTGAGTCCGAGGTCCTTGGTATCCTGTATGGTTTTTGTAAGAAGAAAATCCCACTTGCGCGCATAACCGATCCGTTCAGGTATACCCGCAAAATAAACTGCCAGGTTGGAATCTTTTGAAGGGTTCATTACAAACACAATATCGATCTCCCTGCTTTTTAATAACATCGCGAACCTGAATACGTCTATTAAAGAATGCCTGCCGTTCTTCCATTCTATTGCCTCATCGACATACGGTATCTCCAGGGCAAGGCCCTTTACATAAGGGTCTACTGCCAATATTATCTTTGAATCCGCGAATCTTTCCTTCAGGGCCCTTATTGCAGGTATGTTGAGCAAAAACTCGCCGAAACGGTCGTTCCTGATAACGAGTATCCTCTTTTTTTCCCTTATCAATTCCCACACTTTGGCCCATTTCAGGAAATGGACCCACGATGAAAGGAGGGCGAATACAAGGCCATAAAACCCTTCTTTATAGCCTTTTTTATTGAAATATATCTTCCTGAACAGTTTGAGAGGCTTCCTTCTCAGGTTGTATTTTACTTTCCTTGCGGTAAGGTCCTTCTCGCTGTCAAGTATATCCCTGGCCTGAAGGTCAGTATACCTGTTCTGCCTGTCCACAAATTCGGATATGCTGTCGAAGGGTATATGCAGAAGATGGGCGTCTATATACCCTATCTCGCCATCCACTATCATCTTCTCATGCACCCTGCCCTCGTAACGGGCCTTCACTTTTTTAAAGAGGTGCTGTGACCAGTGATACCAACCGCCATACCTGAACTCATGCCCTAAGAATACATTCTTTCTCCTGAACTTGAACGCAGCGCATGTCGTACCCGGAAGCGTCTGGTCACACATCTTTTTAAATTCCACGCTCACGATCTCATCGCTGTCAAGCTGCAATACCCATTCGCTTTTTGCCTTATCCGTCCCGAAATTCCTTTCTTCGGCAAAGGAGCCAAGGAACGGGTGGGAATATACTGCCGCTCCAAACCCATGCGCTATTTGCGCGGTATTATCAGTGCTTTCACCATCTACAATAATAATTTCATCGGCCCAGCCGACAAGCGATTCGAGACATTTGCCTATCTTCTTTTCAGAATTACTGGACAGGACCACTGCAGTTATGGAATAATTATCCGCCATGTTCGAGTTTTTCTTTCAAAAATTTATTTAGCGACACTAAATACGCTGTCATCAGCCAAAAAAGGGTCGTAAGCCTCAGGGAAAACAAATTGGTATCCAAACCAGACTGCGCGAGAAACGCCACGTAACCGGCCAGGGCGCCCAGGAGCGCAAACCCCTCTGCGCCGCTTTTTATCTTTTGCCTTATATTATGCACCGTTTGTTTTAAAACTATAAATACGATCGAAAGAAAAGCCCCGAGCCCTAATATTCCTATCTCGGACCACATCTGCAGATATGAATTATGGGAATACATGATCCCCCAATATTCCGGCGGTTTATACATGGGGAAGTATCTGGAAAAAGTGTTAACGCCAAATCCCAGGAAAGGGTGCGCCTTTATCATCTCCCATGTGCCTTTCCATAGCTGGGTTCTCTCCCATACGGTATTTTGTTCAAAAACAAAAAGCCCTTTGATCCGGTCAAAACCATGCGGCAGCAGCATACCGACCGATATTATTACCAAGGGAACTATTATTGAAATTTTCTTATTGTAAAAATAAAAATACAATATTATGCCCAGCAGGAATGCCACCCAGGCCCCTCTGGACGATGTCCTTATAAGACAGTAAGAACCTAAAATACAGTTTATCGCAAGAAATACTCTTTGTTTTTTTCTAAAAGAAGCGCACAAAAAACAGAACGTTATGGGCAATACGGATATTATATATGCCGCAAAATCATTCGGATGTACAAAAGCGCCAGGTATCCTTTGCCACTTGTCGGTAAGTATGACCTGGTTATGCCGGATAATATCAAAATTAAATATCGACTGGAATATCCCATTGAGAAATGTAAAACATGCTATCCCCATAACAGCCCAGAATGTCCTGGTGAGCCGTTTTTTATCGCAGCCAAGAAAATCGGTAACGGCAAGGAACAAGAATGCGAATTTAATTATCCGCAGAAATCCTCTCATGCTTTCACTTAAGTACGCGCTCCTGAAAAACGTTATCAATATGACCGCGCACAATAAATACAACGACAGGTTAACCGGCGTTTTAGGCAGCCTGTGGTCCTTTAGCGCTATTTTCCTGATAATAAAAAAGCATATAATGGATATCGCAAATATCTCTGTAGCGGAATTTGAAAAAGTTATCCCGAAAAGAAGAAGCCAGAGCGACAATTCAGTTAAAATGTTCAATGTATTAATAAGCATTTTTTAAAGCCACCAGTGAAAGAAGGATTATTTTAAGATCGAACCAGACGGACCAGTTCTCCGAATAATAAAGGTCGTACTTAACGCGCGCCTCGATAGGAGTTCCCTGCCTTAAACCGTTTACCTGCGCCCAGCCTGTCATCCCGGCCTTGATGTGATGGCGGCTCATATAACGGGGGATCCCGTCCTTGAACTGGTCAACAAAATACGGCCTTTCCGGCCTGGGGCCCACAAGGCTCATGTCGCCGATAAGCACATTGAATAACTGCGGGAGCTCATCGATATTGTACATCCTTAAAAATTTTCCTATTTTAGTGCAGCGCTCATCATTTTCCTGGGCAAATACCGGGCCTGTAGCGGCCTCCGCTTCGGGGCGCATGGTCCTGAACTTATATATCTTAAACAACCTGCCACCTTCGGTTATCCTTTCCTGCGCAAAGAGTACCGCACCTCTGGAATCCATCTTGACTATTATGGACACGATAATAAAGATAGGCGATAATGCTATCAGGCCGAATGCCGCTCCTAAAAAATCCATAGCCCTTTTTAAGAACCTGCTGTATGTATTATTTAAAGGCGATTCCTTTATCCTTATAAGGTTGAGCCCGTTTATATTCTCTATCTCAAATTGCTGTATCATGATATCGAAGAGGTCCGCTACTATTTTGAACGTGACCATCCTCTTTTCCGATTCAAGTATCATGGATATTATCTTCTTTTTCGGCAGCTCCAGGTCAGACAATATCACTTCATCCGGCTTTATGGCTTCCAGTATATCCTCAAAATTCTCTATGGCGCCCAGGTACTTTGCGGGTATGGGATAATCCTGGGTGGTTTTTCTGGTAGAGACTATTCCTGCTATGTCACCGTAACGCTTGAAATATTTTTCATGTGTCTTTATTATGTCCATTGTCTCGGGCTTACCGATTATCACTATCTTCTTTCTTACGCGCGGCAATATGCTTTTTTTATAAAGTATGCTTAGAAGGCAGCGGAAAAATGTAATAAATAAGATCAGGGATATCCATGCAATAAATATAAGCGACCTGGAATAGGCCCTTTCCCTGTAAAAAAAGGTCCCTGCAAGCACGAAAAGCATCGTTATGCCCACACTTTTGAATATCAGGAAGAAATAGTCTATGAATTTTTTGGTGGGGTCGGCCTTGTACATCCTCTGCGTATTCATCACTATCACAAGAAGTACTGTTATCCAGAGCATCGGCAGGAAATAATTTTCTACCGAGGGCACACCCAGTGGTGTAGAAAAAATGTTTGAGTGAAAACGTAACTCATAGGAAAAAAAGAGCGCGACAAATATCGCGATAAAATCGCCAAGCATCAATGCGCCGGTAAAAAGCGTATTCAATCTTTTTTTGTTAAGCAATGTCATCATATGACGATCTTGCCCATCTTTTGGTTAACAAAACTTTTTATATTATTCCTGAAGTTATCTTCAGAGAATCTTTCAGCGTTGCACCTGGCGTCAAGAGGGTTGAATTCAGCCTCTTTTCTTTCAAACTCGGTTATGGCGTCTATAAGTGATCGGGCCTCCTGTTCATAGAAAAGCACGCCTGTAGGATTTTTATCGGCGAAAGGGCCGTTTATGGGAATAACGGTTTCGGAGGTCCCTCCCCTGCCATAGGCTATGACCGGAACGCCCATGGCCTGCGCCTCTACAGGAGCTATACCGAAATCCTCGAAGGCCGCATAAAGGAATGCCTTAGCTCCATAGCAAACCTTGACGACCTCATCATGACCCAGCCATCCCGTGAATTTTATATTGGAAGAAACTTTTTTGGACTCCCACTCCTTGCGGACATTCCCATCACCCACTATTACTAATTTTTTATCCGGCATCCTGTTAAAAGCCTCTACCATTATATCAATGCGTTTGTACGGGACAAGCGCTGAAACACACAAATAATAATCCCCTTTTTTGCGCGAAGGATCGAAATTAAATTTATCCACTTCTACAGGAGGATAAATAACGGTTGAATCGCGCTTATAAACATCCCGTATCCTGTCCTTTATTGTATGGGAAATGGCGACAAAATCATCTACGCGGGGGAGAGTAGCGATATCCCACCTCTTCAAATCTTCCCCGACAAGCCATACCAGCGCTTTTTCCCAAGCCGGATAAGAACCGAAATATTGGTCAAAAAACACCCACATGTAGCGCATGGGCGTGTAACAATAACAGAAATGATAGGCGTTCTTCGGCTTACGGGCTCCTTTTGCCACGCAATGCGAAGAACTTATAATAAGGTCGTAGCCCTTAAGATCGAAACTTTCTATTGCTATAGGAAATAAAGGAAGGTAATTCCTGTACTTTTCTTTTACCGAAGGGAGATACTGCAAAAACGATGTATGGATGGGCCTGTTCTCAAGCGTCGGGGTAAGCGTGCCTTTATCATAGATAAGCGTAAAGATCTCTGCCTGAGGGAATATCTGGCAGAATACATTAAGTATCCTCTCCCCTCCCCGCATTCCCAAAAGCCAATCGTGAATTATGGCTACTTTCATTATATAATCTTTTATATACCTCTATCGTCTTTTTGGCAGTCGATTGCCAATTAAAACGCGCTGCATTTTCCGTGCCCTTGGAAATAAGCCTGCCCCTTATATCTTGTTCAAACAATACATTATACAGATTTTCATATATTTGGTCAATATAAGATGGCTCAACGGCAGCTATGCCGTCACCCCCTATTTCCATATGTGGAGCTATGTCGCTGCAGATCACCGGAACACCGCACGCCTGCGCTTCCAATATGGTAAGTCCAAAACCTTCGTAAGAAGACAGGTTAAATAAACAACAAGCTTGATTATATATTCCAGCCAGGTCAGCGTCACTTGCCACTTCTCCCAGATAAAGGACTCTTGGTCTTTTTAAATTTATCGGTTGGCTATATCTGCCGGCCATGACAAGCCATATATCAGGCACTCTCTTAGTGAACTGCTCAAATGCCGCGAGAAGACCTGTTATATTCTTATGCCTTCTTATACTTCCTACATAAAGGATAAATCTTTCGGGCAGCTTATACTTCTTCCTGATACTATCTAAATATTCCTGGTCGGTTATCCTGGAAAATACCTTATCGATACCTTCGTATATAACGGTTAAGTTCCCGCCTTTTACATTGAATAATTTTTCTATACTCTCTTTTGTCGAATTAGAAACGCAGATTATCTGCCCTGCCGAAGACAGCGCCTTTTTAACCATATACTTCATATAAATCGAGGCGGCCTTATTTTTAGCGCCCGTCGGATAGAGTATGTGGATGATATCATGCAGGGTAACAACAAGGTTGAACTTCTTCAGGACCGGGATATTATAATGCGGTACATGAAGGATGTCATTTCCTATTATTTTTTTAAGACGTAAAAAACCGGCCTGCTCCCGGATCGAATATATGGGCTCATTAAAATCTATAATATTATTTACCATTCCCAGAGTATTTTTGATCTTATCGCTTTGACCCAGGATATGCAGATCCAATTCCTTGTCTTCCGCCAGGAGAGGCAACATGCACTTTATGTATCTGCCTATGCCGGGGTGATCTATCATTCTCGCGTCAAAATATATTTTCAAACTTCTACCCTCCGTATCTTATCCGTATCGATCGCGCTCATGACATCTTCTACGCTGACAACGTCCATGCAGAGGTGTTTTTCCTTAGGACATATTTTTGTTTCGCAGGGGCTGCAGGAGATTTCCTTGCTGACAAAATCCACGTTACCTTTATCCGGTATCCAAAGCCTGATAACATCTGTGCCCGACGCTATCACTACGGTTGGGACACCTAATGCCGCGGCAATGTTGGCCGGCCCTGAATTAAGGCCGATAAAATAACCGATGCGCCGTATAAAATATGCTAATTGCGGAAGGGTAAATTTACCCCTCATATCAATAACATCTTTATAGGGTTGGATATCGTTTTTTGTCCCTATAAGAAATACCGATATGCCCTTTTCTTTCAGCCGGTATATGAGATCCTGGAATTTATTCATCGTCCATTCCCTTGCAGGCGCGCCGGCAAAAGGATGCAAAACGACCGTCTTACCTATTATTTGCGATACTGCATCTCTAATGATAGCCTCCGCTGCGGCGGCATCCTTATCATTAAAGTATACGCCTGCCGATCTATCGCCTATCGATACGCCGATCTCGCTCAGCAAAAAAAGGTTTCTGTCTATAACAGGGACAGCTTTATTATACCTGGCTTCTTTATCGAGAAGAAAACCGCCACCGGTTATCCCATAACCCACTCTATACTTGACCCTTCCCAGCCACATTATTAATATGGATAATATGTCGCCGCGCGGGTCAATGCCAAGATCAAAACCTATGTTCCTAACATCCTTTATCACCCTTCTCAATCCTTCGCCGTATCCGGAACCGCCTTCACGCGCAAGATGAGGGGGCGAAAAAGTTATGACTTTGTCGATGTTAGGGTCCCGGTACGCAAGCTCCTTAGACGCTGAATTTATCAGGACCGTGATCTCGGCATCAGGAAAATCCTTCTTGAGATTTTTGAACAAGGGGGTAGTGGATACAAAATCCCCTATATGGTCCAGACGGGTAACGAGTATCTTCTTAGGGCTTGAAGGGGCTCGTTTTTTAACGGCCTTGAACGGAAAAAATAATATTGCCCCGAAAAGATCCAGGATAAATGCCGCCAGGATATAAACACGTTTTTTAAATACATATTTCATGGTCATTCTGAAAGGATATTTTTGTAGACTTCTATGCACTTTTTGGCGGCCACATCCCATAGAAGGTTATTTCTTATATATTCTTTTAGGTCAGAGCTATTCTCTCTCTCCAGCGTCTTAGCCACCGCTTTTCTGATACTGCTTACGCTGGAAGGACTGAAATATTCGACAAGATCCCTGAAAAACTCTTTTGTGCAGCCCCGGTCCGTTGTTGCCACCCTTGCTCCGGCGAGACCTGCCTCAAGGGCTGCCAAGCCGGGAGTTTCGAACCACCCCTGCGAAACAAAACACGAACAAGCCTTGTATGCGGCTCTCAGCATAGGATCGTCGTGCGCTATCCTGCCGATAAATATAGTGTTGCCCGACCCCTCCTTTTTACATTTCTCATAATAATCCGGATAATCAGACACCGGGTCACCTATTATTACCAAAGGGATGCCGGATCCTCTCATCGCTCTTACCAGATTAAGCTGGTTCTTTCTCGGCTCGATCCTTCCGACCGACAAGACAAAATCTTTTATATTGTACCTGGACATGAACAGGTCCTTGTCGCCGGATCCAAAAACGGGGTCTACACAATTTGGCACGACATGCATCTTTTCAGCCGGTATGCCGAACAGCCTGTTAAGCTGTCTTAATTCTATATATGAATTGGGTATCACGGCATCCGCAAGTAGCATCATCTTCCGTCTTGAAGAGGGAAATTTTGGGAACGCTGCTTTTACAAGATGCCTTGCGCACCCTTTCAATTTATCGCCCAAACTCCCCTGCTCATTAAATGCCCTTTGAAATGTCGAGAAAAATACCGGGTCTATAGCTATCTTTGTTTTTTTATTTTTAGCCGTCTGCATAAGGCCGAGGCAGGATTTGACAGTGCCGAATACATGAAGGATATCAAAATTATCCAGCTTATCGTTCCACATATCGAATAATTTACACTGTATCCCCTCTTTTTCAAGATACTCTTTCCGCTTAAGCAGGAGTATCTCGCCGCCTCCTATGTTCTGGAACGCCGAAGGATATGTAAAAAAGGCTACTCTTATAGGATCGTTCATATTATTATTTTAAACCTTTAAGCAATATCTTCAATATTCTATCCGATGACCTGCCGTCTCCAAACGGATTCTTCCAACTCCTGCCGGCTTCGGCCATTTTATACGATGCCCTGACGATGCTTCCAGGTAGAATACCCCCCACCATATTGGCGCCGACTGTTATGGTTTCGGGGCGCTCTGTATTCTCTCTAATCGTAACACACGGTACTTTCAATATGCACGATTCTTCCTGCACGCCGCCCGAATCAGTCAATATAAGCGCCGCATTCGCCTCGAGATAAAGGAACGAGAGGAAATCGAGCGGCTTTATTATCCCGGCCCAATCATGCATCCTTAAGTTAAATCTATCCATTTCCTTCACTGTCCTCGGATGCGCGGGAAAGATGACCGGCAGCCCCAGCTTTTTTGACGCCAGCTTTATCCCCTGCGCTATGGATATGAACCTGTCCTTCGAATCAACGTTCTCCTGCCTGTGTAAAGTGAGCAGGATATAACCTTTCTTTTTTAAGCCGAGCCTCACCAGTAAACCCTTTTTCTTAGACGCAACCATCAGGTTCGACTTCACGGCATCTACGATCGTGTTACCGGTTATATAAATATTTTTCCCGGGAACGCCCTCTTTTAAAACGATTTTTTTCTGTACTACAGTAGGAACAAATAAAAAATCAGAAATATGGTCGACCAGGAACCTGTTCACCTCTTCCGGCATGGACCTGTCAAAGCTCCTCAAACCCGCCTCTACATGCGCGACTTTTATCTCAAACCCTGTATAGCTTTTTGTGGTCGATATTTTTTCTGCCGTCATCGCACCTGCCAGGACCGTATTGGTATCGCCTTGGACTATAACGACCTTCGGCATATCCTTCAACAATATTTTTTCTATTTCAATGAGCATCCTGCCTGTGTGTTCCCCCTGCATATACGGGGCCTTAGACCTTATATCAAGACGATAATCCGGCTTCGGTAATTCCAGCTCCCTGAAAAATACCTTATCCATGTCATAAGAATAATGCTGCCCGGAATGTATGATCTTAAAGGGTATGTGTTTCTTGACGCATAATCTTATAAGAGGCGAAAGTTTTATTATTTCAGGCCTTGTCCCTAAGATAAAAGTAAATAAAGTTTTACTCATACAAAATAATCCAATATTATGCCCCTGCTTACCCTGCCCGAGGCCAGGTAAAGGGCCTGTAACGCGAACATGCTGCACCATGTATTACTGTGTTCCTTGGCCGAGCCGTCCCGGTCGGTCCCGAACAGAAAACCGCCTTTGTGGTCATTGGTTATATTCTGAAATGACAGTAACCTTTCGAGCAGCTTTTCCTTGTCAAATTTTCCACCTATAAAATATGATAACCTCAGGATCTGGGCTTGTATATCCGACCTCTGATAGGCGATATCGCTTTTCCTGTCATCCGAAACCTCTGTGGGGAACCCTCCGTCAGAAGACTGGAAGGAAACAAGTTTTTTGAATGCCTTTTCGGCCGTATCCGTATAACTGTCATCCTGTGTAATAGCGGAATAGCACAACATCCCTTCCAGCGTATAGGAATAAGGATGAAGATGGCTCGAATGGTCCTTTATCCTTGTAATAAACCTGCCGTCCTTGCAAAACAGATCAATAGATGTTTCGATCAGCCGTTTGGCTATCGTGTTATAAGAAGGGTCCTTCTTTAAAGCCGCGAATTCACAGAGCATTAACGCCAGCTTGCAATGAAAACTGCCGGATTGCATGGACCACTTGTCAGACTCCTCTACGGGGCAATCCTTCTTTGTATCAAATACGGGATAATAGAGCCCGTTAGTTTTGAGCATTTTCTTATTCAAAAAACTTATCACCTTTTCACTTAGGCCCAGGTATCGCGCATCTTTCGTTATCCTGTAGAGTTTAAGCATGCCGAATACCGCCATAGCGCAATCGAATGAGTATATATTGCCTCTTCCGAACGAATAATGTTCTACCGACTCTTTCAGGTATTTCCTGGTCAGGATACCGCCGCTGTTATCCATGGCTTCATTTTCTATCCATTTTGCGGCCCTTTTAGCTCTTTCTATAAAAATGTCGTTTTCTGTCATTGCATACAGGAAACACAATGTTGTTATGGCATAACCTGTGATCTCGGAATAAAGATAGGGATGGCTCTTATCGTTCATGTCCTGCCAGGCATAGAAACCCCCTTCATCCGCCTGGATCCCGGACTTAAGGAACCAGTCCTCCAGCATCTTTATCCTTTCTTCCAAAAGTATCGTAGTGGTTTTCATATGTTAAGGCTCTTCTTACAGTTATCGCAATAATGATCTTTTGCAGTTTCTCTTAATTTTTCGCCGCAATGACAGACATAGCCTTTTAAAACAGCGGGGCTACCGACGACTAAACCATGGTCGGGAACGTCCTTTGTAACGATCGACCCTGCGCCGACAAGAGCATATTTCCCTATGCTTACGTCACATAGTATTAAAGCGCCTGCCCCTATGGAAGCGCCCTTGCCTATTTTCCACTGAGGAGACGTTATATCCCTTGTCTTAGAGCTCCTGGGGTTCTTGTCATTTATGAAACATGCGGCGGGGCCTATGAAACAATCATCTCCGATCTCAACACCACGGTAGACCTGCGCCTTATTCATGATCTTAACGTTATTGCCGATCACTACTTTCCTGTCAATAAATACTCCGTTGCCTATAACGCACTTTTTACCTATCACGGCATCGTGCATGACTTGGGCGAAATGCCAGACCGTTGTACCTTCGCCTATACGCGCCTTCTTATCAACTATAGCCGTCTTTGCTATTTTTATAGGTTCTCTTTTGCCCATTTTATATTTCTCCTTAGGCCTTCATCTATATCTACTTTAGGCTTCCAGCCAAATAGTTTTTTTGCCAGTGAATAGTCACAATTGAGCCTTCTCACCTGGGACACTCTATCTTTCGTGTGCACTATTCCGCTGCCGCTCCCGGACAATTCTTTTACCTTTTTGGCAATATAATTTACGGAGATATCCTTGCCTGTGCCGAAATTTACAGCTTTACCTACGGCTTTTGGATGCGATCCCATAATAAGGAAAGCTTCTATCATGTCATCTACATATGTAAAATCCCTTGTCTGTTTACCATCGCCATGTATTGTCAGGGTTTCATCTTTTAGCGCAAGCTCTATGAATTTTGGTATTACGTCATAGGTATGCCGCGGCCCATAAGTATTGAAAGGCCGGATTATGGCTACCGGAACGTGATAGGTGTTCCAATACGCGTAGCAATACCTGTCTGCCGCTACCTTGCTTGCGGCGTAAGGGCTGGAGGGGTAAAGGGGGTGTTCTTCATCGATGGCGCCGCCTATCGTCATTCCATAGATCTCGCTTGAAGAAGTACACACTATCCTCTTTATGCTCTTGGCTTCCATAACAGCATGGAGCATATTCAGCGTTCCCAGGACATTCGTTTCCATTACTTCCAGCGGATGCGTGAATGAATTCGGGACATAAGCATCTGCCGCCAGATGGAATATCATCTCCGGATCATTCTTCTTAACAAGGGCCCTGCAGTCAGGGCTGCCGATATCGCCTGTTATGATCTCTTCAAAAATATCTTCCAGGTGCTTGACGTTCTTTAAATTGTACTGGGTCGTCCCTATGGTTGAATTACCTCTTACATATGCCGATACTCTTGCGCCTGCCTCCAGCAGCCTCTCCGTAAGATGTGACCCCATAAAACCATCCGCTCCCGTTACCAACACCCTTTTATTCCTGTAAAAATTAGACATTTGATCCTCCGTTTATAAAAATTTTCTCACACATAATTTTGCAGCTTTTTTAAATTTTGAACAATATAATTCTTCCGCAGGTGTAATTTTTTCATAGTCTATTATTTTTTTCAACAAACGTTTTGCTTCTTTATAATATCCGGAGTTTGCTGTTTTACCTAAATAATGACTGCCTGGCGCTTTTATTGAACGCCTTACTTGTTTCGGATAGGGAACGCCGCATGGCCTTTCTTTCCACCATTGATAAAAATGCGTCATATTTGTAGGGGTAAGATTTTTATCAAAGATCGCATATTCTATTACGCTCTTAAGGATCACAGGGACTTCCGCGTATCTGCTTGTATGCGCATATAATATGACAGGTAAGCCGCAGGCATCCATCTCATCTATGGCGCCCTTATAATATGATACTATCTCATCGACATTATTCATCCCTCTTTCTAAAAATAGTTCGGGCGCTACCGGAAATACCGGTATTTGAAGCACTTTTGAGATACGATCCTTCAGCATGGGATATGTGGGGAAACCCATATAATCATAAGAAAATTCTGAAGAATATTCATAGCCTTCATTCTCCAGCGCTATCGATAAACCCCGATTCCACCTGCCTGCGGGAGAAACAAAACCTTTGGTAAATATACCGATACCTTCAAAAAACAGGCGCGCCTTTCTTATATTATGCAGATTGGTCTTATAGTCTCTATATGTATGATGATAAAAACCATGGGACTGTATGTCTATCCCATCCCCCGCCCAGCCCTTGATCGTGCCGCTTTTATCCTTAAAATTTCCCGCATTGACAAATATAGTTATTGCGTTATGAAATTTTTTGAACAGGGCATTATATGACAGGATAGTATCGCTATGATATTCATCGGCATCTATTCTGAGGCAAAAAATATTTGGATAATCGGTTTCTGCGCTGTCCATATAAGTAATGAGCGGCGTTTTTGCCACCTCTTCCGATACTTTTGATGCCCCATTACCAAAAACTTTCAAAACAGACCCGCGCTTTCCCCATTGCGCTAATTTATTTTTAAGCAACCGTTTATCGGAGACATTTGCGCTTTTGTATGTAACTGCTAGATCGTTATTTTGTTTATAATTGTCGGCCTTGCCGGATTCCAGCTGGTCTATGACCTTTATTATCGTTTTCATTCCTAAATATATATTCTTTATCCTCATCTTACCTATCGTGTCGCCCGGCTTAACAGATTGCCTTTCCTGCAGGATGATATTACCGCAATCAAGTCCTTCGTTGATAAAATGCACGGTTACGCCGATCCTGTCCGGTTCGTTGTTATGCAAGGCCCAGAATTCAGAGTCTGCCCCGCGATAAAACGGCAATATACCCGTATGAAGATTTATAGCGCCTAACGGCGCTATAGAAAATACCTCTTTTTTTAACTTTCTTGTCCCTACTACGATCATAAGATCCGGTTTAAGCGATTTAAGAAAATTAACCGTGTAATGGTTATTGATCCTGTCCACGGCCTTGATTTGAACATGGCGATACTTCCCGGCGATCCCGTTAAAACTTCCATGTTCCAATTTTTTACAGATGATCAGATAAAGCGCCCTGGCTTTTGTTTTGATCTTCGCGGTCAAGCTGGATTTACCAGCTTGTTCATATACTATGGCGCTTACATCCTTACCTGCCTTGAGAATGCCTTCCGCCACAATAACGCCGTCCAATATATTACTGGTCAAGATCGCGATCTTCATTCTTTTTTACCTTTAAATATGCGCCGGATGTCTTTCTCGGATAATACGGCCTGGCCTGTCATGAGCTTTCTGCGCTTTATGATCCGAGGGAGAAACAAAAGCGCCCATATGCTGCCCCTGGCGAGGTCAAAACGCATCCTGACAATATTGAATAATAACGATAACGGATAAAGCATGATACTGAGAAAAAGTATTTTTTTGTCACGGACGTTCGACCAGGCACATATATACGCATTCCTGGCAGATATAGCTTGCCGTTTCTCATCTCCATAAACCTTTGAAAAAGACGCGGAATCCTGATGGTATGCGACAGACCTTTCATCATAAATGCCTGTCCAGCCGCGCTGCCAGGACCTATAGCAAATATCCAGGTCCTCATAAGTGCCCGGCAAGTAAACAGGGTCGTACCCGCCTAACGATAAAAATTTGTTCCTGTCGTATGCCGCACTGCTACCAACAAAAAATGAATAGTCATTAAGTATGTTTGTCTTTAATTTATTACGGAAAAGGCCTAACCTGAAAGCGAAATCCATGCAGCCACCCGTTACATGCTTTCCGGCAGCATCCATTATCTTGGGTGCCACAAAAAATACTTTGTCATCGTTGAAATGCTCCAGTAAATAATCGATGGAGTCGGGCTCAAGTTCGATATCATTATTTAAAAGTATGACCAACGGCTCGGAAACCTTTTGAAGAAAATCATTATACGAGACAAGAAGCAGATTTTTGGGCGAAACGGTAAAATCAACTTCCGGGAATGACTCTCTTATATATGGACCGCTTTTGTCGGTGCTTCCATTATCCAGTACGCTTACCCGGATCTTATTAGAAGATGCCCTGGCGGCCTTAACGACAGAGGGCATATTCCTTTGCAACAGGTCACATCCGTTATAGTTGAGCACTATTATCCTGGCTTCCATAGCGTTATTATCTACCCGGCCTTTCCTTTTAATGATTTTATAACAGAAACGATGGATATCAAGGCAATTGCGCCTAGGAACACCATAATAGCATAAACATATAATGAGAATTCGGGTTTAAGCGCAAATATTTTCAGGAACCAAAAATCAAAATTATTATACCCCAGCATGCTTGCGCTACTTGGCGTAACCAGCTTATAATCAGGATTATAAAGAAATGGCATGTCGATACCTTTAACAGCAAAAGCAATATAAGATACAAACATCTCCCATGCCCCTCTTATAGGCGAAAGATCCGGAACAAAATTGATAAGATACTCCGGGAGATGGAGCTTCTCTTTAATAAAAAAATAAAATTTGGACTGGTTTATGAACATGCATGGGACCATTAAGAAGAATCCGGCGACCGACAAGATCCACATGCTCAACTTTCCTATCAAATCATGTTTTTTCTCATAAAAATTGCCTACCAGAAAAATAAGGAATGTGACGGATGGGAAGAGATAGCGGGGGCCCCATGCGAAAAGCGATCCCCTTTTGAATCTCATACTGAAAAACAGAAGGTCGAGGATAAAAATAGCTGCGAATAAAATCGTCGCCTTCCTTCTTTCTTTCTTAACGGCCAACAGGCCGAATGCGGCCAGAATAAGAGGCAGGTTAAAAATAAAAAAGCCCTTACCGGTGCTAAACAAATAGTAATATGCGCCTTTCATAAGATGCAGTCTTTCTAACGCGCCGTGGACGATACCAAGCGCCTCTTTATTCCCAAATTTTAAAAAACTTCCGTAAATAATATGATTATAAAACCCTACTAAAACGACGAGGAATACAAACAAAGATATGGTAAAAAGGCCAAAGTCCTTCATGTGCCTCGTCCTGCCGCTTTTTTCCGCGAATATAAGCCATGCCGGATATAACGCAAATAATGGAATAAAAATAATCGAAAAAGATCTCACGGAAACCGCACACGATGCGGCAAAGGCCGCTAATATAAGATAAAGTACATTCCGCGCGTCCGTATATTTCAGCACAAAATATACATATAGAAGCATAAAAAGCGAAAGTGACGGTTCGGCAAATCCCGTCCTGGCATATACCGGCGCCATAGTCGCAAGGCCATAAATAGCGGATAACACAAAAGAAAGTTTATCGGAAAAAGAGAGTCTCACGGCTATAACAAATATGAGAAGGCAATTAAACGCCGAAATAACGGGGTTCGCGAACGACACGAAGAACATTGTTATAAAATCATGCGGTATATCCTTGAAAAAGAGCGCGATGATATGCCCTAAATAAAAAAAGATTGAAAGGATAGCGGGCATAACAAGCCCTCCGCGCGAATTATAGGTCTTGCCATCCACCCCCATCACTCCGGCCTCTTTCCTATAATTCAATTCGTCGATGCCAGACTGATTTTTACTATACGACCCGTCATTATATGCCAGGCTATGGCTGAGCACGATGCTTTTGGCGGTCAGATAATCTTCATACCCATCTCCGCCATAATGCCCGATCGAAAATAAGGAGTATAAAGACGCAAAAAATAAAAATATCCATACGCACAGCAATCTATCGTTCTTCATCTTCATCCCTTCCCATCAACCTTTGAGCACCGCTATCGGCCTTAACCTCGCCACTTTCTTTACGAATTTTTGTTCTTCCAGATACTCAACCCCGCAGGTTATATTTTTAAAATATGACGGGTCTTGTTTTATGATATTCTTTGAGCGCCCATTATACAGGCTGACAGAAATATTCTTCAGCCGCTTGACCAATTCGTCGCGGTTAACCGGGGCGGTCATGACCCTTTCGCTGCTTAACCTGCCTGCCCCGTGACTTGCCGAATAATAAGACCTCTTATTTGCGGGTAAAGATACGCATACATAAGTCGAATCCCCCATCGACCCGGGTAAAAAAATAGGGGTGCCTGTATTTTTAAACGGACTGTCATCAGGCAAAAGTTCCGAAGGCAGCGCGCTGACGCTGCCTGTTCGATGAACCCACAGCGGCCTGCCATCATGTATTTCCCTATTTATCGACATATGAGAAAGATCATACAGCGTTCTTATATCGGCATATTTTATTTTCAACTGCCGCTCGACGCATCTTTTTGCCTGCATCGCTATATAAGTCCTATTGGCATATGCAAAATTAGAGGCGGCCCTGATAGCCGTAATGTATAGACCGGCTGATACGCTATCCGCCCTGAGACCGAGAAGAGCCTTCTGGCTATTAGGCGCATATTTGTACATTTCGGCCAGATATTTACGCCTTCCGCCATTAAAAACAGACCTCATCCATTCCAACGCTATGAACGCCTGCATCTTCAGGGATCTGGACCCCGGGCTTCTCGGGCTATAGAAATCGCTTACAACGGCTCCTAAGCCACCCGAACCGGAGTGCATCAAAAAACATACCCCTCCCTTTTTCATCGAGAAACAAGCTGCTGTTCTTTCATCAAAAATTTCATCTACAACCTGCATTTCCAAGAAATGATTCCCTTTCCCCAGTATGCCCATCCTGCGTTTTGACAACTCTATTATGCCCTGAGGAACAGCGTTCAGTATCTTATCCGGATTGGCCTTGTCGTCGGAAAACGCATTGCCCTTAAATTCGATATTCCTTGATTCATCCGGCAGTGAATATTTCTTTTCGATCCAGCCCGCCCCATCCGTCATTATTCCCACTATATCGCCCTTAGACAACTTATCGCCGAAAAATGAACTTGTATGTATTGTATTGAAAAAATCAGAGTACAGAGCATCTATATCATTTTCATTAACGGAATCTATCGATAAGGGCGTCGTCATCATGCGCATGCCGCAATTGGGACCCGACACCAACAACTGGGGAAAGATATACTCACCGGAAGCTGCTACTATCCCGGTTGGAAAATCATTATCGGCCTTGTCATGGATATCAATAAGCGCCAGGACGGGCCTTTCGATCCTTTCATCGAGGCTGATCCTGGCAAGCTGATCGATCGCGCGGGCAGAAGGATACAGCTCTTTGGGCGCCAATATCGCTATTCTATCTGGATGATCATTCATCCGTATCCGCCTTTTTTGCCGAAGATTTATTTATCACCAGGTTATCCGAATATTTCAATTTTACGAAGAACCATATCCCCGCTATTACAGTAATGGCTGTGATCACAACCCTGTCAATAACCGCGACCAATAAACCCTTATCCAGGCTGAACCCTATTACCATAGACGCGCTGCTGGTAACTATCTCCCTGATACCGATATTTGCCGGCAGTATATTGATGAGGTTTGATATGGCTGTAACAGGTATTATCGCTGTTATATTGATAATAGGCGTATTTAGCAATAACGCATTGAATGTAAGATAATACCTGTATAGAAAAAGCATGGCTATAGTAATTTGTATGACCACAGTCAGCAGCACTATCCTTGTCTGCAGTTTTATATTCTTGAATCCATCTATAGCTTCTATGATCTTAGCGCCAAAATGGTATTTTTTAAAGAAATTGGGGGTTGGTATAAAAAATATGATCACCGAAAAAAATACCAGCGCCCCGTAAATAAGTATAAGCCCGAAAAGTATCCCACTATGGACTTTCAGCATATAAAGGACGGACCCTATTATACCGATAACACCATAAACCAAAAGGGCCGAAACCGATTCGATAAGCCCTATGGAAACAGAATGCCTTACCCTGAAATTATATTTTGATTTAAGATAGACGGCATTGGTTACCGTCCCGGCATTGGGAAATATCAGATTATAGAACGGAGACATGCTGGAAAGGCCGAAAGATTCGTATAATTTCACATCCATACCGAAATGCTTCAATAATAGTTTGAACCTCAAACCGTCAAGGAGCCTTCCTCCTATATAGGCCAGGCCTATGCCAAGATAGTATATTTTGTGCTCCAGAAAACTTGTCTTCAGCAAGCTGAATTTTTTGAAGACCACAAAGAATACCAGCATAAACGTTAAGATCATTATCAGTGTGCTAAAAAATTTTTTCATCATTATCAGGCTCTTATCATATCAACTATCTTATCGGCATCACGCACGGCATCTTTTATGATCACCGTTTCTATATTGAATTTACTCAATATGCCCTTTATAAAAGCCCCCTCCCTCTGATATAACGGCTGCAGCATGTCTTCTCTGTATTTCAATATACCCTCTATCAGACTCCTGCGGGTATCGCATGTCTCAACTATGCGCATATAATTATTGTCACTGTAAGATCTGGCGACATCCGCATTATTGGGCGGCAGCAGTAAAAATATCTTTTTAGCGGTTACTTTATCGCCCAGCTCTACCCCCGCGATGATCTTCCTTATGTCGAGCCTTGTGCTTAGATATATAGTCTTCCTTGCCAGTGCCCAGGCAAGATTCTTTATAGTATACCTTATCCTCGACATAAACATAGTTAATACCCCTATATTAAGGAAAGGATTATTCTTTTTAAGATATGGAAAAAAATGGACCCTCTTGGGATATGAGTAGATCATGCCATCTTTTGACAAAAACACCAGGTCGTCGCCCAAAAAACCAAATCCTTTCGCAGCAAGATGAAATGCTGTCGTTGTTTTACCTACCTTCGCGCTTGCCGCAAACAGATATCCGCCCCTTGCATCATATACCCCGCTTGCATGGACCATAAGCAGATCGTTTTCCAACGCCTTCAGATATATGATAGGCTCCATTATTTCTGCCTGGAAAAAGACAGCTGCCAGCGCCGGAAAAACAGATCTTGCCAAAAATGGTGTTTTAAAATATACCTCGGTTTCCGCTTTGTCTATATTTTTTATCATGCATATATATGAATAAAGGCCTTTAAAATTCTCTTTTATGTATAAAAAATTACCGTCTTTAAACGGGTTGTCGATATCTATATAAAATCTGACCCTGGCCGACCCTGCCGGGATATTCCTTATAAAACTTTCCGGATATTCTTTTTTAAAGTGAGAGATATAGAATTTATAGCGCGATATGATCTCTATATTCACCTTATCATGTATGCAGATCTCCAGCCTGTGATAATTATTTTTCCCCATTTTCCCTCTTTGCCTGCCTGCTCTCTATCGCAGCGTAATATTTATCGGCCAGATTGGCATAAGAATTGTTTCTTGCCGTCTCCAGCGCATTCCTTTTAAAAACCGTAAAATCATTAAGTTGCGCGGCCTTTTCCATCTTAGCGGCTAATTTATGCGCATCTGCCGGTTCAGTGAGCCATCCGTTTTCATTGTCTTTAACTATATCAGGGATACCGCTTACCGTACTGGCGATAACCGGCACACCGCACGCCATGGCCTCGTTTATAACGACCGGCATCCCCTCGCTCTCTCCTTTTTTGTCGAATACAGAAGGCACGATCACTACATCGCTTGCTGAATAGATATCCGGCAACAGGTCGTTTTTTACCCAGCCAAGGAGCCTTATCTCCTGGTTAAGGCGGAATTTATTTACCATATCTTTAACCTCGCCCTCCAGCGGTCCTCCGCCTATAAGCACCAACTTAAAGCTTATATTTTTATCCTTGATGATCCTTGCAGCCTGTATAAGGAAAGGTATGCCTTTTTTCTCTACAAATTTGCCTACAAATAAGAACGTGAAGACATCATCGAAACCGAGCCTGCTTCTCAGTCCGTTCTTATCCGCGTTCTCCCTGAACTTATCGGTATCTGCGCCCATCGGGAGGACTTCGTAAGGCCTTAAAACACCTGCGAGGCGTTCTGTCTCATATTTTATATATGTGCTTACCGGAAGTATAAGATCGGAATTTTTTATTATAAATCCTGCCAGCCGTCTCCCTGCCGCACCCCATCTTTTTAACAGGAACACATCTGCCGCATGCGGCGTAGTAACATGGAACAGGTTTTTATACCCCATCTTCTTGATCAAGGCGCAAATAAAACCCTGAGGGAAGATCCAGTGGGAATTTACAATATCTATCTTTTCTTTTTTAATAAGAACGGCGGTAGATATTAATTCTGACACAAAAAAGAACGGAAGTTCAAGGGCCAAAAATATATTCTTCTTCAGATCGGGAAGTATACCGTTGCCGCTGTTCAATAATTCCAGGGAGTTCGGGAAAAAGTATCTGAACCTGTGAACGATGACACCGCCCATATCCTCCCTGTTCTTTGCGCCGGGAGATGACGGCGCCATTACATGTACGTTATAATGCTTCGTAAGGGACCGGGCCAGGTCGAACACGAATCTGGCCGATACCGCATCATCCTTGCTTTTCGGGAAAGTGGTTGTAATTATCAGATAGTTCTTCTTATCCATTTTTTCTTAACGCTTTTTGAGGACCTTAAAAAGTATTGATGAAAACTTAAAACCCGCTTTCAGCACAAATCTGCGTATAGGGCCGATCTTCAGCAACGGCATAAACATCCGGCCCGCTTTTTTCCCTAATGTCTTATCGAAAAGCTTGCTTACGACCAGTATCTCGCCCTCATTGAAGGCCCTGATCCTTTCGCTTTTGGGGAATTCGGGAAATTCAAATATCGGATCTTTCTTCCACCTCGAATACGAATTAAGGCTGTCTTCGAAAGAGACTAGAAAACGCCCTTCTTTTTTTATCAGTTCCTGAAGCTCGGTACCCGGATAGGGCTCCACATTATAAAATCTTATTTCATCAAACGGTTCTTCTTTCGCAAAATCATATGTCTTTTTAAAGGCTTGGTAAGAGTCCCCCGGATTGCCTATCATGAAAAATCCTCCTACGCCCAAACCTGCACTTTTGGCCATGTGCACAGCGGTCCGCGCCTGTCCCGGCGTAGTGCCTTTCTTCATCGACTTAAGGGCCTTTTCATCTACAGACTCTATGCCGAACGCGATAAAGTCACATCCCGATTCCTTCAGTTTTTTTAGCAGGCTCTCATTAACACGGTCTACCCTTATCCCGGTGCGCAGGTCCCATTTAATATCTATTTTGCGCCTGATCAATTCTTCGCATATTTCCTCCGCCCGCTTTGTATTTTCGGTGAAGGTGTCATCATTAAACCCGAAATTCCTGTATCCCTTTATGTACCATTGTTCGATCTCATCCACTACATTTTTTGGGCTTCTGGTCCTGAAACGCCTGCCTATCACTCTATCCACAGCGCAATATACGCACATGTGAGGGCACCCACGCGCAGTAGTGATGGGGATCCTTTTGGCCGCATACCTGTCTATCTTAAAAGATCCGTACTCAGGGAAAGGAAGAGAATCCAGGTCCAAAATATAGGGTTCCTGCGGATTAACTACTACCTCCTTACCTTTTCTCCAGATAAGGCTCTTTATCCCGGAAGGCTCTTTCCCTTCTGCAAGAGCGTAAAGCGCTGATTCGCCTTCGCCATATACCGCATAGTCGGCATCGCATTCCGAAAGGACCTGGGCCCTTAATACTGAAACATGAGACCCTCCTATGACAACCGGTATGCTTGTATTCTTCTTGATATCCGATACCAGGTCATAAGACCTCTTGTACCTGTAGCTTGTAAAGCTTATCCCTATGAGATCGGGCTTAAACTTATTTATTTCATCGAGATATTTAAAATCCTTCTTCTCTACACATAGATCGATACCTTTTACCTCGTGCCCTTTGCTGCTGAGATACGACATGAGATATGCTATGCCGACCGGCGGCGATGCCGGTTTTCCGTAGATACCGGTAATGTTAGGGGTCAATAAAAATACTTTCATGCCCCTCCTCTTTTTTTCATCCTGTAAAGTATCTGTTCGGAAAGTTTTCTATTTGCGGAGATTATGTCCCCAAGCAGCCCTAAGAACATGGTCCCGAATCCCATTATGACCAGTATAGCCGCTATTATCAGAGACTGGACATGCCCGCTTCTGCCGACAGTAAGATGAAGATATAAAAATCGCGCTATAAGAATAAAACCGGGCAGTATAAATACAAGCCCCAGCATACAAAATGTCTTTAACGGTTCGTACATAAGATAGATACGCAGTATGGTGGCGGCAGACTGCAATAAATAAGAAGGTATGTTTTTTATGAGCCGGGATTCTCTTAACTTTTCATTGGTATCTATGGTTATGTAGGATACCGGCATGCCCATCTTGCCGGCCTGGATTATTGTCTCAAGCGTGTAGGTATATGTGGAAAAAATATTAATGCGTATCGCGGCATCGCGCGAATAAGCCCTGAAGCCGCTTGTGGTATCCGGCACATCTGTCCTTGAAAAATGTCTTACAGCGGAACTCCCGATCTTTTGAAGCATCTTTTTGATCAGGGAAAAATGCTTTATGGCTGCTATATTCCTGCATCCCACTACCATGTCCGCCTTTTTTGCAACGATCGGCGCCACCAGCCGCGGTATGTCCGATCCCTTATACTGGTTGTCTCCGTCCGTATTTACTATGATATCGGCGCCCAGTTCCAGGGCTTTATCCAGCCCCGCGCTAAAGGTATATGCAAGGCCGCGCCGCGAAGGGATATTAACGATATGATCGACGCCTAAACTTTTAGCGACCGATACCGTATTATCGCTGCTTCCATCGTTGATCACCAGTATCTCGATCTTATCGATCCCTTCTATCTTTTTTGGTATATCCTTTAGAGTAACGGGCAGGGTCTTTTCTTCATTGTGACAAGGTATCTGGACTATCAGCTTCATGATTCACCTCGTATTTGTTATGTTATTTTTGTAAAATAAAGAGATTGCTTCCTGCGCTTATATAAGGAAAATATTTTTCAAACAAATTCCCTAATTTTACAGCCAGGGCGTTTTCACCGTCAAACGTATTTTTATCCCTGAAGATATCGGAAAATTCTACCAATGAGAATATATGGTCCACCGGTTTTTCCAGAAGCTTTTTATATCCTATGGCAAGGAATTTTTCTCTCAGTTCTTTTCTTGTAAAATATCTCTGATAATAATAGATCTTTTTTTCCTTCCGCAAAATGCGCCGCAGGAAACCGGATCTTTTAAGCATGTTTATAGGGCTCTTTAGCATTATAAAGATGCTCCTGTGCGGGACAGTGATTATAGCTACCCCTCCTTTTTTAAGCACCCTGTAAGCCTCTTTCAGCGCAGCATCGGGGCCCTCTATAAAGTGCTCTATAACTCCAAAAGAAAGATATGTGTCTATGCTATTGTCCTGGAACGGCAGTCTTCGTACGTCTGCAACCGACAAAGAACAGTCGATGCTATATTTTTTTGCCTGTTCAATGGTCGCAAGATTATAATCTATACCTGTGATCTTATAGTCTTTAGACTTGAAATATTCCACCCATTGTCCCAAGCCGCAGCCAGCCTCCAATACCAATCCGTCCTTATGCATATAGTTAATATACAATTCCGCCATTTTTTTCACACGCGGATATCCGAATATCTCAAAGATGTCTCCCTGGCTGATCCTGCTCCAGTTGAGCTCCCATGATTTTCTGGTATCCATTTCTATACGATGATGGTTATTGAGCATATTCTTTATCTACCCTTTTCTGCAGAATAAAGACCGAAACTCTGGCGATCCATACCATTGTAGCGGCTATTGCATAAAAGATTATAAGCAGAGGTAACAGATCTGCCCCAAAAAACAGGTTGAACAGAGAAACAAAGAAGATCACGTTCATCGCGGCTGGAAAAACGCACAGAAGATGGATAGAAGAGAATATGGTGGAAAACACATTTTTTGAACCGCCGTTAGTTTTTTTCCCATTTTCTGCCTGCCTTGCGGTCACACCCGCTGCTAACATCTGTTTTACTTTACCGTAAAGGACATTATCGATAGTATCTGTTGATACGGCTATCATCATAACGGAATATCCCGCCAATAACGCCAGCAAAAAAATAACAGGATCGCTATTGTAATTATATAATCTAACCCCTATGCATACAAAAGCAAATGGATGAAGTATATAATGGCAGATCTTATCGAAATATACCCCTGTAAGGCTCGACTGTTTTCTGTATCTTGCTATTTCCCCGTCAACATGGTCGAGAACATAAGAGATCTCCAAAAGAAGAGCGCCGGCGAAAAATATCATGTCATTTGCCGAGATAAGCAGCAGGCTGCCTGTTATCCCGCATACCAAAAATACCACCGTAGCGGCATCTGCTGAAACCCCCAACCTCAGGAATAGCGATGTTATATAGATCGATATAGGCCGGCAAATATGCATTCCCTGCCACGTATCGGCATATAATCTAGGTTTCTGACATATCTCTCTGAGTGTCTTTATTGATTCCATATCGGTAATGATCTATTTTTCTCCTACAACTATGGCAAATTTCATGTCAATAAGGCAATCATTGCCCCGTTTTATAAAATTATAGTCGCGTTTACACCGATCGTTCATATTCAGGTGCATATCCATTATAACATTCTGCGTTTTTGGCGGTAATCCGCTGTTCTCCAGCCAATTTTTTATTGAAGAACGCCGTGAATAATAAATATTCGTTGCTATATTCTTAAATCCGGATTTTTTCATGATATTAACAAGGTCGTGCTCCATGAATGTCAGCCTTTCTTCCTTGTGCCTGAACATGTTTACATAGAAGGGCTTTACATGTTCACTTGGCGGAACGCCTTCGGATAATATCATTTTACCACCCTTTCTTAAAACCCTACGGCATTCATCAGCAGCGGCTTGCGTATCCTTCAATATATGATGGAACACCATGCGTGCGGTAACTTTTGAAAAATAACAATCCGGAAATTTCAGCTTCCTGGCATCCATCTTAAGGAATATTTCATTTTTTGTCCTGTGCTTAAACGCATGGGACAACATGTCTTTTGAAATGTCTATGCCTATAACTTCCTTTGTGTGGGGCGCGACAGTATGCGCTATGATCCCGGTACCCGATCCTATATCAAGCACGACGTCATGGGAAGTAAATTCGCCGGCGTCAAGAAATGCATGCAGGTACCCGCTCTTTATGGCCCATTGCAGCTTTTCATAGTTTTTCGCCCTTTTCTTCCAGAACTTTTCTCTTTTTTCTTTTATCATTTATATTCTCTCTGGTTATTGAATAATTCCATAAAACCGCTCTTAGGCAGATCGAGATCTACGACATAGCCGGACGGGTCGGAGGCAATGAATTCCTTTATTATCGCAGATGCTTCCTGGAAAGACGAAAATTGACGCAATGATCTGCCGAATATTGTTTTTGCCTTATCGAGCACATTAAAATAATCCGCGCATACACACAGGACCGGCTTACCTGATACCGCCGCTTCAAAAAACGCGCCTGCCGGATAATCGACTATTACCCTATCTGCTAATCCTAAGGCATCTAAAAAATGTTTTGAAAATATGCTTATATTCGTATACCCCTTATCCTTAATATAGCTCAATATGGCATTTTCCGCTCCTTCGCATACACGGGAAGGCTTATAAATAAAATTGATGTTTTCTTGGCTCCCGAAATAATCTATAAGGTATTTTTGGAATTCAAAATACCACGCAATCGGATATAACATGTTATTAAAGCACCTTACCCTGTCAGGGAATTCTTTTTCTACATACATGATATTTTCTTTATCCTTGCCTTTTCTGATCCTGATCGCTGCATGACGCTTATTTTCAATATTTTTGAGATAATGCGGGGAGCATATGAACTTACAGCCTGTGTTATATCTGTTTTGTGCCGAATATTCAAAATAACTATGAGAGATGGCGTCCCGTGTCAATGTATAGTCATACGTCTCGGCTTCAAACACACTGAACAGCTCCATGTCCAAAGCAAAGCATGAATGCTCGGTACATACGCTCTTCGCGCCCTTCATGTACCTGGCAGCAATGATCGGGCCGATGGAATTTATATCGCTATTACCCCGTGAAAAAACAAAACTTATTTTATGGCGGTTATAAAAATCCAGCATCTTTCCAGCCTCTGATAGAATAAAATAACTATCATTCGAGAGAAAATATTCCAAATACGGCAGCACAACCGATCTTACATCTTCACCGTATTTATTCTTTATCCATTCAAATAAAGTATTGTCAGCCTTTAAGGCTTTGGCTGCATTAATACAGTCTTCTTTTAGCCCTGAGGATGCCTTGTACTGTGACGCAAACCCCGTGTTTCTGCGAAATAAAAGATCTTCACGGAATATCTTTCCGTTTTCTCCAAGATAAACGGAAGAACCTTGCTTAATAAACTCTGTTACCGGATAGTCTATATCTTCGGAGCCTGCATGCATAAGAAAAACATTTAAATGTTCTAGCCCATGGTTTGTTCTGAATAATTTACCGAGTTTTTTATATCTGAGAAGGTTGATGATCTTTTTTGCATTCGACTTTATTACCGTATTTTGCAGAAAAACATCGGATGCATTTTTTCCCGGCACGCTCACTTTGGACGGAGCCTCAATGGCGGTAAACTTTATATTTTTCTTTGCGCAGTAGCGACCCACAAGATCCCTGAACATTTTTCTATTACCAGAACGATGCTGACAGAATTTGAAGATAGAAGGCGCGCTATCATCCCCGAAAGCCTGATGCGTATATACAATATCGTCATATCCTTCCGCGGAATCAAAGATATTTTTTATGATATACGAATAGATTATCGCCATATCAATGACGTATTTAATGCGGGAATAGTTCGCTGTCGCAAAGGGAATATTATATTCGCGGCAATATCGGATGTGCTTTTTAATATAGCCGTCAAAGCAATTGAACCATTCCAGCTGCTCAAAGAAATATTTCTTTTCGGACAATCTTAATTCCTTTTCACTGTAATAATCCTCGGGGATGCTGTACTTTATGCCATCCCTGTAGAGCATATATGAGATTTCCGGATCCAGCGAAATAACTAAATCGTCTTTGCCCTTATTTATGGTATCTGACCCATAATTATCCAAAAGAAGTATGCGCTTCATATTTATATCTTATGCCATTCCTTTATATTCATTTTTTAAAAGCCCATATTCTGCGATATCGACATATCTGCCCGCCTTATACAAAGCCTTGCGCCTCATGCCTTCTCTTTTCATACCTAAAGATTCTGCCAGTTTTTTCATCGCCATGTTATTATTGGATGTTCCGCAATAGATCCTGTTAAGGTTAAGCACGGAAAAACCATGGCTAACCAGCAAATGAGCTGCTTCTTTAGCAAAACCTTTTCCCCTGTAATTTGCATTTCCCAGAATGATAGCAAACTCGGCATTACGGCTTATATAATCTATCTTCTGCAGGGCTATATTGCCAATGTGTGATCCATTTTTTTTATCAGTGATAGCAAGGACCAGGTCTTTTCTCGACCTGTTGATGCTTTCTATGTAGCTTTGAGCATCGCCTTTATAATAAGGAAATGCATGATGTGAATTGTGTTTACACGTTTCGGCATTGTTAAACCATTTAGCATACGGACCTTTTGCGTCTTTTGGATCAAGGGTTCTTAAAATGACCTTCCTGCCTTCTATAAAGGTATTAGCCATTTATTGCCTCCCTATACATTATTTGATAATAACACACTTTTATTGGCAATGACTTTTTTTACTGCCTTTACAACATCTTTCATGTCATTGAACGTTATCGGATATCTGCAGATATTGAATGTAAATAATTCTTTAAAATGCATCCTTTCAGTCACCGGACAAAGCCCTTTATCATACGAAACCCTCCCGTTGTAGTAGGCACATGTGAACGGGCATCCCATCTTGCCATAACAGGTTTTTTTCTGATAGAGAGGCTCAAGGTATATCGGCCTGACATAACCGTTACCTGTCGGTATGCCTTCTGCCTGTAGGGCCTTAACAAATGTATTACGTGGAATGCCTACGGCATTTTCATTATATCGGATAGCGACCACAAAATATACATGATCACAGCCCTTGCGTATCTTAGGCATGGCCAGGCCTTCTATGCCACCCAATTTTTCAAAAAGATAATTTGCGAGCTCTACTCTGTGTTTAGTCAGCTTGCCCAGTTTTTTGAACTGAGCTATTCCAATAGCTGCTTCCAGTTCCGTCATCCTGTAATTCCACCCAAGCATGTTATCCACTTCGTCGAAACCCATCGGATCGATCACGACTTCACCGTGGTTCCTTATAAACTGGCACCGCTTGGCAAGTTTTTCATTATTTGTAATTACGACCCCGCCTTCCCCGGTAGTAATTGTCTTATTTTGGTTAAAACTGAATATGCCAATATCTCCGATCGTCCCCACAAGCCTTCCTTTATAGTGAGCACCCGGTGACTGGGCACAGTCCTCTATTACGTAGAGATCGTGTTTTTTTGCTATCTGCATTATTTTATTCATGTCTGCCGCCATACCGAACAGATGTACAACAAGGATCGCTTTTGTCTTTTTGGTTATGGCTTTTTCGATGCTTTTAGGATCCAGACAGAAATAGTCTTCTTCTATATCGGCAAACACAGGAACGGCATTAGACATCAGTATCGCGGACGCGGAAGCGCTCATCGTGTATGGAGTGACGATCACTTCGTCGCCAGGCCCTATACCGCACGCTGCTACCGCAGCATGCAGCCCTGCAGTCGCTGAATTAATGGCCATTGCAAATTTGATCTTGAAATAATCTTTAAATAATTTTTCCAGTTCAAGGACCTTAGGCCCGCCATAAAATGAAGCTCCGGGGCTGGCCAAAAAACCAGATAAGAGCCCGCTTTTAAGCACATCCGAAACCTCTTTTATTTCCTCCTTACCAAGTACCGGATGAGAAGAAAAAGGCCTGTTCCTTATCTTTTCTCCACCTAAAATTGCAAGCTTATTCATTTTTATATAAACTCCTCTATTTTGTTATTATGTGCGTCTTCTTGTCTTTAAGCGGCAGCGCAACAGCCCTGCCTGAAGAATTTGACTTGTAAAACGCTGACATTAATTCCAGCGACCTTAAGGCAGTTGCTCCTGTGGACATCGGCTGCTTCCCGTCATCCAGGCACCCTATAATATCATTGATCGATCCAACCATTACTTCTTTCAATGTATTTTCGCTGAATCCATGCGCTTCCTTCGACAATACCCTGCTTTCAGAAAATTCCGGACTGGGTATTACTTTCCAGAAAACGGAACTGTTCCCTATATTCTCTATGCGTATCCTCCCCTTTTCTCCATATATATCAATTTCGAACATCATGTACTTTGACGCATCAAAGGCCTGAACTGTGCAGCCGAACCCTTTCTTGAAATATAGGTACCCGTCCGCATCCGGATCCTTGTCCTGCAACGGCTTTTTAAAATGTGCCCAGACCCATTGGACATCCCCAAAAAATAATAACAGCGTATCAAGCAGGTGAGAAGCAGTATTTGCAAGTCCGCCCGCATAATAAGCGCTTACGCCCTGTATATTACCAAGCCCGCCGTCATCGATAAATCGTTTTATTTCCTGGTGCAGCTTGTCCCATCGCCTGCGGTAATTTATAGCCAGAATAATACCTTTATCGCCGCATATATTTACCATTTTTTCTGCGTCATTAATATTGTCTGATATCGGTTTTTCGCAGAAGATAGCCTTGACGCCGGAAGCTGCAGATGCCTTTGTGACTTCAAAATGGGACCTTGTCCACGTACAGATACTTAAAATATCTATATGTTCGCGTTTTAACATTTCATGATAATCCTTATAAAGCCTTGTTACTTGCCATCTTTCGCCGAAATCCTTAAGTTTTTTTTCATCCACATCTGAAGCGGCTATCAGGTTTATGCGGTCGCTGGCTTTATACGCCCCGGCATGAGTAGAAATGAATTTACGCTTAGGATCGCTGTCAAACAGGCTGGCTATCCTTCCGCAACCTACGATCGCTGCATTATATTTGTCTTTTCCCATATTAATACCTGACCGGTTTCTGTTTTATTTCCCTGTTCAGGTCTTTTATATGCTTATTCTGGTCAAGGAATTTTATTATTTCCTTAAGGCTGAATATACGCCCGCCCTTGTATAATGCCTCATAAATGGAAGTTATCAGCACGAAATCTTCTTTTGTGTCTACCGTAAGCCGCAACTCCGGCCTGCGTAATTCGGCAGGAGCGATAACATCAAACAATTTATAACGTTCCGGATGTTCATAGATATATAAAGAAACGTGCTCACGGTCAAATTTATCAGTGGTCAGAGCGTTTACTTCGTCAAGGGTTTTAAGCGAGAATACCTTTGCCTCTGTACCGGCAGGCCATGTCTTGTCCTTAAGATTATTACTTACATAGTCATAATTATTGTCAAGATATGCCCGCACAACGGTATCGATCGCTTCTGGATCAAATAACGGACAATCGCCTGTCAACTCGACTATGACATCTGCCTTGTAAGTTTTGGCGGCGCCCAGGACCCTTTCCAGCACATTGTCAACGCTGCCCCTGTAACTTTTAACATTCATCTTTTCTGCCAGCTCAACTATTTTTATGTCTTCGGGATCAGTGGTAGTGGCAACCACTATTTCGTCCAGGGTCTTGCATGATTTGACACGCTCAAGCAATAGTTCAAGCATCGGCTTGCCCAGGATCTCTTTTAATGTCTTCCCGGGTAATCTGGACGAACCCATGCGCGCTTCTATGGTAGCAACGACTCTCATTTTTTCAACTCTCCTATTTTAAGCCCCGAAATACTTAATATTTTTCCAATACTCTTCCCACTGCCCTATATCCAGCCACGACTTCTCGCTTATAGGGTATACGCCAACATGGCCTTTACGGCTTAATACTTTTTTTATAAGATGCGTAAAATGGAACTGCTTTTTATCTTTAGGGATAAGGCTTAGTATATCTTTTTTTATCAGATACATCCCGGTATTTACAAGATGGTCATGCTCGGGCTTTTCGACGATCTCCAGCAGCCTGCCCTGTTCATTTAATTCGATAACCCCGTATGGCACCTTAAAATGCCTCATAGAACTGACTATAGTAATATCATTATTATTTTTCAGATGAAAATTGTAGATATCGCTATAATCCGCTTTTATGACCATGTCGCAGTTAGAAATAAAAATATGGCGGCCGAGCCCTTTTGGTAAAAATTGCAGCCCGCCGGCCGTCCCATACGGAAAATCTTCATATATATATTTTATATTCTTTGCGAATTTTGTACCGTCGAAATATGCCCTTATCATGTCCGCCTTGTAATTCAGCAGCATATAGAATTTTTTGCAATTATAATCCAGGAAATTATCCATGATCACTTCAACGATCGGCTTCTCCCCGATAGGTATAAGAGGCTTTGGAAGCACTCTTGTGAATGGGTCCAGCCTTTTACCCTGTCCGCCAGCCATGATCACAACAGGCACATTCAATTTTCCATGCCTTATGATATGCGGCTGGCCGAAAATATCGGAAAAATATAGCACATCTTTGATCTTTCCGTCGTTTCCTAAAACAGGGATGCATTCAGCCCAGTGTTCCAGCATCAATTTCTTGACATCGTTTATATCATAACCTGCGTATATGAATAGCGGGTTTTTATTATACGCTTTTTTGACCACACTATTCAGGTCGCCACGCTTAAGGATCCATCTGCGTATATCACCGTCATTTATCGTCCCGGCCAGGCGGCCTGCTTCATCTACGATAAAAAGAACGCGCTTTGATGTCTCCTGGATCTTCTTCATCGCAAACTTTACTGTCGTTTTATCATTTATACATAACTTGCTGAACTTATGTACCATAAGCATCTCCCTTATCACGGTCATTTGCAAAGATCTCTCCGGTATTTTGACACCCTTCTTCGGCGTACCACGAATCACATTTTTTGCATATTTCATCTGTAATAAGCAGGCTGCTGTGCTGCCTTCTTAGATCGTTGTAAAAATCGTTGTTCCATATATCCTTTATCGATTCTTTTTCAACGCTGCCCGCACAAGAACCGTACCAGTCATGATTGCATCTTGCAACCTTGCCATTCCAGAATATCACCACATCCGTAGAAGGTTTTGTGCATGGCATCCTACTGCCTCTGGCAAAAGCCAGCGAACCGAAATTACCGTTCTTTGAGTGTTCTGCATATATGCGGACCACATCGACCGCTCCCAGCCATTGTTTCTTGAAATCCAAAATATCGTTTTCTGTCGTATCGTCGCACTTTACCATAGAAACCTGGACTTTTGCTTTTTTGTTCACACCTAAAAAATACCTGATGTTTTTAACCGCTAATTCATATGTGGCCATATCTACGCCTTTCTTGCGGCAATAGTTGTCCGGCGTATCCATGCTGAATGAGACAAAATCCATGATCTTTGCCATTAGATGGGCCTTTTCTTCGTCCAATAGGATGGCATTTGTCGCTATCTGCGTCTTGATGCCCACTCCCTCCATATGCTTCAGCATATCGTTAAAATGAGGGTTTAAAAGACTCTCGCCTCTCCTATGGAGCTGGGCCACCACATCCTTATTAACGGATATTTCGTCTATTATCTTTTTGAACAGGCTGATATCCATAAAACCGATATCATTTTTTGGTATAAACCGCCTCGGACAAAATTCGCATTCCATATTGCATTTACTGGAGATCTCGATCTCAACCCGCCTGGGGAAAATCCCTGCCTGGACCATCTATACCAACCAGCCTTTCTGCCCGCATACTACGTAACTTACTGACCTGTTATTATCCAGATGCTCCTTCCATTTACCCGTGTTATCAAGGACAAAAACGCCTTTATTGAGATTACTGACCAGCCTGTTCTTTGAGATACTGCAGAAAGCATCATGCGCTACTGTCAACACTAAGGCATCAAACTCTTTCAATCCTTGCGGGAAAGAAAACGAGTCGACATCAAGATATTTTTTTATCTCTTCCCCGGAATAATACGGGTCGCATGCCTTTACTTCTATGTTGTTCCGTTTAAGCTCTTTTACAAATGGGATCGTAGGAGACAGAATGTTAACCTTGAGATTTTCTTTATATGACAGGCCTAATACGCCGACCTTTTTACAGCCTCTTTTAGCGAGGGATCTGGCTATAATATCGTTGATCTGGGTATCAGTTTCTATAGTAGAATTAAGAATGCCTATTTTCTCCGGACATTCGGCTCCCTGCAGGACATATTTGCTTGAAAGCGGAATGCAATAGCCGCCTGTGCCGAAACCAGGATAGAACGTCCCGATGTTCCATTTTGTCCCTACCAGCCTGAGGACCTCCCTTATGTTATCGTTGGGATAGCCGAGAGACAGTTGATTGGCAAGTGTGATCTCCATGTGCCTGTACGCATTTTCAAAACTTTTTACCATCTCGGAAACCTCGTGATTGGACGCCTTATGCAGTTTTTTGCATACTATTCCCAATACTGATTCCATCTGTTCTGCCGATTCCCCATCAGCGCCTCCGAATACCCTGTCAAGTTCTTCAAGATTTTTTCCTCCCGAAACAAACCAGTCGCGCCTCGGCGCCACGCCATAGAGTATATCCCTGCCGACCTCGAGCCCGATCTTTTTCAATAAAGGCAGTATAACCTTCTCTGAAGTCTTGGGCGTAAGAGTTGATTCTATAATAATAAGGGGCTTTATCCCATCTTTCCTTTTTGATATGCTGCCGAGTTTAGCCAGCACATCTTTCAGATTATCATAATACGGTTCTCCGTCTTTTTCGGTCGGAATAGCCACCAAGTGAACTACAACATCATCTTTTAACAAACGGTTGAAGTCGGTGGTACCTGTTATATGCCCCTTCTCCAATAGTGGTTTAAGCGGGAACTTAAGCCAGTTCTCCAGTTCCTTAAATATATATTTGCCTTTATTTATATCCTCGACTTTCTTAGGGATAGTGTCATATCCTATGGAATCCACCCCTTTACGCGCGAAGAATAGCATACTGGAAAAACCTATGTAACCTGTTCCCCACACGCCTATTTTCTTTCCCTTTTTAAGCAGTAATTCCGAATACTTCATCTTTAAAAATCCCCCACTCTTATTAACTGGTCTTTACCTATATCTCTCCTGGCTTTCTTATTTATTATCTGAGCGCTGTATTCAGGCTCAAAGCCGGTCCCCGGCCTTTTATAATCAAGGTCGGCCTTCTTTATTATCTGCCCTTTTCTGATATTGTTAGCCGCCACTATGCTCCTGCGGAACGACTTTTTCTTTACTTCTTCTTCTTTGCTAAGTATCCTGTCATATCTTCCCAACGCTAAAGATACTTTTTTCGATTCTTTAACTAATTCTGCCATCTCTTCCGGATCGCTTGAGATAGCATGATCCCAACCAGGCATGGACCTATCCAGCGTAAAGTGCCTTTCTATTACAGACGCCCCGCGCGCAACCGCGGCCAATGCCGTTATGATACCTATGCTATGATCAGAAAAACCTATGGGGATATGAAAGAGGTCCCTCAGCATGTCAATGTTATACAGGTTAATAGCGTCTTCCTTCGGCGGATAGACAGCGACACAGTGCATCAGAATAAGTTTTTTATTGCCTGCCCTGCGCACAACTGACACGGCATTTTTTATCTCAGTTAACGAGGACAACCCCGTCGATAAAATCACCGGTTTCTGTTTAGAAGCGATATATTCAATAAAGCCATAATTATTAAGGTCCATAGAGGCGATCTTGAATGCCTTAACACCTAATCTATCCAAGAGATCTACTTCCTGATTTGAAAAAGGCGTTGACAGAAATTCAATATTATTCTCCCTGGCGCAGGCGAAAAGCCCGGCATGCGCATCTTTAGAAAGCTGGAATAATTCGATCATTTCTTCAAGATTTCTGTCACCGAAATTTTTATCCCTGTCTGCGCTGTGCTCTTTGTAAAACTGGCTTGAAAATATCGTTTCCTTCGTCCATGATTGAAATTTTACCGCATCGCAGCCTGCAGAAGAAGCTTCCCTGATAAGTTTTTTTGCAAGGGCGATGCTTCCGTTATGGTTAGCTCCTATCTCGGCAATAATATAAGGTCTCCTGAAATTGTCTATAACCTTTTTCCCTATCCTTATCATGCCAGGCCCAGCTCCTTTATTGTTTTTATATTTTCCCACCACACCAATTTTTTGCCGGCTAATTTCATGTTTACACATTCTATGTATGCCTTTTTTTTGCCTCTGCCTTTCAAAAATAGATCAAGAAGATCAATAGCATCCAGCCTTAACGCGTATTCTTTATAACCTAACTTTGAAAAATACCGATACTGGGCACGCTTAACATTAAGGCCGGTGTCCAGGCGCCTCTCGTCTAACACGCCGATACCACCAATCAGGTTGTTGCTATGCTGCCTGTAAAATGAACTTGTGTCTTTAATAAACCCGCCTTTAAGGCCTCCCAAAAGCAATGTTGTAAAGATCCACCAGTCTACCGCAATAATATCTTTTGGTATGTTTACTCCGTTAAGATGCGCCTTCTTAAGATCGATGGCGGTATTGCTAAGACCCAGCATATTTTTATCCAATAATTCCTTGTAACCGGAAATATTCTTTTGCAGGTCCTTTCTTATAAACTCACCGTCCTGGCGCTTTTCCCCTGCATGATCTGTCAATATTATATTATTGAACACAAAATCATAGCCCGATATTCCTTTTGATATAAGGCCGATACGCTCTCTATCACAACAATCATCTATATCCTGGAAAATAAGCAGATCTGTCTTTGCTTTATAGGCTTCATTTATTAATATGCTCCTTGATTCAGCCTGGCTCATGCCTTGTTTTATATCGACCACTATGGCATTTAAGCGCGATGCGCGGGATCTTAACGCTTTTCTTATGTCTTCCCGGCTATCATTTATCATCAGCAGCGTAAAGTCTTTAAACTTCTGTTCTTCCAAAGACTTTAAAAACTGGCTTAAATATTCCTTTGCGGAGCTGTAATATACGGTCCCTAAAGCGATATTCATCTTTTACTTATTTTTACGGCCGGCACGCCTAATGCCTTTATGCCATCTTTTATGTTCTTAACCGCAACGCTGCCGGCGCCCAATATTACATTTCTTCCTATGCTTATATTCTGGATAACTGTAGCGCCGGGCCCTATATGCGATTCATTACCGACCATGACATTCCCGCATAGCACAGCGCCTGGTGCGACCTGGACATAATCACCTATATTGCAATCATGATCTATGGAAGCGTGTGTATTTATTATGACATTTTTCCCTATTTTGGAACCGGTATTAATCACGGCGGCTGCTGCAACATAACTTCCTTCCCCTATATTAACGTCATTCGCTATTATGGACCGTGTGTGGGTGATATATGGCACGCTAAAACCTATACCCTTGATGTATTTATATATCTTTTTCCTGTTTTCATTATTGAACAGGGTCCCTATACATATAAATGCGGCCCTGACGCCCTTTTTATATATTACCGGCAGATCCGAATCGTTACCTACGACTTTTATGCCCATAACAGACATACCCTTCATTGCTTCATCAACGATCCCGTATACACTGAATTGCCTGGAGGCTGATAACGCATCGATAACAACCCTGCAGAATCCTCCGCCTCCGATCAAGACGATCTGTTTTCGAGCCATTATATGTTCTCCTTTATTTTTTTGCAGACATACCTGATAGAGTCGGGGGAATTAATTGTTGAGCTGGGCAAACATAATACATGTTCATAAATATGATATGCATTTTTAAACATACGTTTATTATTGTTCAGATAAGGAGGAAACCCAGTAATAGGCATAAAGACCCGCCTCGTAGGTACGCCGTTCCCGCGCAATCTTTTCTGAAGAACTACTAGATCGACATCCTGATTGAATTTTATGCATGTGAACCACAAAGACGCTTCCGATCCTTCATATTCTCCCTGAAAATCTATGCAATCGATCCCTTTCAGTTCTTTTTTGTATATGCTGCGAAACAGGGCTTTTTTACGCATAAATTCACCGAGGCGCCCTATCTGGGCTAGTCCGAGCGCAGCCTGAATATTTGTCATCCTATAATTAAAGCCTATTTCAGGATGATAATATCCTTTTGATTCGTCCCTTGCCTGGTTTACAAGAAAATGTATATGGCTGATCTTCTTGCTGTCCTTCCCTACCACCATTCCGCCGCCGCCTGTAGTGATAACCTTGTTGCCGTTAAAGCTGAAACACCCGAAATCTCCGAATGTACCGGTATGTTTTTTATTATACATCGCGCCAAGGCTTTCGGTCGCATCCTCTACCACATAAAGACGATATTTTTTTGCTATACGCATTATGGCATCCATGTCACAGGGGTTCCCATAAAGATGCACCGGTATGATCGCTTTTGTTTTTTTTGTAATATTCTTTTCTATCTGGACAGGGTCTATGTTCCATGTATCCGCATCGACATCTACAAATACCGGCCTTGCCCCTACATAAGTAACAGGGTTTGCAGTCGCGATAAATGTTAGAACAGGCACTATAACCTCGTCTCCTTTGCTTATTCCTAACTCATGAAGCGCGATATGGAGCGCCGCTGTGCCATTCTGCGTCGACGCGGCGTTTCCTGCTCTTACATATTTTGCGAATTTTCGTTCGAATTCGGGCACGAACGGCCCAAACGTCGAGACAAATCCTTTATCTATTGCGTAATTGAGGCGCGCTCTTTCTGATCTGCCAATATTAGGCGCATCCAGGGATATATTAGTGATATTCTTCATATCGATATCTTTCTGCGTATATTTCCTGCCAAAAGTTTAAATATGCCTTCCTTCCGTTCAACATGCACGACAATCGGAAGATATAAAATAAGGAATAATACCATCTTTACAAAAGAAGAAAGGACCATGTTATTAAAAAATATGAACCTATTTATCAGAAAGAATGCCGTCACTGCATATAAATATATGGCCATAACGCCTGACAACTCCATGAGAAGTTCCTTAAAAGTAAGTATGTACCTGAATGCCAGCAGGAACAGGCACACAAAATAGCAAAAATATGCTATGGCCGTCGCTATGGCTATTCCGGTTATTCCATAATTATGCTTCGCGACAAATATGATCGCCGGCACATAAGAACCAAGGATGAACATGAAGATCAAAACTATCATCTTTTGTTTGTTTATCGTATAAAGAAGCGAATAGGGCATATCCTTGGCGAGCATAAAATAATAGCCGAGCAGAAGTATAAACATCGGTATTATGCCTGCAATAAATCTAGGCAGAAAATAAGTTATTATAATTGACATAAAAAGGCATATGAAGACGAGCAAGGCAGGAAGAAGACGCGTTATGCAGAACAGGCTCCTTACATATTTATCCTTTAGCGTCATTATGTTTTTATGCTTACCGTATTCTTCCTGAAAATATGGGAAAAGGACTAATGAAAAAGCCGATGGCAGCTTAGCTGTAGTCGCAGTTGCCATCAGCGCAACGGTATAAAGCCCCAATTGGTCTATACCGATAAATCTGCCCACAACTATCTTATCAATATTCATGAAGAATGCGACAAGGATAGCTACCGTATTGATCGGGAAACCTATCTTTATAAGACCCCCGTATTCCCTTATGTTGAAATCCAAACGGAATGACTGCCCGCCGAGCCTCTTGGCAATGTAAAACATCAGGATAGTCGCAAGTATTGTTCCTATGACCATGCCCATTGCCTTGAATTTTATAACAAGAGCGATATTGAATATGCCGACGATTATGCCGTTTATTATGATTATCTTGCTAAGCGTAACGATTTCTTTTGTAGCCCAACAAATATGGATATTCAGATTATACAGGAGAGTAAAGAGCACCAGAAAACCAAGCAGCGACAACCCCAGTTTGATAGTCTGATTTCCTGAAACGAAAAGTGACGCTATAAAAAATACAGCAATAGCAATTATACCTGTTATCACTAAAAATGTAAAAGCTACATTTTTTATCTTTTCGGCTTTTGCCGGATCACCACCGCCTAATTCGCGCGGTATCTGCCTGGATATGGCATTTAATATCCCAAGATCCAGGTATAGTCCAAACGGTAGAAATGCTAATATGAACGCCCATTCCCCTGCGCCGGAAACGTTCAATATTCTTTTAGTTACCAGGCCTATAAAAAAAGTTATGCCTAAGACGGCATAATTACTTATTGAATAGATAAGGGTCTGATTTATGATCTTCGCTTTTTTCATAACTATCGGATACGCCTTAAGTTTCGGCTATTAAGCGTCAACGTCTTCATGCACCCACTGGCGCGCTTTATTATATGCCTTACCGACCTTGTCCTCTAATTTCGGCGATACGACCCTGAGCAGCTCCTTGCCCAATATGCGGTATTGCTTGCCGACCTTGGCAGCACGTATTATCCCCTTCTTTATCAGACGCATAGTGGTGCTGGGGCTTACCTTGAGCAGTTGTTGGGCCTCCTGTGTGGTATATACTTCGTTAGATTTTATCTCCATGCATATCTCCTTATGT
>CAZHPY010000004.1:0-44499 GCA_964534705.1 uncultured Planctomycetia bacterium | reverse complement strand
CCTCTGAATTATGAACAACTCAAGGGAATATACGAGGTCCAGAAGTTCGCGTAATTCGGGTTATTATGACTTTTCATAAAGACAAATATAATGTTTTGTTCAAGGCTGTAGAGATGGTTTTAGTATGCCTATTTTGCGCCGACACAATCGTTTTGGCTGATACAAGTACACTTGCCCCCCAAGCAGGAAACCCTAAAATCTACCAGAAACTATATGACATGATGGAAGAGCGCCTTGTCGCGCATCAAGGCCCTATAGATGAGCTTATAAGACAAAATTCCACTAAAGCCAGGAGTCTATCAGCTATTCCATATCTTGAAGAAGAGTTCATGGGCATTATCGATGCCTGTGGCGCAGCAAATATGCTTACAAGACTTAATACAACCCTTAGATCTTCCGGAGGTAAAATACAGGTCATATTTGTGAAAAACGAAGATGACCTACCTTTATTTGAAGGCAGAAGAGCATGGGGGCATGCAGGCGCATATATTTCAGCGTTTGCTTTAGAAGATGAAAAGCACTCAAAAGAAGGCAGGCGTAAGATAATAGCCAGACTTTTTCATGAGATAAGGGCAAGGTCTACGAGGGCGAAAGAATTATTTGACGAAGGGTTAATAGCCAAAAACCCGGATACTCCGCAGAATATAAATTCTTTTATACGATCAGCACGAGAGAATTTTGAAAAAGATAATGTCAGATTACAACATCAGGTAGAGAGAAACGGCCGTATTATAGATAAATTACTGGTCCGGGAATTCGTAAACCTTGTTTTTGCCATGCACCCGGATGTTATTAACAGAGATTATATGATGGCAGGAGATAAGGCTCGGCGCACCGACAGCAAAGTTCTTGATAAAGTCATCAGTGATGTAAGGGCGCTTCTGGCGAAAGCTGACGGCAAAGAGATCAAAAGAAAGGATGTTGATAAAGAAATAAGCAGGTTGCTGCAGGGGTTATGTGAAAATAACAAGCCATATTTCAGTCCTGCGCAGGCAGATAAAATATCAAAGATTATAAAGCTGAATGAGAGGTTAGAAGTTCTGCGGTTATCATTCCTGTGTAAAGATAACGGATCTTTTGTATTTAAGAGCAATCATCTCACCCTGATCCTGCGCAGCTCCCGTAAGGAAGATGAGATGATAGTTCTTATTAATATCCTAAAGGAGCTTTATATCACCGAAAGCCATCATATTGTACGCATACTCATAAGTTCCAGAAAAGCAGAAGATGTGAGCTCTGTTATAAATACCCTTAAAATGCTTGGTATCACAGAAAGCAACCATATTGCCAGCATACTCGCGAGTTCCAGAAAAGCAGAAGATGTCCAGGTTTTTATCAGAACTCTAAAAGAACTTGGGATTACCGGCAGCACTCATCTTGCCCAGATTCTACACAGCGCACGGGAAAAAGAAGAGATAAGATCGGTTGTCAAGACCCTGAAGATGTTTGGCATTACTAAGAGTGCTCATATGGCCATGATATTGCATAGTTCCCGGAAGGAAAAAGAAATAAAGAGTCTTATAAATACCCTTAAAATGCTTGGCATAACCGGAGGTTATCATCTTGCTCTTATTCTTACAAGTTCGCGGAAGGAAGAAGAGGTAAAAGAGCTTATTAACACACTGAGGGATTTTGGCATTACAGAAGGTGCTTATATTGCCCCTATCCTTACAAATTCACGCAATGGAGAAGAGATAAAAACCATTATCAAAACCTTGAAGAAATTTGGTATCACAGAAGGTGCTTATCTTGCACCTATCCTTACAAGTTCCCGGAAGGAAAAAGAAGTAAAATCTCTTGTAAAAACACTGAGAAGGCTGGGCATTACCGAAGGGGCCCACCTTGCTTATATCCTTACAAGTTCCCGGAAGGAAACAGAGATAAAGAGCATTGTCAGGACCTTGAAAGGACTTGGGATAACCAAGGGTTATCACCTTTCCCTTATATTGCACAGCGCCCGGAAGAAAAAAGAGATAGTGGATATTATTAATACACTGGAAAGGGCTGGCATAAAAGGAGGCGCGAATCTTTCACTCATACTGCGCAGCGCAAGGAAGGAAGAAGAGATAAAATCTATTGTAGATACATTGAAAGAGCTTGGTATAACCGAAGGGGCCCACCTTGCTTATATCCTTACAAGTTCCCGGAAGGAAACAGAGATAAAGAGCATTGTCAGGACCTTGAAAGGACTTGGGATAACCAAGGGTTATCACCTTTCCATAATATTGCGTGGTGCCCGGAAGGAAAAAGAAATAAGATCTATTGTTGGTACCCTGAAGGAGCTTGGTATTACCGAATCTTATCATCTTGCCCTTATCCTCGCAAGTTCACGCAAGGGAGAAGAGATGAAAGGCCTTGTCAATGTCCTTAAGGGGTTTGGCATCAGCGAGGGATTTCATACTGCCTCTGTCCTTATAAGCTCCCGGAAGGAAGGAGAGATAAAGGGTATTATCAAAACCCTAAAAGAGGTTGGCATAAACGAGAGCTATTGCCTTTCTCTTGTACTACGCGGTTCACGGAAAGAAAACGAGATAAAAAGTTATGCAACTGAATTTATGAAGTTAAAGGCAGTGATACCGGGGTTTAACATCCCTAATGTTTTGGTGGCAAAAATAATAGCAAACCCCGAATTTATTACCAGAAACTTTTCATATATGCGTAAAGAAAAGGCAAAAATGCCTCCATTAGACCGTCTTTTGAATGATGAAGAAAAGAAATACCTGCAATTCAGGCTGTTGTTGCGCCAATTCGGATTAAGTACCGTTTACGGTTTAATAGATATATTGGCTGAAGATTCAGGGAAGCGGGAGGAGCTAAAAGAATATATACGCAAGGCAACTGAAGAAGAGAAGGCCTGCTTATCTGCCTTGTTGAAAGTAAAAACGATATCAGAAGATGATTATGGAAAAGCGGGGCTTTTATTATTTTCATGCGATGAAAAAATAAGGGTGGGTGCAAGAGACTGGTTGATAGAAAGGCACCTGGATCGGATAAAAAAGTACAAAGATGAAAGCAGAAAATCGCTGGCCTATGAACTGCTGTTGGAGGCAAGCATGCGGCATAATATATATGCTAATCTGCTTAAGAATGATCTGAGGCAGTCGTCCTATATTGCTTATCTACATACATATCTCAAATGCATCAACTTGATATTGTATTATCGAGATCAGCCGGAAAGCCTGAGGCAGATCAGAAGAAAGTTCAGGGAATTCAAGGTTAGATCCGAAATGGAGCACAGCAGGGAATTGTCGGAAACAGAACTAATGACTGAATTTGCCGATAGTATGGGATATGATATCGGAGCAGTTTTACTTGCCTTGGGCAAGATACATGTGAAAAGCCTTGATGCAAAGATCGGCGAAGATGCCACATTAATGGACTTTGTGCCGGCGCTGCCCATTGTATCAGAAGAACCCTCAGAGGATGAACAGCCTCTTCATCAGGAATGGTATGAGAATCATCTAAACACAACCGTGTTCCTTGAGGAGCTATCGCGCCTTTTACGTATAGAAAATATACTTGAAAAGGATAAATCAACATTTATCTTTTCAGAAAAAGTTACTTTTGATAACGGACTGGGAATATTTTTGCCAAAATTGGCGAGGTCCGGCATAAAAGTCGCTGCGATAGTCACGAATGATAAACAGAAGGCTTTGATAGACGAGTTGAATAAGGGGAAGTCTGCGGATGAAAGAATTGCCTATGCTGAAACAATAGCCGATGTAACTGCAAAGGTCCATACTGCCAGGTACTATTATTTTAAAGTCTATGGAGACCCAGTTACGGACCTGAGATATGTCACTATTTTTGACATAACAGATATAGTAAAGAAGATAATAGACGCTCTCGGTAAAGTATCCGGAATAGTGGAACATGAGAAACTGAAGGTCCTGCGCGAAGCTGCACGCAGGTTCGCGGAAGCCGCATAAGTCTATATAATTATCCCCATAGGTTCCTATCTAAACTCCTGTATGAGATAGCCTCGGATATGTGATGAGCTTCTATAACGTCTTTGCCGTCAAGGTCCGCTATTGTGCGGGATACCTTTAATATCTTGTCGTAAGCCCTTGCCGATATGCCTAATTCAAGTATGGCCAGCTTTAACAGTTCTTCAGCCTCCTTATCCAGGGCACAATATGCCTCAATTTCTTTTGGTTCCAGGTGAGCGTTAAAGAACGTACCGTCGTTTTTTTGCCGCTTTTTCTGAATGTCCCGAGCCATGTCGACACGTTTTCTTATTTCCGTAGAAGGTTCACCACGTCTCTTATCGGTGAGATTTTCGTATTTAAGCCTTGGTACCTCCAGATGTATGTCGATCCTGTCCAGTAATGGGCCGGATACTTTAGAAAGATAATTCTGTGTCTGAAAGGGCGTACAGTGGCACTCTCTTTTCGGGTCCGTAAAATATCCGCAGGGGCAAGGGTTCATTGCGGCAACCAGCATGAATTTGGCAGGGTAGGTCAATGTATTTGCTACCCTCGCTATCGTGACCTGGCCATCTTCCATAGGTTGTCTCAGTACCCCCAAAACGTTCCTCTTGAATTCCGGTAATTCATCCAGAAAAAGAACTCCGTTATGGGCCAGGCTTATTTCTCCCGGAGTTGGATTTGTGCCGCCCCCTAGCAATGCCGCATCAGATATTGTATGATGTGGAGACCTGAATGGCCGTGTCCCTAATATTACCTTATCCTTTGGCAGTATCCCCGCTATGCTGTGTATGCCGGAAGTCTCAAGCCCTTCTTCAAGTGTCATTTCTGAGAGTATGGTAGGCAATCTCTTGGCTAGCATGCTCTTCCCGGAACCCGGCGGTCCTATTAATAGGATGTTATGCCCGCCCGCAGCAGCTACCTCAAGCCCCCTTTTTACATGCTCCTGCCCCTTAACCTCACTAAAATCAGATCTGTACTTCGAATTTCTCTTAAATATATTTTCAATATTCAACTCTTCCTGTTTTTTTGAGATTTTTTTATTTAAAAAATCTACGACCTCTCTCAATGTTGATACCGGATAAACCTCAATACCTTTGACCGTAGCGGCTTCCTTTGAATTTTCCTTAGGCAGTATAAAGATCTTTTTATTCATTTTTTTTAAAGCAATGGCAATTGGAAGTGCGCCTTTAATGGGTTTTATTTTCCCATCCAGAGAAAGCTCTCCGCAGAATATATGATCATTCAGAAGGTTGAAATCTATCACATTTTCAGTCGATAGGATAGAAAGCGCGATGGGAAGATCGTATGAAGCGCCTTCCTTTTTTATATCTGCAGGAGCCAGGTTTACTATTATCTTTGTCGAAGGGAAGGAGAAGCCGGAATTTTTTATGGCTGATTTTATACGGTCTCGGGATTCTTTTATGGCGATATCCGGTAGGCCGACTATGCTGAAATGCGGCAGACCTCCTCCTATATCGACCTCAGCGGTTACCTCATAAGCATCAACCCCCAATACACAACTTGAATATATCTTTGAGATCATTTTTGTCTCTCCTGAATTTATATATAATTATCCTCTACGGCATTTTCAATCAATTCTATCTTTTCGGTTTCGTACTTATCGTTCAATTTTATTGACACGATATCTATCCTCCATTGTACTTCTATGATCCTGTGTGCCTTAAGATAAAAGATAGCGTTTTTGATTATGTGCCTTTCTTTTACTTTTGTTATTGCAAGGTACGGCGGGCCGAGAGAAGAGGTCAGCCTTGTTTTTACCTCTACGAAGACCATGATTTCATTGAGCCTTGCTACAATATCTATCTCACCGAATATTGTGCGAAAGTTACGCTCAAGTATCCTGTATCCTTTTTTCTTCAGGTAAGAACAGGCCAAGCATTCACCGATATTACCCGTCTTCCTCTTCTCCCGGCCCATCTTAAGCTCCGTATGCCTCAAGAACGAGTTTTTCTATTTCGTTTTTTACTTCTTTATTAAGAAGCGTTACGGTGTTATACCATTTGCCATCCTTTCCGGCTTCGCGCGGCATACTTACAAACAGCCCTTTTTCGCCCTCTACTACCCGTACCCCCTTGATTACAAAGTTGTCAAGGATAGACAAGTCACAGAAGGCTTTTGTAGAGCCGCTGCCATCAAGTTTATGGATCCTTGCCACTTCCAGTTTTAAATCCTCCTTTAGCATCTTTTTTTCACCTCCTTTCGGTTTTCCCCATATATAAAGACGCTAAAAGTGGGAAAATTCTTGCAATTTTTTTTAAAATATTTTTAATTGGAGTTGTAACAGATTGGATTAAAAGGAGTTACAATAACGATAGGGTATAAGCGTAAAATCAGGATCAGTAAGTCAACGATATTTTACAGGCGGTTTTTTGGGTTTTGGTCAAGCGTCTTTAAAATACGGGACGCTTCTTTTTCACCGCCATTTTTCCAGGCCTCATATATCATGACAAGCATCTTTGTGGATTTGGCATCCGCTACCCATTTTATACCTAAAAGTAGAGTAGCGGTGAGAAGCTGTATAAAATACTGAGGTATGATAAACGATAGTATAAATGAGACAGTGGCAAGAATTAAATAAATGTTAAGCCTTTTCATGATACGCCCCTTCCTTTTCTTGTCCGGATTCATTTTTTCGAAGTCCCTTACTGCTTCATAAGCGGAAACTATCCTTGTCAGGCATTCAGGGCAGCAGGCTATGTGATTTTCCAGTTTTGTCTTGTCGTTGCCTGCCGAAACACCACCAAGATAATCGGATAATTCGGCTTCTGAAGGATGAATGTTTACTTTGTTTCCTGTTTCTGTCATGAAAACCTCCCACATATATAAGACGCTAAAATGGTCAAAATTCTTGCATTTTTTATTTAAAATCCTGTAAACAACCTTTTAATTTATCCTTTGCTCTTTTGATGCAGGACGATATCGTACCCTCCGGCACGCCGAGCATTTCCGCGATTTCATAGTGCTTTTTTTCATGGAAGAGCATAAGCCTTATAATAAGTTTCTCTTTTGATGAAAGCCCCTTGATGGCTTTATCTATTTTTTCTTCCATTTCTTTTCTCAGAATATGGCTATCGGGACCTGATGTGCCGGCGGCTATCGTATCATATGCGCTCTTTTCATATCTTGTTTCGTCAAGCGATAATGTCTTATTTATATTTCTTGTATCCGGCTTTCGCATGTATGCTATCGCGGCATTTCCGGATACTATGGACAGCCAATAAGAAATATTTTCCCTGCTTGTCACATCTTTCAGCTTGTCTTCTTTCCATATAGAAGACAGTACATTTTGGCGGATATCTTCTATGTCATGCTGCGGAAGCGTAAAACCGTATTTTTTAAGGCGTTTTTCTATGGATATGTATATAAGCCTGGAGTATTTTGATATCAAGGCGTTCCAGCATGCCAAGTCTTTATTTATGCAGCCTTCAACGATATTACGGTCGCTTTCGATATGATCGTATTTCATCAGAAAAATACGATATCACGCCTCCCGTCGGCAGGTCAAGTAATATCTTGATGCGCAATATAGTATTGACCCTGGCATATAGGTGGTATATAATTGTCTGAATATAGAAGGGAACTTATATGACGATCGAACACGAAGAGAACGAGCTTATCAGGCAGAGAAAAGCGAAACTTGATGCAATAAATAATAAGGGCATTTATGCGTATGGCGGCAGATTTGATACCACAGCTACCATAAAGAAGATCACGGATAATTTTACCGAGGGGCAATCCGTTACACTGGCGGGCAGGCTGATGGCATGCCGCGAACATGGGAAGGCAAAATTCTACGACCTTAAAGATTCCACAGGGAAGATACAGCTTTATGTTAAAGCCGATATCGTTGGAGAGGCCGGTTTTGAGCTATCGAACAACCTTGATATAGGTGATTTTGTCGGGGTGAAGGGAGAAACCTTTAAAACAAGGACGGGCGAACCGTCCTTAAAAACCACTGAACTTGTTATCCTGTCAAAGTCGCTGCGGCCGCTTCCGGAAAAATGGCACGGCCTTAAGGATGTTGAAACCAGGTACAGGCAGCGTTACGTAGATCTGGCCATGAACGATGACGTAAGAAAAGTGTTTGTCGCCAGGTCGAGGGTGGTCAGCCATATACGCTCTTTTCTTGATTCCAAAGGATTTCTTGAGGTCGAAACGCCTATGATGCAGTCTATACCCGGTGGCGCGGCGGGAAAACCTTTTAAGACGCATCATGAAGCCTTGAGTATAGATCTTTATCTGAGGATAGCGCCCGAACTTTTCCTTAAAAGGCTTTTAGTGGGCGGACTTGATAAGGTCTATGAGGTCAACAGGAATTTCAGGAACGAAGGTATTTCCACCAGGCATAATCCTGAATTCACTATGCTGGAAGTTTATGAGGCATATTCAGATTGCGCGGGGATGATGAAATTAACGGAGGAGCTTATAACGAGCCTGGCCCAGTCTATTTTAGGCAAGGCCTCTTTCGAATATCAGGGTAAGACAATAGACCTGTCCAAATGGGAAAAGATCTCTTTTGCTGACCTCATGAAGGAACAGTTCGGCATAAGTCCCGATGAAAGCCAGGAAGAATGGATAAAGAAATTAAAGAATAAAGGAATCGAGATCGAAGGAAAAGAATTATCCAGGACCCAGATCATCAACATAGTGGGTGAGTTGATAGAGCCAAAGGCGCATAACCACCCCGTGTTCGTCGTAGATATTTTTAAAGAAATGTGCCCGCTTGCCAAATGCAGAAGGGATAACCCTCTTCTTACAGACCGGTTCGAGCTTTATATGGGCGGAATGGAAGTGGCGAATGCGTATTCGGAGCTTAATGATCCGATAGAGCAGGCAAAACGTTTCGAAGCCGATCTGGAAGGCGTCAAGGATAGGAAAAATAAAATAGACTATGACTTTGTCCGTGCCCTGGAGTACGGCATGCCACCCGCAGGCGGACTGGGTATAGGCATAGACAGGCTGGTTATGGTGTTGACAAATTCACCGTCCATACGGGATGTCATACTGTTCCCGCAGTTAAAACCAGAAAACGTTGAATGAACTGGCTCTATTTTGTAGCCCTCAGATATCTCACATCAAGGCATAAAGAGAAATTCATATCCATAATAAGCATGATATCAATACTCGGCATAGCCGTCGGCGTTGCCGCGCTTATCGTGGTCATCTCGGTAATGTCCGGTTTTGATAATGATCTCAGGGAAAAAATAATAGGGATGAACGCGCACCTGGTCGTAGAATCAGATTACGGCGTGAGCTCTTCGCAGGATTTTATCGCTAAGATCCTTGAGGCCCCGCATGTCGTTGCGGTTGCGCCTTATTTGCACGGCCAGGCCCTTGTACGCAGAAATGAAAACGTTACAGGTGTTATAGTCAAAGGCATAGAAAGCGCAGGCGAAGAAAAGATAAGTAAGATAAAAGCATATCTGACGCAAGGAACTTTAAATTTCGGCCAGGACGGTATTGTCATAGGCAATGAGTTGGCTTCGAAGCTGCGGCTGCGGTTGGGGGATAAGATAACGCTAGTGTCCCCGTCGGATACAAAAGGAATGACATTAAAGGTATGCGGCATATTTACTTCCGGCATGTATGAATATGACATGAATTTTGTTTTCGTGGACGTGAAGAAGGCGCAGGAGCTTTTTGCCGTATCGGGCCTGGTCAGCGGTATCGGCATAAAGATCGATGACGAATTCAACGCCTTAGAGGTAAAAAGGGATCTATTGAGAAGATTGGGCACGGCCTTTATTGTCAGAACATGGATGGAACAGAACAAGAATCTTCTTGCCGCGCTGAAATTGGAAAAAACCGTAATGTTCCTTATATTGACGCTTATAGTGATCGTTGCATGCCTGAATATTGCCAGCACCCTGATAATGACAGTCCTCGAAAAGACAAAGGATATAGGCATACTCAAGTCGATCGGCGCAAGCAATAATAATGTAATGGTGCTATTTGCCATAGAAGGCGGCATGATAGGCATCCTGGGAACCGCCTTTGGTACGGCTTTAGGGGTGGCCTTGTGCTGGTGCCTGAAAACATACAAATTTATCTCATTGCCGCAGGATATATATTATATAGATAAGTTGCCTGTAAAATTAGAGCCGCAGGATATTCTTGTCATAGTCCTGTCCAGTATCCTTATAAGCCTTTTGGCTACGATCTATCCGGCGTATAAAGCGTCGAGACTCGATCCGGTAGAGGCCCTCCGTTATGAATGACCAGTTACTATCGGCAAAAGACCTGCATAAGATATACAAAACAGGCACAAAAGAGGTAAGGGCAGTTAATGGAGTAAGCGTTGAGATAAAAAAGGGCCTTTCCGTAGCAATGGTAGGCCCATCCGGCGCCGGAAAATCAACCCTTATGCATATCCTCGGCGGATTGGATAAGCCGACATCAGGCAAGGTGTTCCTGGGCGATACAAACATGTACAGGCTTGCGGATAAACAAAGGGCAGAAGTTAGGAACGGCAGGATAGGGTTTGTGTTCCAGTTTTATCATTTACTGCCGGAATTTACCGCCCTGGAAAATGTCATGCTGCCGGCTTTGATAAATAAGCGGGAAAGAAGGAATGCCAGGCAGTGTCTGGAAGATAAGGCAAGGCACCTGTTAAAGATCGTAGGCCTTGAGCATAGGATAAGCCATCTTCCTTCGCATTTATCCGGTGGAGAATCGCAGAGAGTGGCTATTGCCAGGGCCCTTGTGAATGAGCCTGACATTCTCCTTTGTGACGAGCCTACAGGCAATCTTGATTCAAAGAACAGCGAATCTATATACGAGCTCTTACTTGGACTAAAGTCAAAAAATAATACCACCCTGGTAATAGTATCCCACGATGAAAGGATCGCTTCTAAGGTTGACCGCGTAATTTACCTCAAAGACGGCAAGCTGGTATAACCTGCCTTTCTGTTATTCCTAATTACATTTGACATCAGCACATTTATTATATATATTATATATACTCAAAATAGGGGACATATATGCTTATATATCTTAATGGGAAACTGGTGAAAAAGGAAAAAGCGGTTATCTCCGTCTTTGATCACGGCCTTTTATATGGGGATGGTGTGTTTGAAGGCATACGGTCTTATGACGGATTGATATTCAGGCTAAAAGAACATATTGACAGGCTATATCGCTCTGCCGAAGCCATCCAGTTAAAAATACCCATGACCAAAGACAATATGAAAAAGGCCATTGTGAAGACACTGAAAGCAAATAAGCTTAAGGGGGCGTATATCCGTCTCGTTGTGACAAGAGGGCCGGGCGACCTTGGGCTCGATCCCAGAAAGTGCAAGTCTTCAACCGTTTTCATTATTACAGATAAAATAGCTCTTTATCCGGAAAAGTTTTACCGGAATGGGCTGGAAATAGTTACGGCAAAGACAAGGCGCAATCTTACAACGGCCCTTGATCCGAAAATAAAATCATTGAATTATCTTAATAATATCCTTGCAAAGATCGACGCGATCAAGGCAGGCACAGAAGAAGCGATAATGCTTTCTTATAATGATTATGTCGCTGAATGTACGGGTGATAACATATTTATGGTTAAGGACGGAAAGCTTATTACTCCTCCGACAGATGTCGGCGCCCTTGAAGGTATAACAAGAGATGCTGTGCTGGAAGTGGCGGGGTCGGCAAATGTGCGCTTTGAAGAGAAGATGCTGAGGCTCGAAGACCTGTATAATGCAGACGAGGTATTCCTTACCGGTACGGCCGCTGAGATAATTCCTGTAACAGCGATCGACAAGAAACAGATCGGGGCCGGCAAGCCTGGCCCTATTACGATGCGTCTTCTGGATGAATTTAAAAAATTGACCAAAACGGACGGTGAAAGATATGTTCTGTGATATATGCGGCAAAAAAGAAGCGACTGTTCATTTAACCGAGATAGTTAATGACCAGGTATCAAAACTGAACCTATGCGAAGATTGCGCGCGGGAAAAAGGAGCCGAGATGGAAGAGCATTTCGGCCTTAGCGAGCTCCTGGCGGGCCTTACCGATATGGGTCCGACCGTTGAGCCTGAAACAGCTATTTCGATAAAATGCCCGAATTGCGGCCTGACATACCAGAATTTCCGCAAACTTGGCAGGCTTGGCTGCAGCGAGTGTTACGAAGCCTTTAAGAAAGAGCTGGGGCCCTTATTGAAGAGGATCCATGGCTCAGACAGGCACGTAGGCAAGGTTCCGTTAAAGGGCGGGAAAACCATCCGGGATACCAGGACATTGCAGGATCTCAGGATCCAGCTCGAGAAGGCGATACAGATGGAAGAATTTGAAGAGGCCGCTAAGCTGAGGGATAAAATAAAAGAACTTGAAAACAAAATAACAAAGGAAAATTGATCGTGAAATTGGATGATCTGTTAAAGCATGATTGCGAGTGGTTGAAAGGGACAGGGCCTAATTCCGATATAGTTATGTCTTCCAGGACCAGGTTGGCCAGGAATCTCGATAAATTGGCATTTTCACAATGGGCCGACAGGACGCAGCGGGAAGACATATTGAAGGTAGTGCTTGATGCGGCAAGATCCGTAACCTATCTTAAAGACGCGCTTTTTTTGCGACTTAAGGACCTATCCGAAGTCGACAGGCTATTTCTCGTAGAGCGGCATCTTATGAGCCCCGAGCATACGAAGGACGTCGAATATAAAGCGCTTATAGTCGATTCAAAAGAAATGATAAGTATAATGGTCAATGAAGAGGACCATCTGAGGATACAGATATTCCAATCAGGGCTGAACCTGATGGAGTGCTGGAGAATAATCGACGCGATAGATACGGAATTCAGTAAAAAATTATCGTTCGCTTATTCTACGAAATGGGGATATCTTACGGCATGTCCGACCAATACGGGGACAGGCCTTCGCGGCTCCATAATGCTTCACCTGCCGAGCCTTGTGTTCACCGGCCAGATAGGGAAGATCCTGCAGGCAACGGCAAAATTAGGCCTCAACATCAGGGGATTATACGGGGAAGGTACGGAAGCCAGCGGGAATCTTTTCCAGGTGTCAAACCAGCTTGCTTTAGGCAGGACGGAAGAAGAGATCATAGATAATATCGAAAGGATCATAAACCAGATCATAGGACGCGAAGAAACGACAAGAAGAAAAATACTCGCGAAAAATAAGGAAGCCCTTGTTGACAGGGTATGGCGCGCATACGGGACACTTAAGAATGCGCATATTATTACCAGCAATGAAACGATAGCGCTTCTTTCGGCCATAAGGCTTGGCGTGGACCTGGGTATCGTGAAGAACCTTGACAGAAGAATGGTCAATGAGCTGCTTATACTTACACAGCCTGCGCATCTTCAAAAACTGGAAAACAAGGTATTAAGTTCGAATGAGCGCGATATTAAACGCGCAGAATTGATCAGGGAGAGATTAAAATAAGAATATAAATGAGGAGAGTCTGTAATGGCAATGTTTAACAGGTTTACGGAAAGAGCAAGAAAAGTAATACTCCTGGCTAAGGAAGAGGCAAAAAGATTCAACCATGATTATATCGGGACCGAACATATACTTCTTGGATTGGTCAGGGAAGGCGAAGGCGTTGCGGCTGCGGTGCTGGCAAGCTTTGGCCTTACGCCGGATAAGATAAGGATAGAGGTCGAGAAACTGGTCCAGCCGGGCCCTACTACGGTAATTTCAGGAGACCTTCCTTTCACGCCTAAGGCTAAAAAAGTCATGGAGCTTGCTACTGAGGAGGCTCGCGCTTTAGGGCATAATTATATCGGCACAGAGCATCTTTTATTAGGGCTGATAAGGGAAGGCGAAGGCGTGGCTTCCCAGGTATTGATGAACCTGGGGCTCGAACTGGAGAGGGTAAGGGAAGAGGTGATGAACCTTCTGGGTTCTTCTATCCCCGGATATGAGATGGGCCAGAAAGTATCTCACGCAAAAACGCCGGCCCTGGATGCGTTCGGCAGGGACCTCACAAAATTGGCAAGGGATAATAAATTAGACCCTGTAATAGGCCGCAAAAATGAGATCGAGCGCGTAATACAGATACTGTCGCGCCGGACAAAGAACAATCCTGTGTTACTGGGAGAAGCCGGGGTAGGAAAGACCGCGATCGTAGAAGGCCTGGCGCAGAAGATAGTGGCAGGCGATGTCCCGGAGATATTGCGTGACCAGAGGATAATAATACTGGACCTTGCGCTAATGGTGGCAGGTACAAAATACAGGGGCCAGTTCGAAGAGAGAATCAAGGCGGTAATGGACGAGATAAAAAGATCGGAAGACATAATAGTTTTTATTGACGAACTCCATACTTTGGTCGGCGCAGGCGGCGCAGAAGGAGCGATCGACGCATCTAACATACTTAAGCCGGCCTTATCGCGCGGTGAAATACAATGCATAGGAGCTACCACACTGGATGAATACAGGAAGCACATAGAAAAAGACGCGGCCCTGGAAAGACGTTTCCAGACTATTATGGTCGAGCCGCCTTCGGTAAGCGAAACAATTGAGATATTAAAGGGGCTTCGCGATAAGTACGAAGCGCATCATAGGGTAAAATTTACAGATGAAGCCGTGGAGGCAGCCGCAAAATTTTCTGACAGATACATTACCGGAAGATATCTCCCGGATAAGGCTATAGACCTGATCGATGAAGCCGGCGCGCGTGCCCGCCTCTCAGTGATGACTGCGCCGCCGGATGTAAAACATATAGAAGATAAGATGGAGACTGTCCGTAAGGAAAAAGAGCAGAGTGTCAAGAACCAGGATTTTGAAAAGGCCGCGAAATTCAGGGATGATGAACGAAAACTGAAAGAAGAGTTGGGCGGCATCAAGAAAGAGTGGAAAGAGTCGCGCGGTAAATTTGAACCGAAGGTTACAGACGACGATATTGCTTTTATAGTCTCAAAATGGACAGGCATCCCTATAATAAAATTAGAAGAAAAAGAGCAGGTGAAGTTCCTTAATATGGAAGAAGGCCTGCATAAGCGTGTTATAGGCCAGGATGAGGCGATAAGCGCCATAGCGCATGCTGTCAGGCGTTCACGCGCCGGCATCAAGGATCCGCGCAGGCCGATAGGGTCATTCGTATTCCTGGGCCCTACCGGTGTCGGCAAGACCCTTGTCGGCAGGGCGTTGGCTGAATTCATGTTCGGGGACGAAGATGCGGTGATCCAGATCGATATGTCGGAATATATGGAAAAATTCAACGTATCAAGACTTGTAGGAGCGCCTCCGGGGTACGTAGGCTACGAAGAAGGGGGCCAGTTGACCGAAAAGGTAAGGCGCCGTCCTTATGCAGTAGTGCTATTGGATGAGATCGAAAAGGCGCATCCGGACGTTTTTAATATATTGCTGCAGATGCTGGAAGAGGGCCGCCTTACAGATTCGTTCGGAAGAAAGGTTGATTTTAAAAATACCATAATAATAATGACCTCTAACATAGGCGCTGAGACATTAAAGAAACAAGGCTCCATAGGATTTAAATCCCAGGAAGAAGAAGTTACATACCAGACGATGAAAGGGCGCTTGTTCGAAGAGGTTAAAAAGGTGTTTAAGCCCGAGTTTTTAAACAGGGTAGATGATATAATCGTGTTCAGGCCGCTTACCAGGGAAGATCTGGAAAAAATAGTGGAATTGGAGATGAGCGAGGTTGAATCTCGCCTGAAGGACCAGAATATATATATAGAATTGACAAAAGAAGCAAAGGATCTACTCATAGAGCGCGGATTTGATAAGATATTCGGCGCCAGACCCTTAAAACGGACCATACAGAGATTCCTGGAGGACCCACTTGCCGAAGAGATCATAAAGGGGAGTTATAAAAATGGCGCCAAGATTCGCGTAACCTCTAAGGCCGATCACCTGGAATTTACAACTATTTGAAATCGTCATGAGAAACATAAGAGCTAGAAGGCGCTTTAAAGCGCTTTTGGTCATACTTTTGGTTTTAAGTTTTATTGCGTTCTTTGAAAGCAGGATAGAAGCGTTTGCGCCCCAGTTCAAGGTGCTGGCCGAAGGCAGGATCGAAGATGTTTTTAGCAGGAAGATCGATATATCTATAGGCGAGCTACGAGGAGGGATCATAAGGCCTTTCTCGCTCCAGGATGTCAAGATACTCAAAAAAGAAGCCAACGGTCCTTCCAAGATCGTCGAGATAGACAACATAATTTCAAATTACAGGGTATGGAATTTTATTTTTCCAGGACTTTTTTCAGCAAAACCTTATATAGCTATCGATTTTGCGGCAAAGAGCCATGAGCTTGCCGGTTTTATAGTCCTCGAAGGTGCCATAGACGATGCTTCGATCAAGGGTTATATAAGATTGTTCAGCGGGGACAGGATAGAGATATCCGGCAAGATAAAGAACGGCATAGTCGATGTGATTCTCAGGCCACGGGAAGGACTTGCAAAGATACAAGGCAATTTTGCGGCGGACGGCGTTCTGATCTTAAGAGTAATTGCCAGCCACCTTAAGCTGCATCACTTTGACATAACGGGCGAGGCAATAATAAAGAATATCATATCCAGGGACCTTTCGGGCAATAAGGAAGGGAGCTTCGAAGGAGAGATAGAAGCGAAAAACCTTGTTTTAAACTACAAGCCATTTAATGACATAAAAGCGTCTTACAGGGTGTTCAACGGGATATTTGAAATAAACGACCTTGATCTTGGGAAGATATGTTATCTGAATGGCAAATTTGCGCTTAAAGAGCCGTATATGGTGGATGCGATAGCCGTAACGGATAATGTAAACCTTGAACAGATACTGGCTATATTCAATCCGCGTTATGCGTCATTTATTGCGGGGACAATGAACAGCAAATGGGAGCTTAAAGGGCCACTTGAAAAGATCCGGAGCAAAGTGCGCCTTGAAATAAAAAAAGGCAAAGTCGGCGATATGAAATTCGAGTTTTTGAGCGCCGATCTTAAGGGTGATGGGCCGGTCATAGCAATAGACGATTCACGCATAACCCGTGAAAGCGGATCCTTCACTCTTGGCGGATACATGGACTTAGCGAGGATAGGTAAAGACAGCTTTTTTGAGAACCTCAAGATAACGGAAGGGGAGAACACCATACTCTGGGATCAATATAATACATCAAAATGGCAGGATGTGCGTGAATTCAGGATGCAAAAGAAGATCGCCGGGGATATAGATATAGGCTTCAAAAAATTTGTAAATGATGATAAGGTTGACGAAAGCCTGTGGGACAGGGACGAATACGAGCTTTCGTACAACCTGCATCCCAATGACAGCTTGAAAGTCAAGATAAGGGATAACCAGAATTTTTTCGGTTTAGAGCATAAAGATAAATTTTAAAAAGCAATTAAAAGGGGAGAGCAATGCTCAAGAATATCGCCCAGGTCATAGGCAGGCGTTTTATCGAATTTGTCAGGTATGCCGGCGGCACAGCAATACTGTTGGGTGAGACACTCTTTTGGATACCGATACCGCCTTTAAGGCGACGCCACATAGTAGAGCAGATGTCTAAGATAGGAGTGGACAGTCTCCCGATAGTTTCGCTTATAAGTTTGTTTACGGGTATGGTCCTGGCGCTGCAGAGCGCTTACCAGATGCAGAAGCTTTCTGCCGAGATGTACATAGCATCTTTAGTCGCGCTTTCCATGACGCGCGAATTGGGCCCTGTATTGACTGCTTTGATAGTAGCGGGCAGGACAGGGGCGTCGATAACGGCAGAGATAGGCACTATGAAAGTTACCGAACAGATCGATGCGCTGGAAACGCTTGCTACAAATCCCGTAAAATATCTGGTAGTCCCGAGGTTCCTCGCGCTGCTCATAATGATACCGATATTAACGCTTTATTCCGATATTATAGGCGGGTTGGGTGGATATCTCATAGGCGTACATAAGCTAAATGTCAGCCATTCCATGTATATGAAAATGACATGGAAGGCCCTTAAATATAAGGATATTTATACGGGGCTTATAAAAAGCTCGTTCTTTGCGATGATAATATGCATAGTTGCCTGTTTTGAAGGCATGAAGACGGAAGGCGGGGCAGAAGGAGTAGGCAAGGCCACGACAGCCAGCGTTGTTACAAGCTTCATCTTAATAATAGCTTCAGACTGTTTCTTTACAGCGTTATTTTACTTCCTTACTTAAAGGGTATTTTTCATGATCGAGATAATAAATGTTTCCAAGACTTTCGGCGGGCATAAAGTCCTGGACAATCTCAATCTTAATATAAAAGACGGAGAGACTACTGTAATAATAGGGCGGTCTGGCTGCGGCAAGAGCGTCCTGTTAAAACATATAATAGGGTTACTGAAGCCCGATTCTGGGCATGTGCTTATTGACGGCAAAGATACCACGCGCATGGATGAAAAAGAGCTCAACGAAATAAGGATGAAATTCGGTATGCTTTTCCAGGGCGCGGCCCTTTTTGATTCTCTTACCGTGCTTGAAAACGTGGGATTCAGCATGCTGGAGCATTCCAGCGCAACAAAAGAAGAGATCACAAAGAGGGTTGAAGAATGCCTTGCTCTTGTCGGACTAAAGGGTATCGAGGATAAAAAACCTGCGGAGTTATCAGGCGGTATGAGAAAACGCGTGGGGTTGGCAAGGGCCATATTTTTGAGGCCGCGGATAATTTTGTACGATGAACCTACGACAGGGCTGGATCCGATAATGGGGGATTCTATAAACGATCTTATAGTGCAATTGCATTCCAAGCTGAATATTACATCTATAGCCGTTACGCATGATATGACGAGCGCCTATAAGATAGGCGACAGGATAACTATGCTTTATAATGGAAAAATAATAGCGGACGGGAACCCTGAACAGATAAAGAACACAAACGATCCTATAGTAAAACAGTTTATTACTGGCGCCGCAGCGGGCCCCATAACAGAAGGTATAGATTTCGCGCATTTAATATAAATAATAAAATCGGAGGTATTGATGGACGGTGAAAAGGTTTTTGAATTAAAGGTAGGCATATTCATAATGATCGGCATAGCAATACTATTTATAATCGTATTTTCGATAGGGGATATAAATCTGGTAAAACGCGGCTACCACATAAAAGTAGACTTTAACTTTGTTGACGGGATAGGCGGGAGCGCTCCCGTAAGGCTTGCTGGTGTCGGTGTTGGCCAGATCGACGGGCTGAAGATATATTATAATGAAAAGGAAAAGAAGATGAAGGCCCAGCTATACGCATGGATCAAGGAAAACGTCAAGATCGATAGCGAGGCCATCGCGACTATAAATACTCTCGGTTTTATGGGAGAAAAATATCTGGAGATATCCCCGGGGACAGGCTCGAAATTTTTGGATGAAGGAGATATCCTTACTGGAAAGGACCCGGCTTCGGTGAATAAAATATTCGAAAAGCTCGGCAGCCTTACGGATTCGGTCAATGTAATAGTCACCCGGCTGAAGAACGGTGAAGGGACTGTCGGGAAGCTGTTGACGGATGACGCAGTATATAAGAATTTAGAGGAATTTACCGCAGATATCAGGAATAACCCCTGGAAGCTTCTGAATAAGCCCCGGGGCCAATAAATAATAAAAGAAGCGAGGAGAAAATATATGACGGTATTATATTTAAGGGCTTTTTTCGTAATAGTAAGTACCATAGTAGGTTATTATGTTGGTATCCTCATGGGAAACTATGCCCTGATGTGGCAGATAGGCGGGGCTATATGTGGGTTTGTGGGATCGAGCATAATAATCCTCATGGAAGTAGGTATGAGAAGATTTTCTGTCAGGAATCTTTCTGCGGCGGTATTCGGCCTTATATTCGGGTTTTTTATGGCGTGGATACTTACAAGCGTTTTAAAGCTTATCCCGATGAGCATAGAACTTTTTTCTTCCCTCCAGATAATATTGATACTCGTGTTTTGTTACCTTGGCATGGTCATAGCGATGAGGGGCAAGGATGAATTCAATCTTATTATACCGTATGTAAAATTTGTCCGGCAGGATGAGCGGGAAGATATAGTGCTTCTTGACACCAGCGTCATAATAGACGGAAGAATAGCAGATATACTGGACACAAAATTTGTTGAAGGCAGGATAGTGATCCCGAGGTTTGTCCTTAGAGAGTTGCAGCAGATAGCTGATTCGCAGGATGCGCTTAAGCGTAACCGTGGCAGGAGAGGCCTTGATATATTGAACAGATTACAGAAGAATTCCAAGCTAAACGTAAGGATCCAGGAAGAAGATTTTCCGGACATAAAGGATGTTGACGCAAAGCTTGTTAAGATGGCCCAGCTTTTCGGCGCAAAAGTAGTTACTAATGATTTTAACCTCAATAAGATAGCTGAGCTGCAGGGAGTGACCGTCCTCAATATCAATGAACTGGCCAATGCCCTGAGGCCTGTAGTGCTGCCCGGCGAAACAATGGAAGTCAGGATCTCCAAGGAAGGGAAAGAATACAACCAGGGTGTGGGATATCTTGATGACGGGACCATGGTAGTAGTCGATAACACAAGGCATCTGATAGGGCAGGTAGCAAAGGTAGTGGTAACAAGCGTGCTTCAGACATCCGCAGGCAGGATGATATTTGCCAAGTTGGAGGAATCTCCAAGATCGCAGGGCGGTTGGAAGGGGAAATGAGTCCTAAAGTAGTCGCAATAGTTCCGGCTGCCGGTTCAGGGGAAAGGCTGGGATTGCGTAAGAGTAAACCATTTGTGCTGCTCGGCGGTAAGCCTATCATAGCGTATGCTCTTAAGACCCTCAATTCATCCGAATATATAGATACTATAATTGTAGCGGTCCAGGCCCGTATGATAGGGCGCCTTAAAAAACTAATAAATAAATACGGTATATCGAAAGCGCGTTTTGTTACAGCGGGGGGGAAGACAAGGTCTGAGTCGGTCAGGAATTGCTTTGACCTGGTCGATGAAGATTGCGATCTTGTGCTGATACATGACGCGGCGAGGCCGTTTTTATCGAAGGACCTGATAAAAAGGACCGTTCTTTGTTCATATAAATACGGCGCTTGTATCACGGCAATACGACAGACAGATACGGTAAAACTGGCGGACAAAAACTTATTGATAAGGAAAACGCTTAATAGAAATAACCTTTGGCGCGCTCAGACGCCGCAGGTTTTCAGATATGGCCTGCTTAAACAGTGCCTTAAATATAAAGGCAGCAATAAAGAGATAACCGATGAAGCATCCTGCCTCGAATATATGGGCAGGAAAGTCAGGATCCTCGAAGGCACAGCCAAAAATATCAAGATAACGACCAGAGAGGACCTAAAAATAGCCGAGGTACTATTATGAAAATTGGTATAGGGTACGATATACACAGGCTAGTTGAAGAGAGAAAACTTTTTTTGGGCGGCGTTGAAATACCCTACGTAAAAGGCTTGATAGGGTATTCGGATGGAGATGTCATGCTTCATGCCATATCCGACGCCCTTTTGGGCGCGCTCGCTCTTGGCGATATAGGGCAGCATTTTCCAAATACAAACCCTGATTTCAAGGATATACCCAGCAGCGAGATATTGAAAAAGGTAGCGCATATGGTATCAGAAAAAAAGTACACAGTGAATAACATCGACGTAGCGATAATAGCGGAAGAGCCTAAAATAATGCCTTTTAAGGACAAGATGATCGAAGTGATATCGGCTGTAATAGGCATAGACAAGTCGCGGATCAATATAAAAGCGACGACCAATGAAGGTGTGGGGTCTCTTGGGCGCGGAGATGCCATAGCCGCATATGCGGTTGCGACAGTAGTAGAACGACAAACATAGCCGGGGTGACATATGACAGTATGCATTAGTATTGTGCTGAACGTAATCCTTATAGTAGCCGTTTTTTGGATCGTAGTGGCCCTGCTTTTCAAGAAAGAGATAGATGCCATATTCGATCGTGATCCTGCTGCAAAAAGTTTTTTAGAAGTCCTGTTGACATATGCCGGACTGCATGCGCTGATCTTCCACAGGGCATCCAACGCCCTTTTTAAGTTACGCATACCTTTTTTCCCGAGGTGGATCTCACAGGTCGGACGCTTTTTTACAGGCATCGAAATACACCCGGGCGCTACGATAGGCTCAGGTTTTTTTATAGATCACGGCATGGGGGTTGTTATAGGCGAAACTACCATTGTAGGGGATAACGTTACCATATATCAGGGGGCGACCCTGGGGGGGACCGGAAAAGAGAAGGGGAAACGCCATCCAACCATAGGCAATAATGTTGTAATAGGGGCGGGCGCCAAGGTCCTTGGCAACATATTGGTGGGAGATAATTCATACATAGGTTCAAACGCCGTTGTTATCAAAGACGTACCGCCTAATTCTACAGTTGTCGGCGTACCCGGGAGGATCACCAGGCAGGATGGTAAAAAAATAGATACGAGCCTGGACCATGTCCATGTTCTCGACCCTATACTGCAGGATATAGATGAACTGAAGAAAAGGATAGAAGACCTGGAGAAATGAAGATATACAATTCGCTGACAAGAAAAAAAGAAGAATTTGTGCCTATCAAAACAGGATCGGTCGGAATATATGTATGCGGCCCGACCGTTTATGATGAGCCTCATATCGGCCATGCAAGGAGCGCCTATATATTTGATGTCATCCGGCGTTATTTCGAATATAAAAACGACAAGGTAACGTTCGTGAGAAACGTTACGGATGTGGATGACAAAATAATTGAGAAAGCGAAGAAGGCGTCAAAGTGTCAAAGTGTCAAAGCGTCAAATTTAGTAGAAGAAACAAAGGAGATCTCGAAGAGATACCTGGATGCGTATCATCGGGACATGAAGCTGCTTGGCATAGGTAAGCCGGATAAAGAGCCAAAAGCGACCGAATATATCCCAAAAATGATAAAGTTTATCGAGCTCCTTATTAAAAAAGAAGCAGCTTATGAATCCGGCGGCGATGTTTACTTCGATATCAAAAAGGCCGCGGATTACGGTAAGTTATCCAACCAAAATCCGGATAAGATGGAGGCAGGCACGAGAATAGCGCCGGGCGAAAAGAAGAAAGACTCTCTTGATTTCGCGCTGTGGAAGAATGCAAAAGAAGGGGAGCCGTCCTGGAAAAGCCCATGGGGGATGGGGAGGCCGGGGTGGCATATCGAATGCTCAGTCATGAGCAGCGACATACTGGGCGACGAGTTCGATATCCACGGCGGAGGGGTCGACCTTATTTTTCCTCATCATGAAAATGAAATAGCCCAGTCAGAAGGAGCAGGTAAAAAGTTTGCGCATTACTGGATACATAACGGCCTTTTGACCATTAACAGCGAAAAAATGGCAAAGTCTCTCGGTAATTTTATCTCTATAAAGGATTTCATCTCAAGATATAAGGACCCTGATTACTTAAAGCTATTGTTCCTTAACACTCATTATCGTCATCCGGTGGATTATACCGATGAGAAGATAGATGAAATGAAGGCGCAGAAAGAGAGGATCCTTATACTGCTGGAGAAGATCAATAGACACAAGACACAGGACACAAGACACAAGGTGGATGAAGTTGAAAAATTCAAGGCACGATTCGAGGAGGCGATGGAGGATGATTTTAATATGCCGCTTGCCCTGTCGAGCATGTTCGACCTCGTTAATTTTACAAATAAAAATATCGAAGATGTTAAGATCGCTTTCGGAGCCAAAAAAACACTGCTGGAGCTGGCGCAGATCTTCGGCCTTGATCTTAAGGAAGAAGAGAAAGACCTGCCGGCAAAAGTCGAGGCTATGATATACGAACGGGATGAAGCCAGGAAAAAGAAGGATTACAAAAGGTCCGACGAGATAAGAAAGGCGCTGGCGGATATGGGCGTGATATTGGAAGACACCAAGGAAGGTACTGTGTGGCGAAGGCAAATTTAAAAAAAGGCCTCTTCATAACGTTCGAAGGGATAGAAGGCTGCGGTAAGAGCACGCACTCACGGCTGCTTTTGAAATACCTGAAAGGTCGTGGTCATAAATGCATATTAACCCGTGAGCCGGGGGGGACAAAGCTTGGGGAAGAGGTAAGGAAGGTCCTGCTAAGATCGAACGGATTCCATATATCGGACCTGACAGAATTATTTTTGTTTGAAGCGTGCCGTTCCCAGATAGTACAGGATATTATAAAGCCTGCGCTTAGAAATAAGGATATAGTTGTATGTGACAGGTTCAGTGACGCGACTTTTTCTTACCAGGGCTATGGCGGCAGGATCGACCTTGACGTTATCCGTGCCCTGGACAAGATAGCTACGTGCGGGTTGAAGCCTGATCTTACCATTCTCCTTGATATAGATACGCGGGAAGGCCTGAAACGCGCAAAAAAGAAAGGCGCCGACAGGATCGAGGCAAAAAAGATCGCGTATCATGACAGGGTTAGGGCAGGATATTTAAAATTGGCCGCAAAATATCCTGGCAGGATAAAGACTGTAAGGGTTGACGGCGAGATCCCGGAGGTACAGTTAAAGATAAGGGCCGAGGTTGACAATGTCATTTGCTAAGATAAGGGGGCAGGATAGCGCGCTTTCTTTTCTGAAGGCCTCGCTGAAAAACAACCGCCTGTCCCATGCATATATATTCTGCGGCCCGGAAGGCAGCGGTAAATTCCTTGCGGCGCTGAATTTTGCCAAGGCCATTATGTGCCAGAATGCCTTGTCGTGCGAACCGTGCGATAAATGCCCGTCATGTAAAAAAATAGACGCCAAGTCTCATCCCGACCTGTTTGTCTTGCGTCCCGAAAAAGAAGGCGGCTCGGTTAAAATAGATGATATACGGCAATTGATAAAAGATATATACCTTAAGCCTTTTGAAGCAAAGAAAAAGGTCTATATTATCGATGAGGCTCAAAGCATGAAGCATGAAGCGGCGAACGCGCTCCTTAAGACGCTGGAAGAACCGCCTACGGATTCGACGCTGGTCCTGATAACCGATAACTTAAAGTCGCTTTTTCATACCATTGTATCGCGTTCGCAGGTTGTAAGGTTCTATCCCCTCAAGGCCGATGTGATCAAAGACATTCTTATAAAAGAGCATGCCCTGGAGGAGTATAAGGCTCATGTATTGTCGAAACTGGCTTCAGGCAGGTTGGGCGAAGCCGTTAAGTATAAGGACGATAACCTGTTCCAGAACAGGTCTCTGATCATAAACAAGGTCTCCAAAAGGTCATTGTCGGAACTATCCTTTGACGAACTTCCGAAGCAGGACCTGAAATTATGTCTTAATATCATGCTGACGTGGTTCAGGGATATATTGAGCGCTAAGGCAGGTGCGGATGATTCGATGCTTGTAAATATCGATAAAAAGGATATGATCTCCGGTGAAGCTGGTAAGCTTAGCTTCGAATATCTGGAAGATATTATAGATAATATAATACTTACTTTGGGTTACCTGGACCAGAATGCGAACGCTAAGCTGGCTATGAACGTGTTGAATTTAAAAATTTGCGAGGTTTAAATGTACGAAGTCATACAAATAAGGTTAAGGGAAGCGGGTAAGATATCCTATTATTCTACGGGTGGGATGAAATTCAAAACCGGCGATTATTGTATAGTAGAAGCCGACAGGGGGCAGGATTACGGGCAGGTCATATCGGAAACAGAGGTTATACTTGATTCCGATGTTGAAGAGCCGCTGAGAAAGGTGATCAGGAAGGCTAACCCGTGGGACATGCACCAGATAGATAAGAACAAAAAAAAGATAAAAGAGGTCATGGAGTCGTGCACAAAGAAGATACATGAGCGCCACCTTCCCATGAAATTGATCGATGCCGAGTTTACCTTCGACCGTTCAAAGATAATGTTCTACTTTACCGCTGAGGGCAGGATCGATTTCAGGGACCTCGTGAAGGACCTGGCAAACGTTTTTAAGACAAGGATCGAGCTGAAACAAATAGGTGTAAGGGATGAGGCTAAGATGCTCGGCGGATTTGGCCCATGCGGCAGGGTCCTGTGCTGCGCCACGTTCTTAAAGGATTTTGAGCCTGTTACCATAAAAATGGCCAAAGAGCAGAACCTGCCTTTAAACCCTACAAAGATATCCGGGTTGTGCGGCAGGCTGATGTGCTGCCTGAGTTACGAGCATAAGACCTATAAAGAGCTGATGAAGGGCGCGCCGAAAGAGGGAGATATCATCAAGACTGAGAAGGGGCCGGGCAAAGTAGTGAGCATAAATGCCATAAAGCGTTCGTCGACCCTCGAATTGGAAGATGGATCGCTGATCGAAGTACCGTATAAGTAAAAACAAAGGTAAGGAATATGCCCAAATTCTATATAACAACACCATTATATTACGTGAATTCAAAGCCGCATATAGGCCATTCATATACAAATATAGCGGTCGATACCCTGTCGCGCTATTACAGGTTTAAAGGATATGATGTTTTCTTTATGACGGGTACGGATGAGCATGGCGAAAAAATAGAGAAGGCGACCCTTGCAAGAGGCTTTAAAGAAGGAGAGGAAAAGCGGTTCGTAGATGAGATCGTTCCGGTGTTCAGGGGGCTTTGGGATAAACTGAATATAAAGTACGATTATTTTATAAGGACGACGGACGCGGCGCACGCAAAAGCAGTCCAGACTGTGCTGGAAAAACTTTATAAAGAAGGCAAGATATATAAAAAAGTCTATAAAGGGTGGTTCTGTACGCCCTGCGAGACGTTCTGGTCAGAGGCCCAGGCGGATGCGGGCGTATGCCCGGATTGCAAAAGGCACCTGGAGAAGCTCGACGAAGAAAATTACTTTTTTAAAATATCCGAATATCAGGGTTGGCTGATAGATTATATTAAGTCTAACCCGGATTTCATAAAACCGGAATTTCGTAAAAATGAAGTACTCGGATTCCTGAAAGAACCCCTTCTCGACCTGTGCATATCGCGGTCAAAGAAACGCATGTCCTGGGGCATAGAAGTGCCTTTCGATACGAATTTCGTTACATACGTATGGTTTGATGCCCTGATAAATTATATTTCAGGGATAGGCTATCCAGAAGACATGGCAAGGCTCGAAAAATACTGGCCGGCCGATTTTCATGTCATAGGTAAAGATATACTGCGCCATCATGCCGTTTACTGGCCCATAATGCTGCATGCGCTCGGGTTAAAACCGCCGAGAACGATATTCGCGCACGGCTGGTGGGTGGTGAAAGGCGAGAAGATGTCGAAATCCAAGGGCAATATCGTTGACCCGTTGTCCCTGATAGAGCGTTATGGCATAGACGCATATAGGTATTTCCTTTTACGGGAAGTGCCTTTTGGCCTTGATGGCGCTTTCAGCGAGGAGACCCTGATTTCAAGGTATAACAGCGATCTTGCCAATGACCTGGGTAATTTGCTTAACAGGACTTTAACGATGGTCGAGAAATATTTTGCAGGCAAAGTGCCAAGCGCCGATGTGTCAAAGTGCCAATGCGTAAAAGGCGCAGAAGAATTGAAGGCCAAGTCGCTGGGATTGGCGGATGAAATGGAAAAAGCCATGCCACAGCTGGATTTTGTGGCAGCGCTTACAAAAGTATGGGAAGTGATAAATATCGCAAATAAATTGATAGAAGATTCCAAGCCGTGGGCCCTGGCTAAAGAGGACAGGCAGGAAGAATTATCACAGTTGCTTTACGGCCTCTTGGAATCCTTAAGGGTAGTTTCTCTTTCAATACATCCTTTTATGCCGGCTACCGCCGATAGCATCATGGCCCAATTAGGTATGGAAGAATATGCGCCTAAAATGAATGTCTCCGACGGGAAATCATGGGGAATGCTGAAGGCGGGATCCTCGATCAAAAAATCCAATCCGCTTTTTCCTCGCATAGAAAACAAATAATTATGTTAATAGATACCCATTGCCACCTTGATTTTAAGGATTTCGATCAGGACCGGGATGCTGTTTTAGACAGGGCCAGGGAAAAAGGCGTGGTAAGAGTAATAAACGTGGCCAGTTCCCTGGAAGGATGCCGGCGCGCCGTAGAGTTATCGAAAAAATATGAGGCCGTTTTTGCCACCGTTGGTGTACATCCGCATGACGCCCAAACTGTTACGGAAAAAACATTCGATGAGCTGAAGGCATTGGCCGCCGCAGAAAAGATCGTTGCGATAGGCGAGGTGGGGCTGGATTATTACAGGAATCTTTCGCCTAAGGACATGCAGATAGAGGTTTTTAGGAAATTTATACGGTTGTCCCAGGGGTCAGGGCTGCCGCTGATAATCCATTCAAGGCAGGCGGATGACGATACCTTGAGCATCTTAAAAGAATACGCAGCACTAAAGGGCGTCATTCATTGCTTCTCTGGTACTAGACAGTTTTTAGATGAATGTCTCGGCATGGGTTTCTACGTATCATTTACCTGCAATTTGACATTTAAAAATGCCGGCAACCTGAGGGAGCTGGCAAAAACTGTGCCCATAGAAAAGGTTTTACTGGAAACGGATGCCCCTTATCTTGCGCCCGAAGGCAGGAGGGGCAAGCGCAACGAACCGTCATATCTGACATATTTAGTCGATGAATGGTCACGGATAACCAACCTTACAAAGGGCGATATAGAGAGGATAACCACTCATAATGCAAATAAACTGTTTAAGCTGGGCGTTGATGAGGATAGGTCCAAAATAGCATATGAAATACGCGATTCTCTTTATTTGAACATAACGAACAGGTGCACGAATAACTGCTATTTTTGCGTCCGGGCCCAAACAGCTTTTGTTAAAGGGCATGATCTCAGGCTTAACAAAGAACCGACAGAGGAAGAGATATTAAAGGCCGTTGGGCCTGACCCAAAAAAATATAAAGAGGTAGTCTTCTGCGGGTATGGCGAGCCGACGGCAAGGGTAGATACCGTAAAAGCGGTCGCAAAGGCCCTGAAGGCAAAGGGTGCCACGATCAGGCTTGTTACTAATGGCCACGGAGACCTTATAAATAACGGGCCCGTAGTTAAAGAGCTTGCCGGTGTCATAGATAAGGTCTCGGTGAGCCTGAATACTGATAACGAAGGCCTGTATGAGAAGATCTGTAAACCTGAATTCGGGGCAAAGACATATGCTGCGGTAGTTAAGTTCATTAAAGATTGCGTGCAAAAAGGGATAGAAACCGAGGTAACCTGCCTTGATCTGCCGGAGGTCGACCTGAAAGGGTGCGAGACCTTGGCGTTATCACTGGGCGCATCTTTCAGGATGAGGAAATATGGAGTTACTGGATGAATAAAATATCAAGTTTCATCAATAGGGAAAGACTTTACATATTATTGTTGATATTTGTCCTGGTTTTCAGCGGTATAATGTTTTTCTATCCTCAAAAATCCGCTAAAGTTAAAAAGGAGCAACCCAGGTCCACAACGGCCATCATGGCTGAAAGGACAGAACGTTTTAATAAAGAGTTTTTTTCGCGCAGGAAAGATACAGAAGAATTTTTATATAAAAATAAACGGATCGCAGTTCTTTTTAGTTTAACCACTCTCCTTATAGCGGCACTTATGCTTCTGGGCATAGTGGCCGATTTTATTATTTCGGCTGCGATATTGAGTAAAAAACTGGATATACGCACGCTAAGCCCGCCACGCGCAAAATGGACGATATGGGATATATGCAAGGTCGTGATCCTGTTCTTGTTTTTTGGCTATATAATAATTATTTCCGAAGCCCTATGGTCCAGGATATTCCCTATCTTCAAAGCGGACAATTTCAGGATGGTATTCAATACCTCTATACTCGACTTGTTGGCGGTGTTCTTCATTATTTACTTTACAGTAGTCCAGTATAAGGAGGACCTGAGGGCATTAGGGCTTTCACTAAAGAATTGCATAAGAAATATATTTTATGGGGTGGTAGGATATATAGCCCTGATACCGGTCCTGATAGTTATATTAGCAGTCACGGCGGTGATAATAAATATTACCAAGTATGTCCCCGAAAGGCAGCCGGTAGTGGAATTGTTTTTGAAAGAAAAGAACGCGGCCTTCCTTATGTATTCAAGCCTTTTTGCCGCCATATTGGGGCCCTTTATCGAAGAACTGTTTTTCAGGGGGTTTATGTATGGCGCTTTAAAAAAATATGCGGGAGCCCTGTGGTCGGCGGTTATCACGGCGGCTATTTTTGCCGCCCTGCACACCCATATAGTAGGGTTCTTCCCTATATTTGCGCTGGGCATACTTCTTGCTTATCTGTATGAGAAGACGGGAACGCTTGTTTCATCCATAACGGTGCACATAACCCATAATTTAAGCATGCTGTCCCTTGTATTTTTGGTAAAACAAGTAGGATTTTAATAAAGATGGCGAAAGTTGCGTTAATAAGATGCGAAGATTATGAGACCGGCCGTGTCCATGAAGCCGTGAAAAAAGCGGTGGATAATCTTGGCGGCATGAGTAATTTCATAAAACCGGGCATGAAGGTCCTGCTGAAGCCGAACCTTTTGTCTCCGCATAAGGCCGAAGACGCCGTTACTACCCATCCCGAAGTGATCAGGGCTGTTGCGCGCCTGGTAAAGGGCGCGGGCGGTATTGTCTCTCTGGGTGATTCACCGGGAGGATACGGATATAATATCGATGAAATATTGGAAAAATCTGGTGTCAAAAAGGTCGCTGACGAAGAAGGCATAACGATCAAAAAGTTTACTATGTCCAGATTTGTCGATGGCGTTCCCGTATGCCGGTACGTGCTTGATGCCGATTTTATAATATCGATCCCGAAATTTAAAACGCATTCCATAACGGTCATAACCGCTGCTATAAAGAATATGTTTGGAGCGGTCGTCGGGTTGTATAAAGCGGAATGCCATTCCCACGCGCCGCGCGAAGAGGATTTTTCAAAAATGATGGCAAGGGTTTATTCCATAACGAAGCCGGGGCTCACCATCATTGACGGTATAATTGCCATGGAAGGGGACGGGCCTTCGGCGGGTATAATAAGGAAAATGAATATAGTGATGGCCGGTACGGATGCGGTGGCGATAGATGCATGCCTGGCTAAAATAGTCGGCTTAAAGCCGCTTGACGTATTGGTTACAAAAGAAGCGTCCAGGCTGGAGCTTGGAGAGGCGGATCTCTCGCGTATACAGGTCATAGGCGACGATATCGATGATTTTATAACAAAAGATTTTAAAATGCCCCAGACCACGGCATTAAAAATACTTCCAAAGGCCGTTGTAAATGCCGCCGCATCCCTTATAAGCTTCAAGCCGCAGATAGACGCTAAGTTATGCAGGAAGTGCAACCTTTGCAAGGTCACCTGCCCTGTCAACTGTATAACTATAGAGGAAGGTTATTGTAATATCGATTATAAGAAATGCGTAAGATGCTTATGCTGTCACGAAGTGTGCCCATACAGGGCCATTCACATAAGCCGCAATATCCTGACTAAGATGATATGGGGATAAAAAATTAAGAGCGGGGAGTTAGGAGTAAAGGAATGCCAGTAGAGACGATTACTTGGAGTAATGGAAAAGTAAAATTTATCGATCAGACATTGCTGCCTCATAAGTTCAAGGTTGTCTTGACCGATGATGTGAAGCGGCTTTGGCGCGCTATTAAGAAATTGGAAATACGCGGTGCGCCGGCCATTGGGATAGCAGGAGCGCTCGGCATAGTGATCGGGACAAAGGACTCCGCCGCAGAACGGTTCGACACATTTTTTAAGGAACTTAAAATTATTGCCGATTATCTTGGCTCGTCCAGGCCTACGGCAGTGAATCTTTTTTGGGCCATCGAAAGGATGAAGAAAACCGCCTACAAAAACAGGGATAAAAAAGTAAAAGAGATCAAACGCAGATTGTTGAAAGAGGCCATAAGCATAATAAGCGAAGACAAGTCAAGCTGCCGCCGCATGGCAGCTTTCGGCGCCGGATTTGTCAAAAAGAATTCAAACATATTAACTCACTGTAATGCCGGAGGCCTGGCCACGGCAGATTATGGTACAGCTCTTGGGGTCCTTTTTGAAGCCAGGAGGCAGGGTAAGCATTTTAAGGTATATGTCGATGAGACGCGTCCATTGCTGCAGGGCGCGCGGCTTACCACCTGGGAATTGATGCGCGAAGGCATAGATACGACGTTGATATGCGATAATATGGCGGCAAGCCTGATGGCAAAAGGCAAGATCGACATGATATTCGTCGGGGCGGACCGGATAGCGGCCAACGGCGATACAGCTAATAAAATAGGCACATATAATCTTGCCGTACTTGCGGATTACCACGGCATTCCATTTTATGTTGTTGCGCCAATATCGACCTTTGACCTTACTCTTAAGACCGGTACCGATATTCCCATAGAGGAGCGTAACGGAGATGAGGTGAGGGGTATTCCAGGCAGGTTGATAGCGCCGAGGAACGTAAAGGTCTATAATCCGGCTTTCGATGTAACGCCGGCCGGATTGATCACTGCTATAATAACCGAAAGAGGGATATTTAAAAGATGCGGATCAGGGATATCGGTGAAATAGAGCTTATAAAAAGACTATCAGGAAATTTTCGCCTGGACCATTCTGTTATAAAAGGCAGCGGGGACGACACGGCGGTATTGAAATGGACTGATAATAAATACCTCTTATTCACCTGCGATATGTTGCTGCAGGGCGTTCATTTTGATCTGAGCAAGGCAACGCCGTTCCAAATAGGCTGGAAAGCCCTTGGCCGGAACGTAAGCGATATCGCGGCTATGGGGGGAATACCAAGGCACACCGTGATCTCCATGGCTATCGATCCGGAGCTTGATGTGTCTGTGGCAGAAGGCATTTGCAAAGGTTTCAAGAGTATAGCCGATAGATTCGGGATAAATATAGTCGGTGGTGACATGGCTGAATCAAAAAATATGGCTATAGATGTTTCCATGCTCGGCGAGGCCAGAAAAAAGAACCTGACGCTGCGCAGTACGGCCAGGAAGGGAGATATGATCCTGGTGACAGGCTCCCTGGGCGGTTCTATAAAAGGAAAGCACCTGAATTTTATGCCGCGCGTCAGGGAATCCCAGACGATAGTGAATAATTTCAAGGTAAATTCGATGATCGACATATCTGATGGGCTCGCCCTTGATCTTAACAGGATAATCACTGCCAGCGATGCGGGCGCGTTCATCTATGAAGAAAGTATCCCATTGTCTAAGGATGCCAGAAGCCTGGATAACGGCCTTTATGACGGAGAGGACTATGAGCTATTATTTACAATGCCCGCGAAAGAAGCAGAAAAACTTTTGAAGGCTAATTTTTCCAGGTTCATGACCCGTATTTCGCTGATAGGCGAAGTGGTAGACAGAAAACATGGCTATAAGATAGTAAGGGAGAATGGGAAGGAAGAAGGATTAAAAGTGAAAGGATATACGCATTTTTGAAAACTTTCATATCGAATAGCGTTGAAGAGACGATGGGCCTGGGGCGGAAGCTGGGCGAGAAAATAAAAAAGGGCTCTATTGTTGCGCTCATCGGGGATCTTGGTTCCGGAAAAACAGTTTTTACAAAAGGAGTAGCGCAGGGGCTCGGCGTAAAGAACGCGCGTTATGTAAATAGTCCTACCTTTGTAATTATAAAAGAATATAAGGGCAGGATCCCTCTGTATCATTTTGACCTCTACAGGCTCGATCACTATTCATCTTTTGATACCATGAATTATGAAGAATATTTTTACGGCAGCGGAGTAACGGTTATCGAGTGGGCTGATAAGGTTAGAAAGCTATTGCCGAAGAAATATATTGAAGTCAAACTAAAGGTTATTGGAGAATCCAAAAGAAGGATACAGATAGGATGAGGGTGGGTGTGAGTTGTGGGTCGGGTTGTGAGGGTGTGGGTGAGTTATTAAAACACAACCCCATTCTCACCCTCGACCCATAACCCACAACTCATCCGCATCCAAAATATTATGACTATTCTAGCCATCGATACATCTACAGACTACCTGAGCCTCGCAGTAATAAAGGATGGCAAGGCCATCGCCAAATTCCACAAAAAGGCGGCCATGAGGCATTCCATGCTTCTTGTGCCCATGATAGACAAGCTGTTAAAAAAGGCAAAATTGAAGATCAGAGAGACGGATTGCTTTGCAATAAGCATAGGCCCGGGTTCATTTACGGGCCTGCGCATAGGGGTTACAGTGGTAAAAGGCCTGGCATACGCTTTAAAAAAACCGGTAATAACCGTGCCTACCCTTGACGCTATTGCCATGAACGCAAAAAAAGACAAAGGCATTATATGCGTTATCCTGGATGCGCGCAAAAAGAAGGTTTATGCCTGCCTGTACAGGTCTGACGGGAAAAATATCAAAAAATTATCGCCATATCTTTTATTGCCTCTAGACGACCTATTGAAGAAAACAAGGAAATATGATAAAGTCTTATTTTTGGGGGACACGGAGGAAAATAAGTTTAAGAAAGACTGGCATCCAAAGGCAGAGACTGTTGGTATGCTTGCATCGGAGTATTTTAAGAAGGAAAAGTTTACAGATGCCGCTGATCTCGAGCCTATGTATATATATTCAAGGGAGTGCGATATAACAGGATCATGAACGCTATTCCGGTAAAAACCAGGAACGGTATTACAAGAGCGCGGTACCGCCCGACTTGGGCCGGTATTGATCTGAAGGCCGTAGAGTATAACTATGTCCAGGTCAAAAGGCTTGTCGGAAAAGATGTCATGCTTATGGCGGTAGTAAAAGCGAACGCCTATGGCCATGGTACGGTAGAGATATCAAGGGTTTTGGAGGGTATGGGCGTTAATTATCTGGGCGTTGCCACTACGGACGAAGCGGTCAGGTTGCGGGACCATGGCATAAAAGCGCCTATTTTGATATTAGGTTCCCTTCTTCCGGAAGAAGTCATGGTAGCCAGGGACCGCGATATAACCATAACGCTCTGTAATCATGAGATACTTAATGAAATAAAAAGATTGGTAAAGCAGGAAGGGCAACAAGCCGCAAAGATAAAGGTCCATTTAAAGATAGATACCGGCATGGGGCGTATAGGCATATGGCATGAAGATGCCATGGCTTTCGTAAAAGAGGCCTTGTCGGTAAAGGATGTCATCCTTGAAGGCATATATACGCATTTTTCCAGCGCAGGACGGGATGAATTCTTTACAAATTACCAGATAGAATCTTTCGAGAGGCTTCTCGCATCAATAGAAAAGAATTGGATAAAGATACCGCTGCGGCATGCCGCTAATTCCATAGCTACAGTTGATTTTAAGAGGTCGCATCTCAATCTTGTGCGGCCAGGGCTCATTATTTACGGGATGTACCCAAAACATACCTTTCCAAAACGGATCAAATTAAAACCGGCAATGTCTTTAAAGACCAGGATAGTTTTTATTAAAGATATCCCTCCAGGCAGGTCTATAAGCTATGGCAGGACGTTTATTACCCAGAAACCCACAAAAATAGCTACGCTGCCCATAGGATATGCCGATGGTTATAACAGGGGGGTATCAAATAAGGCAGAGGTACTTGTCCGCGGCCAGTTTGCTCCTGTTGTAGGCAAGGTTACAATGGACCAGACAATGATAGATGTAGGCCATATAAAAGGCGTTAAAATAGGCGATGAAGTGGTTTTAATAGGAAAACAGGGCAGGCACGAGATACGGGTAGAGAAGTTGGCCCGGCTTGCAGGTACAATAGCATACGATTTAATCTGCGGCATATCAAACCGCGTCCCCCGCATATATTCAGAATAACCGGCATAGCCTTGCTTAAATCAATTGACACCCTATAAAGAGATAGTATATAATTTTAAGATTATATGAGGAGAAGCCTATGAAGAGCGATAAGATCAAAAAGGGTATTGAGAGGGCAGGCGCAAGAAGCCTTTTGTATGCTACCGGCATATCCAAGGAAGATATGGGCAAACCGTTCATAGCGGTTGCTACATCCAGGACAGATATTATCCCAGGCCATATACACATGGACAGGCTTGAGAGATTTATTGAGCGCGGTATAGCCATGGCGGGCGGAGTGCCGTTCTTTTTCGGTATCCCGGGTATTTGTGATGGTATCGCAATGGGCCATGGAGGCATGAAATATTCTCTGGGTTCGCGCGAACTTATAGCCGATATGGTAGAAACTATTGTAAAGGCCCATTGTTTTGACGGATTAGTGTGCCTAACGAATTGCGATAAGATCACCCCTGGCATGATAATGGCGATGGGGCGGTTGAATATTCCGTCTATTGTCGTTACGGCCGGGCCTATGATCAGCGGAAATTACAAAGGCAGGCGTTTGTCGCTGGTTAAAGATACCTTTGAGGCTGTCGGCAAGTTTAAAAAAGGCGATATCTCACAGGAAGAGATGTCTAACCTGGAGATGTGCGCATGTCCGGGCGCAGGGGCATGCCAGGGATTATATACCGCAAATTCAATGGCATGCATTACCGAGGCCATGGGATTGAGCGTGCCGGGTTGCGCCACTGCTTTAGCAGTATCGGCTAAAAAAGACAGGATCGCCCAGGAGACCGGGGAAAAGATCGTTAACCTGGTCAGGCGGAATATACTGCCCAGGACCATAATGAGAAAAGAAGCCTTTGAAAATGCTATAAAGATAGATATGGCCCTTGGAGGTTCTACTAACACGGTTTTACACCTACTTGCAATTGCGCGTGAATTTGACGTGGACCTGAAAATAGATGAATTCGATAAGATCTCCCGGATGACGCCTCATATTACGAATATCCTGCCCGGCGGCGAGCACTTCATGGAAGATCTCGAGTACGCGGGCGGTATACCGGCGATCATGAAGAGGATGAAGAACGTGCTGAACGATGTAATGACCTGCAGCGGCAAACTGATAAGCCAGATAGCCAACGATGCCCAGGTGCTTGACGAAAACGTTATACGTGACATAAAGAACCCATATCATGCCGAAGGCGGTATAGCCGTGCTTAAAGGCAATCTTGCGCCTGACGGCGCCGTGGTAAAACAGACGGCTGTATCCAGTAAAATGATGAACTTCACGGGTAAGGCGCGCGTTTTTGATTCGGAAGAGACATGTATGAATGCTATTATGGCAGGCAAGATCAAAAAAGGCGATTGTGTTGTCATACGCTATGAAGGACCCAAGGGCGGGCCCGGGATGAGAGAGATGCTCTCTCCTACAGCGGCTATTGTAGGCATGGGCCTGGCTGATGACGTTGCCCTTATTACGGACGGAAGGTTCTCGGGCGGAACTCAGGGGCCGTGCATAGGCCATATTTCTCCTGAGGCGCAGGCGGGCGGACTTATCGCTATTGTTGAAGACGGCGATGAGATCCTGATCGACATACCAAAGAGAAAGCTGGAATTAAAAGTGAGCGAGGCTGAGATAACGGCTCGTATGGCTAAGTGGCACGCTCCTGAAATAAAGGAAAAGGAAGGATACCTGGCGCGTTACGCGAAGTTCGTATCATCAGCGTCAGAAGGAGCAATATTAAAAGTATAGAGTAATAGAGTATAGAGTATTGTGTATTGAGCTACGCAGTACGCAATACGCCGTACGCAATACGAAAAAGTGAGTTCTTACGTATGAAGATGACTGGCGCGAAAATATTAATAGAATGTCTTAAGAAAGAGGGTGTCGAAGTCCTTTTTGGCTATCCCGGAGGGCAGGTTCTGCCTATTTTTGACCAATTATATGACGCACCCATTAAATTTATCCTCACCAGGCATGAACAGGCGGCAGCACATGCAGCGGATGGTTATGCCAGGGCTACGGGCAAAGTAGGCGTGTGTATAGCTACGTCCGGTCCAGGCGCGACAAATCTTGTTACGGGCATAGCTACGGCATATATGGATTCAGTGCCTATGGTAGCCTTAACAGGCCAGGTAAAGAGTTTCCTGATAGGAAATGACGCGTTCCAGGAGGCAGATATAACAGGCATTACCAGGCCCATAACAAAACATAATTATCTTGTTGAAGATGTCAAGGATCTGGCCAGGATAATAAAAGAGGCGTTCCATATCGCTTCTACGGGCAGGCCCGGGCCGGTCCTCGTTGATATTCCGTCTGATATCCAGATGCATGAAACTGAATTTATCTATCCTGAAAAGGTTGAAATACGCGGATATAACCCGACATCTAAAGGGCATCCCGGCCAGATAAAGAGGGCGGCGAAAGCTATCTCGGAATCAAAAAGGCCCGTTCTATACGTAGGCGGCGGGGCAATCTCATCCGATGCATACGAAGAGGTGGTAGAGCTGGCGACTAAAAATGAGATACCGGTTACAATGACCCTTCTTGGCCTAGGAGCGTTCCCTCAGACGCATAAGTTATCATTGGGTATGCTTGGGATGCATGGAACGGCTTATGCCAACCATGCCATCATGGATTCGGACCTTATTGTGGCAATAGGAGCAAGATTTGACGACAGAGTTACCGGAAAGCTGGACGCATTTGCGCCTCATGCTAAAGTCATACATATTGATATTGACCCGGCCAGCGTTTCAAAGACCGTTGACGTTGATATACCTATAGTCGGGGATGCCAGGGAGGTTTTAAAACAGCTTAATAAGACCGTAAAGAAGCCCGATACAAAGGATTGGCTGGGCAAGATCGATGAGTGGAAGAAGAAGTTCCCTCTCAGATACAAAGATGATGATAAACTGAGGCCCCAGTATGTTGTTGAGCAGATATATGAGATCACCAAGGGAGAAGCCATAATCACGACCGAGGTTGGACAGAACCAGATGTGGGCTGCCCAGTTTTTCAAATTTGTGCTGCCCAGGACCATTATTTCGTCCGGCGGACTTGGTACGATGGGATATGGTTTCCCGGCGGCAATAGGAGCCAAAATAGGCAAGCCAAAAATGCCGGTTTTCGACATTGCAGGGGATGGTTCGATACAGATGAACATACAGGAACTCGCTACGGCTGTCATAAATAAGATACCGGTCAAAATCGTCATATTGAATAATTGCTATCTTGGGATGGTTAGACAATGGCAGGAATTGTTCTATAAGAAAAGGTATTCTTATACCACGATGTGCGGAACATGCCCTGATTTTGTGAAGCTGGCCGAAAGCTACGGCGCCCTGGGAATGCGTATTACCAAAAAAAGCGAAGTAAAAGGGGCGATCGAGAAAGCCCTCAATACGGATAATGTCGTGCTCATGGATTTTCGCGTCGAGCAGGAGGAAAACGTTTTTCCTATGGTGCCTGCAGGTGAGGCGATCAATAAAATGATAGACGGTGGGCTGGCGTAGATAGTTGAGAGTTGGGAGTTGAGAGTTGGGAGAGTGGTGAGAAATGAAACATACGATATCAGTGTTAGTGGAGAATAAATTTGGTGTGCTGGCGCGCATAGCGGGATTGTTCAGCGCGCGCGGGTTCAATATAAGTTCTCTGGCTGTAGGCGAGACTGAAGATCCGAGCGTCTCAAGAATGACCATAGTATCGGAAGGAGACGATAAGACCCTCGAACAGATCAAAAAGCAGCTTAATAAGCTGATCGATATAATAAAAGTGGTCGATTTTAAAGAAGGGGAATTCGTAGACAGGGAACTGATGCTGATAAAAGTCGCGGTAAGCCCCAAGACGAGAAAAGAAATACTTGAGGCAGTCGAATCCGCCGAGGCAAAGATAGTTAATGCTGGTTCTAAGACCATCAGTATAGAGGCAACAGGCGACGCCACAAAAATAAAAGGCATGCTTGCGCTTCTTAAACCGTTCGGTATAGTGGAAGTCGTCAGGACGGGCAGGATAGCAATGGATACCAGCGAAAAAGGATTAAAGGCTGAGGGAAAGCCGGAAGTTAACGAATAAAAATAGGAGGAGTAACAATGGCAAAGGTATATTATGACAACGATGCGGACCTGGATCTTTTGAAGGGTAAAAAAATAGCGGTCATAGGATACGGTATACAAGGCCGTGGACAGAGCCTGAATTTAAGGGATTCCGGCATCGAAGTGGTCGTCAGCGAACTGCCGGGGACAAAAAATTATGAACAGGCAAAAGCAGACGGTTTTAATCCCGTATCGGCCAAGGAGGCATCCGCAGCCGCTGATATAGTCCAGATATTGACGGAAGACCATGTCCAGGCAAAAGTCTACAAGAATGATATTGCCGAAAATATGACCAAGGGAAAAACGCTGATATTTTCCCATGGGTTCAATATAAGGTTTAAACAGATAAAGCCATCCAAGAAGATCAATGTTGTAATGATAGCGCCCAAAGGCCCGGGAGCCCTTGTGAGAAGGATGTATGAAGAAGGGAAAGGCGTTCCGTGCCTGGTCGCAATATATCAGGACGCAACAGGCAATGCATTAAAGACGGCGCTTGCTTATGCGAAGGGTATAGGCGGTACAAAGGCAGGCGTTATCGAAACTACTTTTGAAGAGGAGACGGAAACAGATCTTTTTGGCGAGCAGGCAGTGCTTTGCGGCGGAGTAAGCGAACTTATAGTAGCGGGATTCGATACACTGGTTAAGGCCGGTTATCAGCCCGAGATCGCTTATTTTGAGGTATTACATGAATTGAAACTGATAACAGACCTTATACAGGAAAAAGGTATCGGAGGCATGAGACGGTGCGTTTCCAACACGGCCTGTTATGGCGACTTAACGCGCGGCAAGAAGATCGTAACAGAGAGGACCAGGAAGGCGATGGAGAAGATGCTGAAGGAGATCAAGACGGGCAAATTCGCGCGCGAATGGATAAAAGAGAATGAGACCGGAAGGTGCAACTTTAACAATCTTTTAAAGCAGGGTGATGAACATCAGATCGAAAAAGTAGGGAAGAGCTTAAGAGACATGATGCCATGGATGAAAAAATAATAATATTCGATACGACATTACGCGACGGAGAGCAGTGCCCGGGCGCGAGCATGAACATCAACGAGAAGGTTGAGATAGCGAGGCAGCTTGCTGTCCTGGGCGTTGATGTCATAGAAGCCGGGTTTCCCATATCCAGCGAAGGCGATTTCGAATCGGTAAAACGCGTTTCGAAAGATGTGAAGGGGCCTGTCATATGCGGCCTGGCGCGCGCCATGGAAAAGGATATAGATGCCGCGTATAATGCGCTGAAGGACTCAAAGAGATCCCGTATCCACGTATTTTTGGCCACTTCAAAGATCCACATGAAGTATAAGCTGAAAAAAGCCGAGGACGAGATATTGAAACTCGCCGCTTCTTCCGTAAAATACGCAAGGAACAGATGCGGCGATGTTGAGTTTTCACCCGAAGATGCTTCGCGGACCGAACGGGATTTCCTGTATAAAGTCGTCGAAGCCGTGATAGCAGCCGGGGCCAAAACGGTCAACATCCCTGATACGGTAGGGTACACCACTCCGTTCGAATTTGCGGAACTGATAAAAGGGATAAAAGATAACGTCCCCAACATAGGCAATGCCGTTATAAGCGTGCATTGCCATAATGACCTGGGCCTGGGTGTGGCGAATTCCCTGGCCGCGGTGCTGAATGGCGCACGGCAGGTCGAATGCACTATCAACGGCCTTGGCGAACGAGCCGGGAATGCTTCGCTGGAAGAGATCGTAATGGGCATAAGGACGCGTAACGATATTTTTAAGAACATGAGGATAGATATTAATACAAAGGAACTGTTCAAGACCAGCCGGCTTGTCTCCAAGCTGACAGGCATGCCGGTCCAGCCTAACAAGGCAATAGTAGGATTGAATGCGTTTGCGCATGAATCCGGCATACACCAGGACGGGGTATTGAAAGAAAGGATCACTTACGAAATAATGAAGCCGGAGGATGTCGGGGTGACCGGGACAAAACTTGTCCTGGGAAAGCATTCCGGACGCCATGCCTTTAAGGAGAGGCTGTCCAGCCTGGGGTTTGTCCTGAAAGAGGACCAGGTAGAAAAGGCATTCGACCGTTTTAAAGCGCTGGCAGACAAGAAAAAAGAAATATTTGATGAGGACCTTGAGGCCATAGTAGATGAGGAAATATCAAAGATCCCGGAAGAAGTGAAGCTGGAACATTTTTATATTACCTCGGGCGATAGCGTAAAGCCCTCAGCTACTATAAAGATAAGGTATAAAGGTAAAAGTTTTGAAAGTTCTTCAGGCGGTGACGGCCCTGTCGATGCATGCTACAAGGCCATCGACAAGATAGTCAAAACAGGCGGCAAATTGCTGGATTACCAGATAAAGTCTGTCACTAGCGGCAAAGACGCTCTCGGAGAAGTATCGGTCAAGATTGGATCAAAAGGCGCGGTCGTGTCAGGCAGGGGCGCAAGCACCGACATCATAGAAGCAAGCATCAAGGCTTACGTCAACGCCATAAATAAGCTTTTGCACAGAAAATAATGGCAAAACACACTTATGGACTTATCGGCCATCCGGTTGGGCATTCGCTCTCTCCCGCCATGCATAATGCCGCATTCAAAGCCCTTAAAATAGACGCAGAATACAAGCTTTTCGACGTCCCTCCGGAAGGCCTCGATGATTTTCTGAAAGGCCTGCCTAAAAATAACATCTCGGGTGTGAACATTACCATCCCGCACAAGGTAAAAGCCAGGGAATTCCTGGAGAAGAACGGGATCTTGAATGAGCATGCCGAAAGGCTCGGCGCTGTCAACACTGTTAAGGTTGATGGCGACAGGCTGACGGGTTTTAATACGGATGGCCCGGGTTTTTACAGGTCCCTTGTGGAGGACCTTAAGTTTGAGCCGGAAGGAAAGACGGTATTTGTCCTGGGGGCCGGCGGAGCGGCCCGTGCAGTAATAATGTATCTGGGAAACGGTCCAAAAAAGATGTATGTTACCGATATAGATGAGCATATGGCGGCAGAGCTGAAAAAACATTTCGATAAGTATTACAGTTGGCATAAGTTGGAAGTCATGAAGAGGGGGGACTTCGAAAAGGACCTGAAAAACGCCGATCTCTTTATTCAAGCCACGCCTATCGGCATGAAAGACGACGACCCTTCTCCCATAGACGTTAATTATCTGCATCCGGGACTTCGCGTATATGATCTGGTCTATAACCGCCCGGCAACAAAACTTGTGCGCGAAGCATCCAGGTTAAAACTGAACGCAACGACGGGCCTGGGTATGCTTTTATACCAGGGGGCCATAGCTTTTGAACTGTGGACAGGGAAGAAGGCGCCGGTCTCTGTAATGAAGAAGGCGTTGAAAGAAGCTCTTGATATAGTCGGGAGTTGAGAACTGGGAGTTGGGAGATAAAGAGCACAAGAACACATGACACAAGAGCACAAGAAAAAAGCTTTTACTTGTGACTTGTGACTTGTGACTTGTGACTTCGTCAAGGAGATATGTTAGAGCGAGTTCTTGTGTTTATTTTCGGGTCGATCGTCGGAAGTTTCCTGAATGTGTGTATATACAGGATACCGAAAGGAAGATCCATAGTGGCGCCGGGGTCACACTGTCCAAATTGCGGTGTCAGCATAAAGTGGTTCGATAATATCCCGATCTTAAGTTATATAATATTGGGCGGAAGGTCAAGATGCTGTAAAACGAAGATCTCATTGAGATATATAATAGTCGAGATCCTGACAGCGCTTCTATTCCTCGTTTTGTTCTTATTTTTCGGGCTAAGCGCGAAATTTTTTGCGTATATCATCCTTGTCTGCGGCCTTATAATAGCGACTTTTGTGGATTTTGAGATACAGGAGATACCCGATGAGGTTTCTCTGGGAGGCCTTGTCGTAGGCCTGTCATTATCTGTGATATTCCCGTCTATATTGAATGAATCATCCAGGATCCATGGTTTTACGAATTCCTTTTTCGGGGCGTTCGCCGGCGCGGCAACGATATACGCTATGGGTATCTTAGGCGAATTCGCATTCAAAAAAGAAGCGATGGGCGGCGGGGATGTAAAATTACTTGCGATGATCGGTTCATTCATAGGCTGGAAGATGACGTTACTGACATTTTTTATTGCGCCTTTATTCGGTTCAATAGTAGGCATAATCCTTAAGATACGGCAGGGGAAGGATGTTATTCCTTACGGGCCATACCTGTCGTTAGCGGCTGTAACGGCAATATTGTGGGGAGATAAGATCCTGTCGTTTTTATTCAGGGGACTTTATTAAAATAAATCCGGAGGCTATATGCTTAGATACCTAACAGGCGGTGAATCGCACGGCAAATGCATGTTGACCATAGTGGACGGTATGCCGGCCGGCCTCAATATCAATAAAGATACGATCGACAATGAACTGTCAAGGCGCATGTGCGGTTACGGCCGCGGAAAGCGCATGCAGATAGAATCTGACAAGGTAGAGATAGTCTCGGGTTTGCGCAGCGGCAGGACGATCGGGAGCCCTATATCCCTGATCGTTAATAACGTGGACTGTTCCATCGACAGGCTCCCTAAGATCTATGAGCCAAGACCGGGCCATGCTGACCTGAGCGGTATATTAAAATATGATCTTGGCGATATACGCGATGTTCTTGAAAGGGCAAGCGCCAGAGAGACTGTTTCAAGGGTAGCTGCGGGCGCGCTCTCAAAAATACTGCTGGCTCAATTCGGTATAAGGATAGCCAGCCATGTTATTGCAATAGGTAAGGCGCGCGCAAATACCGGTAAGCTTGCGCTGGATAAAATAATATTATCGGCAGACAAGTCCGCCGTCATGTGCGCGGACACAAAAGCCTCCGCAGCCATGTGCAGAGAGATCGACAGCGCAGCGAAGGCCGGCGATACGCTGGGAGGTGTTTTTGAGGTAATAGTCAATGGTGTTCCGCCCTGGCAATGTTGGCGTCTATCTTCCTGTCCCACTGGACATAACTGCCGAG
>CAZHPY010000003.1:45616-50465 GCA_964534705.1 uncultured Planctomycetia bacterium | reverse complement strand
TCAAAAGTGGCGGGGACGACGGGGCTCGAACCCGCGACCTTCAGATCGACAATCTTATGCTCCCTGGCGATATGGCATATTTTGTGTTTATACAATACCATTATTTGCAAGCACTTGTGTAAATTCTGTATTTTGTTCATTATTTACTATTGTCGCAGGTGTCCAAATAGTGTCCATTTGCCTGCTTAAAATGTCCACAGCTTGTTTTTTGTGGTTAGGTGAAAGGTGGGCATAGCGTATAGTCATTTTTAACGAAGCATGGCCTAAAAGCTCTCTTACAGTGTTCAGGTCAATGCCGGACTGAACTAGGTGAGAAGCGAACGTGTGGCGTAAGTCATGAAATCTGAAATCGGCGATCTTTGCTCTCTTAAGAGCGTTATCGAAGGCTTTACGTACGCTCTGGCATGGTCTGCCGTCTTTATTGCTGAATATATAGTCACTCTTTGGGTTTTTCGGTATACTTACAAGGGCAGTTTTTGCTTGCTCATTTACGGGGACTTCTCTCTTTTCACCGCTTTTAGTATTACGAAGGTATAAAATACCTCGACTGAAATCATAATCTTGCCATTTAAGGTTAAGTATCTCAGATTTTCTCATGCCTGTGTTTAACGCAACAATAATTATAGGCTTAAGGCGAGGGTTACAACTATCGAGTAGGCGAGCTATTTCTTCTTTCTCAAGGAAGCGCATACGCTTGTTATTTTCTCGGAGAAGCTTAACCCTTGAAGCAGGGTTGCTTTCCGTCAGCTCCCATTCAATAGCTCTATTATACATAGACTTTAAACAAGCAAGGCCTCTGTTGACAGTCGAAGGCGTAACTTCGCTTAATCTATCGGCTTTATATTGCTCTATGTCTTTAGACGTAATCTCGTTAAGGTACTTGCCTGAAAAGTGCTTTTTTAACAGTCGTATATTAGAAGCGTCAGTCCTCTGCCAATTCTTATGGTTAGTCTTACAGTACATAGTTAGATACTGAAGGGCAAAATCATCGAATTTCAATTTCTTCTCTCGTTTAATGTCTAAGTATTTACCTTCTGCAATCTCTACCTTGCGTTTTTTCAAGACAATCTTCGCTAGAGACTCACTAGGGCCTATTTTCTCTCGCTTACGCCTACCATTAACATAGTAATCAATATAAAAATTAGAACCTTTTTTAACTACTGCCATAAGGTCTATCCTTTATAGGCTTAATCCTTTTGTCTTTTAACCAAGCCTCGAGTTCTTCCAAGTCGAATTTTACTAACTTACCGAGCTTTATATACGGTATCTTCTTCCGAAACACCCAAGCATATACAGTATTAACCTTAAGTCCTAGGTATTCCGAAAGTTCTTTTATGCCTATGTATCGTCTATCCATATATAATTATGCCGTGTAATTGGTCTTTTGCGAAATCATTATTGAATATTTATTCTACTGAGAAATATGTCTTAAAGATCCTTTTAAAGTAGCCCTTTTTCGTTCTGTATGTGCCCTAGTTTTCAACAGAACGTGTTAAGTATATACATACTGCCTTGTTAAGATGAATCAATGGCTTAAAAGGCTGCCTATCTTAACGGGCAAAGGCGAGGGAGTGCACGAGTGCACACGCTATATAATAGCGTGCACGGTGCACTACCTTGCCTTAGCCAGATCGTATTCATCATTTATTTTCCAAAATACGTTTCCACTATCTCTCTTATATACGATCACCTTTTCCTCTGTCATTTTCTTTAGGTGTTTTCGTGCGGCGCTACCTTTAAGTTTCATTTTTTCAAGGACTAACTTTAATAGCGTTTTTTGCTGAATCCATTCTTCCCCACTGGATTTTATTAACTCTAATATATTCAAACTTTTTAAGCCCTGATCCGGAATGCCGACGTCAATCCATAAATTTGCGTCCATACTTACATATAAACTATCCGGGTTTTCAGCATTACGCAATTTCCAACTGATTCTTATATCACCAGTTTTTCCATTGATATCATTCAACATAATATATGAATCTCCCCAATCAAAGAGTACAGCCGATCCTCTGATGGCGTTGTGATTTTTTGAATTTCCTTTATTATGATGATGAACTATTATTACGCTAATTTTATGAGCGTCTATCAGCTCATCAAATTTTGACACCACCTGCTTCATGTCTAGCGCGCTGTTTTCATCGCTATTATGAAACTGGTATAGAGGATCGAATATGACTATCTCATATCTTTTTTTTGAAATCCAAGAGCCGATTATGTCGAAATGTTCCTCATTTTGAATATCTAAGCCCCTTATTGTTTTGAGACTAAAAAAACCTTTTTTAACATGTATATCATTCTTAACCATAAGACGCAACCTGTCCTGTAAGCGCATCTCGCTTATTTCTTGCTGTATATAAAGCACCTTTTTCTTATGTGGTATTTCGAATCCTAAAAATGGCTTACCTGAAGCAAGGCTAATTGCAAGATTCAATACGAAGTTCGATTTTCCAATCTTGCCCGGACCCGTTATGACAAGTTTGGAGCGAGGATCTAAAAGACCCTCGCCCCAAAAACTTTGCCTCCCAGGAAAATCCATATCCAAAAACTTATTAATATCTATAGGATATTCGAGTTTATTCTTATGTGTCATGGTTGCTTCCCATTTTCTTTAAGAGTCACTATCTTATCTCATGGTGAATTTCAATTTTTTTGACAATGGCATCTTTTATTGCGTCAAAGAAATCACTTCTATAAATATAAGGTTTTTTTAATAATTCTTTCCCTAGTTTTTTGCCATCTCTTTCACCGCGCCTACCTACTACATGAGCTAAAATTGGAACTCCTTGTATATCAGGACCGCCATAATTATAGGTGAATTCTTTAAAGGCTTTTTTATCAAGCGCATTCATCTTTGCTTCGCAAGAAAGGCATAGTCCTGTTACGTATTCGTCCTTTTGATTATTCTCAGTAAACTTACGACATTTTATACATACATAATCAACCATGGCATCCAGCCATAATAGGTGAAAATCATGCAATTTGGTCATTTCAACATATGACATATTTTTTAGTTTTCTAACGCTTGTTCTTTTTTTCATCATTGCAGCGTACTTTTTCATTGTCATAAAGTTTTTGTTTTTCATTTTATCCTCTCCTTTTTTAAGTTTAATTTATTGCAAGCCGAGTTTATTTAATCACCTCCTTTCTATAAATAAAACTCGCCTGCATTTCTACAAGCGAGTTTATCTCATAAATACCTATTTGTCCCTGACCGAAATGTGGAACGCCTACTTGACCATAAAACCATCCTTAATTAATTTCTTACATATTCTGTAATCTCGTTGCGCTTTCCATTGAGTATAGTCGCCACTATCTTCATTAGGGTATGTGTCTTTAACTATTTTGTTCCACGGTTTCTTTTTCTTGCGTAATTCGTACTCTTTACATAAATCATAGGTCTTTAGATATCGATTATATTCTTCGAACTTTGGTTTCGTTATTTTATATTGCAGCTGGTAATCTTTTCGAGCTGTCTTTTTGAAAAGTTTACGATAATATTTTAGATAATCTTTAAAAAAATTAACGATGGCTCTATCAGAAAATCCTAGGTCGATCTCAAAGTCACCTAAAACTAGCTGAGAATCATCACCGAAGCCTGATTCAGTATTCGCATAAAAAGGTAATGGAAAAAATACTTGCTTAATATGAGAGGGGACTATTGATAAATTCTGCCGATAGGTTTTGGAAGGGTCTAGAGGGTATCTAATGCCCCATTCTGAGTATAGATGAAAAACATCTTCTTCGTCGCCTTCCTTATACTTTTTTGTTTTCTTGTAAGCGATATATTTTTTATATGCTTGCTTATATGTTTCATTTCTCCTTAAAAATTCCCATTTGTATATCTCAAGTCTATTACTATAGTCTTTTTTCGTAGCCATACCGCACCTTTTCTGTTATGCCTATTGTACTCTAAATTATGGTGCGGTTTAAAGGATTATTTAGCTCCTCGCATAATACTAAGATTTTGACCTTCCGTGCCTGCAATCAGATCTTGCAGCACTTCTTTGGCTACCTTGATTCTGTCGGCTTCTTCCGCATGCCCTTTGGCTATCTCAAGATATTTTTTAAACAAGGGAATGACTTTTTCGTCTTCTTTGTTTCGGCATCTATAATAAGCCATCCAGTAGTATGGCTCAGGGAAGTCTGGCTTGATCTGTATGGCTTTTTCAAAGTAGCCATACCCTTCTTCTGTGTCGCAATGAATAATTCCTAAACTATACCAAGAATTGTATAATTTTGGGTTTAACTCTACTGCTTTCTTAAAATGAACTGTTGCTTTTTCCCATTGATTACCCTTGCCTAATAAAGCATGACCTACTGCCTGCTCTATTTCTGCTTCGCTTGCACTTGGATACGCATGCTTTAAAATACCATATATATCATTTTCATAATTATCGGGTACCTCGGCAATAGCGGCAGATATCATAAACACAGATAGTAAGATATAACTTATTACTATTATTCTTTTGATATTCATCTCGTACTTTTATCAATAGACAACCACATCAACAGGTTTATTAGTATTAGGGTCTATTTCTTGCCTCTTTATCTTTGACACTTTCCCGTCCATAAATATAACGAGGTAAGGTGGGTTTTGTGCCCTTTTCTGCCTATAAGTTGAAAGTGAAGACATGGTAGCCTTAGCGTCAGTGTTATAGCCTGTTAAAAGCCCCTGAAATTTATTTTGTTCTTTAAAAGGTTTTATCGTTTCATATAGCCATACTACTTGCTCTTTGCCATCAGCTGTCAATTCCTTTGATAAGACCTGCTGAGGTTCTCCTATTTTCTTTGAAACATCATTAAAAGTATCATTCAAACTTACTTTCTGAATATCAGTTGCGCTTAT
>CAZHPY010000003.1:23698-45606 GCA_964534705.1 uncultured Planctomycetia bacterium | reverse complement strand
AGTCCTCTGCAAAGACTGGCATTGCTATGAGTGTAATCATGCTCATCACTAATAAAATGTTTTTCATTCTTATACCTCCTGATTTTTAGCTTAGTATATGTTCGATTATATCACCGCTTATGGTAGGCGTAAACCTAAAAACACCGACTATCGTTGGTGGTAAAAACCCATGATATATTAGAGAATATGGGGCATGGAAAACGTTAATATTCGATTTGGCAAGAGGTTGCGGATATTAAGGAAGGAAAACGGGCTCACTCAAGAAGATCTTGCTCAGACTGCCGGGCTAGACTACAAATACATTCAAAGGCTAGAAGGGAAGAAGCCTTCTTCTCCCACCCTAAATTCCTTAGAAAAACTCGCCAAAGCTTTTAAAATAACGCCTGCTGAATTGCTGAAGTTCTAATCAAAACTTCTGTTTTTTACCAGCCCTCTTAAGTCATTCCATGCATCCATGGCCGACCCATACCTGAATTCAGCCCTTCTACGTAACAGTACGGCAATTTTATCTCCTAGCGGACAGGATAACGACTCTGCGATTTTCCTTGGCACCCCATCATTACACAGCTTATTAATTTCGTCTCTTGATAGCACCGGGTCTATTGGATACTTGCCGGTTTTTAGAGCAAGAAGTATGAGTCCAAGATGATACAGGTCAGATTGAGGTATTGTAAAACCAAATCGTAATAAGTCTGGGCATATTATAGCTTGCTGAAACGGTGGCTCAGGGGGTTGTTTTTCACTGAAAGGATTAAAGTGTTTACTTACTCCAAAATCTGTAATTTTTACCACAGAACCATCTCGGGAAAACAAAATATTATTTAATGACAAGTCCCTATGGACTATTTGATGCCAGTGTATGAAAGACATTCCAAAAAGAAGCTGTCTGGCAATTTCTACTATTTGATCATCTGTTAAGATGGGCATTCCTTTAACGCAACTCGATAAAGGTACTCCTAATAATTCTATGACGATATAAAATGCATATTTGTATTCGAAAACATCGTGCATATAAGCTATATACGGATGGAATAAAGCTCGTAACTTGCCTGCTTCTTCCTGCCATCTCATTCGTACTTCCTCATAGGTGCCAGACGGCTTGAATACCTTTATAGCATAAGGTACTTCAAATATGTCATATCCCAAATAAACGGTACCAAAAGCTCCACTATTCAATATAGATACAATTTTATACCTGTATCTATTTTGATTTTCGATGTGTCCTCCTATAGGTGGAGGATTAAAAACTGGGGCTAGCATAGTATTTTCCATTTTAGAGTCCTTCCTTTGCTTTAAAAGTTAAAGGCGACTGAAGTTTGTACCTGCAGTCGCCTCTACTTTTAATATTTTCTGTCTCTTGGTGGACAAGGATCTACGCCATAGCTATCTTTATCGCGAATTTTTGCATCTCTGCCATGGATTACCACCTCTGATTTTTCATGCTTTGCAATCTTAACTGCTGCATTGATCGCAGCAGATTGCGTCCGATGATCAGAGGTTATCCGGCTATTATTTTCGCCTCTTACTGCCCACTTGTCTTTATAAGGCACTACATGTTGACTTTTCCCCATACCTTACCTCCTTGAACTGCCTATGCATTTTGCACAATTATCGTAATTCTCTTTATGCGCTTGTTCAAGCGTATCCGGCACAAAACCCACGCCATGCCCTCTAACCAAAAATTCATCTATTTGACAACCATTAGGATTTTTATCCTCTCTTGTCAAATCATGAACCTCTGTTTTATTCTTGTTTCCTAAGAATCTTTTTCCATCTCTAGTCGAAGTCGGATAACTCATATTCTGATCCTCCTTGGTTAAATTTTATACCTATATTTTTATATTTAAACTTGGTTATGAGAGATTTTTATAAAAACCCACCGTCCTTTCGTCTTTTCGATTAGCCAAGCAATTTTTGTTGCCATAAAACAAAAACCCCCGCTTGTTAAAGCGAAGGTTTGGATTATTTTAACGTGGCAGTTCCCCCTTCAAACATACCACACTAGTGTTTCAATACTAAGAATACACTATATGTAGTATCTTGTCAAGGATTTTTTAGCACTTTCCGTTAGAGAGTGCTAACGCTTTTAAAAATATATAAGACAAATAAAATAGCTATAAACAGCCGCGTTCGTCAAATTATTGAAGCTCCGATCTGCTTAGATCGTTATGAACTAATGTTTTATAAGAGGGTGTCAACTTGTGTGGATATGGCCTTCTTAGCGTCACTTTTTATGTGATTTTCCTCATGGGTGTGGGCCAAGGGGGTATGTTTTTGCAATTCAAAATGGTGTAAGATTCATATTCACGCTCTCATACTATTTTCACACATATTGCCTAGTTTTATACACCTTTGCACATCTAAAATAATACTTAAAAATATATATATCTATGAATTTATATAGTAAGGTTTGTAGCTTGACATTGTGCTTATTATGATATAAATTGGCATTAAAGAGAGATGAAAGGGTAAGAAAATGGCACGTTCATCAAATGTCGGTGGCACAATCTACCTAAGCGAATTGATTCGCGAAAGTTATTACGAAAAAGTGCGTTCACTAGACGAATACATCCAGCATGTTAGAAATGGCATGACTTTAACAGAATTCGTCAATGCTATTTTCGGAGATGTCACATTTTCTGGCACTGAAATAAGGAAAAGAGATCTAGTGCTACAATTAACATCCGATAGAATATCACTCGAAAACTGGTTGTTTCTCAGAAGCATTCTTAGAAATTTAGCACATTTGACAGATAGACGGCATGCAGAAGAATATGCCTTAGACATTGCCCTTGGATGGGTTTCCGAAGAGATTTTCAAACAAGAAATAGAAAATCAAAGCGGCATGCCTAGTTGCGTCACTCTTGTAGGGGTAGATTCTCAAAGAGAATATCAGTCTCTTGGTATAAGGGCTAAGGCAGATTTCAAGGTTTTAAAAAATGGACACAATATTTTTATAGACCTTTTCGTAGATTATCTGGGTACATGGGCTAACAATGGTGGAATGGATTTAAAGCCAGGGAAAATAAAACATTTTAATGACGGAACCTTGGATTATGTACTTGGATTAGACGCGCGTAATAGGAATGTTTATTTAATAGGACCGGGTGCAATAGAGGGTTTACATGCTACTAGTAATTCCGCAATGGGTGGAATACAAACGGTAAGAGTCCCATTAAATGAACCCATAATGACTGCAGTAATATACAGTTCACTTTGATATTTTTAAAATAACTATTAAAGTATATTTTGAAAAATGCCATCTATGAATAACATAAAAAAGCCATGGTTTAAAAAACCTTCTCGAGACGTTACAAGACGGATGAGAAAAGTCAAAAGCTCTAACACCGGCTTAGAAAAAATCATGGAAAGCTTATTGCGAAAAGGGAAAATAAAGTATTCAAAACATCCAACGCTTTTTGGTCACCCAGATTTTATAGCAAAAGGAAGCAATGTCCTTATTTTTTGTGACAGTTCCTTTTGGCATGGTCGTAGAAGAAAAGAATTAAAAGGAGAGACTTTTAATAAAAACAAGGCATTCTGGATTAATAAATTGATGGAAAACAGGAAAAGAGATATCAGAATAAACAAAGTGTTAACAAGGGAAGGCTGGCGGGTGTTGCGTTTTTGGGATACGGATATTTTAAAATTTTCTGACAAAGTACTAAGCGTGTTAAAAGCAGAAATAAAGTCTAAATAGTATATTATGAATAAAGTTAAGACAGAAAAATTGTCAAAACAATTAATCAAAGCCCTTAAATGTTTGATAAAGATTTATAATTCAAAGGAGGATTTATACGATGATTTTCCTGCCTCGGTTCACCATTTTGAAAACTCCATTCAATTACTCAAAAAAAATCCTAACATAAGCGAAACTATTATAAATAAACTCAAAAATACATTAAAATTTCGTCGATCTTATTCAGTAATAGAGTTAGTTGACAAAATAGCGGATTTAAATACTTGGTTTGCTGCTTCAACGATAGCAGCCCAAAATTTTTGTAGTAACTCTAACATAGGTAAAAATACGACCAAAAAGATTTTAAAAAAATATAAACAAATATTATTAGAAGGCTTTTTAGAATTAGTCGTTAGAAAAAGTATGGGCGTTACTGAAGTCGAAGCAATAAAGGGCTTCAGATACAATATGGGAGGTAGATTACCCGAAGAATATTTCGTTAACTTAGTGCGTGGGTGGATATCAGAAGATGTAGCAAAACATTGGATAAAGGCAAATACGCGAGGAATGGGCTTAAAATTAATTTCTACGGCACATGATGCAGATAGAAAAATAAGATTTAAAAGTTCGAGAAAAGGAAAGGGCGTAGTTATATCTGGGGAGTCGGATTTAATAGTTAAAAAAGTTGCCACTAAGAAAGAGATTTGTTTGGAGATTCAAAGAACTGACAGAGGAAGAATGAAAGAAACGAACGACAAGGGTGAGCGTCCAGTAAATGTACCAAGCCATAGGCCTGAGATTGAAAAGAAGGCAATTGCGGAGCATAAAAAACTAATTCTGTTTTTGTTTAACGAAGGGGCTAAAACGAACCCTCCAGAAATAGCCGTAGTAGTTAATCCTAAGAAGAATAAGAAGCTGAGAAGGCGTGGCGGCGATTTGTTCGTATGGGCTAAATTTTATAGTGTCTCTGCTCCGGGAGCAGTCAAAGCTCTCAAAAAAGCTCTTTCCTAAGCCATTAAAACAAAATAGCGTTTACGAGGTTTGTTTTTAATGATATATTAGCATATGAACTTATTCAAAAAGATAAAAATAGCGGCCAATGTTTAGAGTGAAGATGTAGATACTGTCAATGGATAAAAAAATGAAGACCTATAATTTGATCGATTTGTTTTGTGGAGCAGGAGGGATGTCCGTTGGCTATGAGCAGACAGGAAAATTTAAAACCATTCTTGGCTTAGACCATGATGCTGCTGCTTCTGGCACATTTAAGTTAAACAATCCAAAAACTGCTTACATAAAAGCCAATATTTGCTATGTCACCTCAGATCACATTTATTTTGCTACTGGAGCGAAAAAGGGGCAGATAGATTTGATAATAGGTGGTACTCCTTGCCAAGGATTTTCAACTTTAGGTAAAAGATTAGTGGACGATCCAAGGAATTTATTATTCTGTGAATTTGCTAGGCTAGTAAAAGAAGTCGAACCTAAAATGTTCATCTTAGAAAATGTTGGTGGGATGAAAAGTATGAAGAGCGCCGATGACAACATTGTTTACAACATGGTTCGAACATCATTCCGAAAAATAGGTTATGATGTTAGGAGTTATTTGTTAAATGCCGCCAATTTTGGAGTACCCCAAGAACGGAAAAGACTATTTTTCATAGGGTGTAGGTATAGAGACATAAAATTTCCAGAACCGGCCTTTACTCATTACCTAAATGGCCAACCAGTAATTAACATTAAAGGTGAAAAACTTGTCAAGGCCTTAACCGTAATGGAAGCCATTTCAGACTTACCAGAACTAAAATGTGGTCAAAGCATAGATTATTATAACAAGCCAGAAAATGAGTATCAAAAGTTTATGAGAAATTACGGCTCTGCGAATGAAGTAAAAAAGTTAACATTGCATCATTGCGGTTCATACTCAAAGAAATTAGAGCTAATCATGAAAACAATTCCTCCTGGTTCTGGTAAAACAATATGGGAGTTAATAGACGAGGATAGCTTTAAGGTTCCAAAAGAAGCCATTCCAACCAGTGGCTTTAAAAATACCTATGCTCGCCTAGTACCAGATAAGCCATCGATGACAATTACAAGAAATTTTGGTTGTATTTCGTCCTCTAGGTGCATACATCCTTTTCAAAACAGAGGCCTTAGCCCAAGAGAAGCTGCTAGAATACAGTCTTTCAAAGACGATTTTGTATTTGTTAATAAAGACGTTTGGGATTACCTGTATGAAGAAAAAATTGAAAGAAAACAAAGCATAAGTGAATTCGCAAGTTTTGTACCAAATGTTGACGAAAAAGGCCCAGTATACATATTCAAAGGACTTCACGATAAGGAGGTCAGGCCAAATCTCGACACAGTTAAAATTGATAAAAATAAAAACGGAATAAGCCTTTTGATCGGTAATGCAGTACCACCTCTATTAGCAAAAGCAGTTAGCCAAATGGCAGTTAAAATGTTGGACGAAATTTATGAAAAAGAAAAATTGGGCGAGATAGAAAAAAATAGCTTAACCGATCTAACTAACATTGAGCGCCGAAAAGAATTCCAGCCTCATTTAAATTTTTAAGAGAAATGTCATACTATGCCCAGGAAAAACCCAAAAAATAAGTGGTGTCCAAAAAGTGTCCATAGTAGGCCGTAAAACATAACAAGAGACATAAAGAGGTAAAACAAAAAAAATCCCCACGATGATTAAGTCGTGAGGGATTTTCTGTTTCTATGTGGCGGGGACGACGGGGCTCGAACCCGCGACCTTCAGATCGACAATCTGACGTTCTAAACCAAACTGAACTACGTCCCCAATTGCAGCGGTTATTATATACTGCTCGGGCGGATATATCAAGATTTTTTATATTATTTTTTGTATTGTTAAAAATACAGTGGTATACTTAAAACAAAATAATTTTATAATGAAATTTAAAAATAAAGTCCTCATAATAGGTTACGGCTCCGTTGCAAAATGCACGATCCCCATCCTTTTGCGGCATATAGATATCCCGTATAAAAATATCACGATAATCGACTTTGTGGATAAGAGAAAAGAGCTGCAACCGTGGCTCAAGAAAGGGATAAAATATTTCCAGGAGAGGGTGACCCCGATAAATATAAACCAATTGCTGTCGAAATACGTTTCAGCGGGAGGGCTGGTCATAGATCTGGCATGGAACATCGAATGTATCGACATGCTCAACTGGTGCCATGACAACAAGGTCTTATACATAAATACTTCCGTCGAAGAGTGGGACCCGTACGCCGGCATACACAATAAGAGCGCCTTCAAGAAATCGCTTTATTATAAACAGATGCAGATACGGGAGGTGGTTTCTAAGTGGAATAATGGCAGCATGACAGCCGTGCTCGATCACGGCGCTAATCCCGGCCTGATATCGCATTTTACAAAAAAAGGCATAATGGATATCGCTTCGAAATATGCGCGGGATAAGAGCCTTCCGAAGGACCAGGCAAAGAATATGCGGCGGCTCATGGACGCAAAAAATTTCGCCCGGATGGCGATGGTACTAGGAATAAAGGTCATCCATGTAAGCGAATTGGATACCCAGATAACCAACAGGCCTAAAGAGGTCGATGAATTCGTAGGGACATGGAGCATTGAAGGCCTGCGTGAGGAAGGCATCTCTCCGTCGGAAATGGGATGGGGAACGCATGAAAAAGATATAAGCTTGATCCACAGTACTCCGCCGTATGGCCCGGGGAACCAGATCTTTTTATCACAGATGGGAATGAACACGTGGGTCAGGACATGGGTCCCTTATAGGGAGATAGTGGGCATGGTCATAAGGCACGCAGAGGCGTTCAGCATATCGGACCATCTTACCGTATATGAAAAAGGAGCCGTGTCGTACAGGCCTACGGTCCACTACGCGTATACGCCGTGTAATGAGACGATAGCGTCGTTATACGAACTACGCGCCAGGAACTATGAATTGCAGGAGAAGCAGCGCATAATGAGCGATGAAATAACCGGCGGCGAGGACATATTGGGCGCTCTTTTAATGGGCCATAAATATAATTCATGGTGGACGGGCAGCATGCTTAGCATAGAAGAGTCCAGGAAACTTGTGCCACACCAGAATGCCACTACCATGCAGGTCGCAATAGGGGTTGTGTCAGGCATAATGTGGATGATAGAGAATCCTGACAAAGGAGTGCATTCGCCGGACGCCCTACCATACGATTACATACTAGGCATAGCCAGGCATTATCTTGGGAAGATGGTCTCAGAACCTTCTGACTGGACCCCCATGAAGAATTATCATGTATTCTTCAAAGGAAATCCCGCAGCGCAGCTTGATAAAAGAAATATATGGTGTTTTGATAATTTCCTGTTCAAAGACTGACCCAGTTATAGTTGCATACCCGGATAAAATAATGTTATAATAAACACCCTATGAAGCAATTTGTGTCGGCTATGACATGGGCTTACGGCGCATTGCTTACCATTATCTTGTATTTTGCAATGCTGTTTTTCGTAATAATACTTTATCCTTTTGACAAAAAACGAAAAGTTGCCCATGCGCAGTGTTACTGGTGGTCTGATCTCCTGGTAGGGCTTGGCTCCATCTGCAAAATGGACGTAAGCGGCCTGGAAAATATTGACAAAAATAAAACATATGTTATTGTGGCCAATCACCAGAGCCTGGCCGATATAATAGTGCTATACCAGATGAAGGCACAATTTAAATGGGTTGCGAAAGAAAGCCTTTTTAAGGTACCTTTTCTAGGATGGTGCATGTCCCTGGCAAAACACATCAAGCTGGACAGGGGAAATCTGGCAAGTGTAAAAAAAGTATACCGCGAAGCCGCAGAGTGGCTTAGGAACGGCATGTCCGTCTTATTTTTTCCGGAGGGAACAAGAAGCGAAACGGATACGATGAACGAATTCCAGAACGGCGCGTTCAAGCTTGCGATAAGAGAGAAAAAACCGGTCCTGCCAGTACGTATCAAGGGGACGAGGGACGCTATACCAAAACACGGCCGCCAGTTTGCCGAAAAGATCCATTGCATATTAAGAGTGCTACCCGCGGTAGATACTTCAGGATATGGCCCGGGTGATTTTGAAAAACTAAAAAATCTTGTGCGTTCTCAATTGGAGGCAGCATAATAATGATAACATATGACGATTTTAAAAAGATCGAACTTAAGATAGCGAAGATATTGGAAGCCGAAGAGGTCGCCGGGGCGGAAAAATTGCTGAAACTGCAAATAGACCTCGGCAACTCGGAAAAAAGACAGATAGTGGCCGGTATAAAAAAACAATACCAGGCAAAAGACCTTGTCGGCAAAGAGATAGCGGTCATTACGAATCTCGAGCCCCGCATGGTGATGGGGCTTGAAAGCAACGGCATGCTGCTGGCTGCATCCGGGGACGCGGGGCCGGTCATACTTATACCGGAAAAAGAAGTCCCGCCCGGAAGCGGCATAAAGTAGCGGGTAAAGAATTTTCAAAAAGTTTTGCGCGCCTGTAACTCACATGGATAGAGTACCTGGCTACGAACCAGGGTGTAGCAGGTTCGATCCCTGCCAGGCGCGCCAATTTTAATAGTTATCCCCTAACTTATTCTAAATGTCAAAACTCGACCAGTTCTACATGTCCGAAGCGATCAGGGAGGCGCAGAAGGCCTTTGATGCCGGAGAAGTTCCTGTCGGCGCGATCATAGTTCACGAAGGCCATGTAATAGCAAGGGCTCACAACCAGATAAAGCTCCTTAAGGACCCGACCGCCCATGCCGAGATCATAGCCATTACCCAGGCCGCTTCCCATTTTGCCAACGAGCGTTTGCCAAATACTACCATGTATGTTACAATTGAACCGTGTTCTATGTGCGCCGGAGCGCTTGTCCTGGCCCGCGTTAAAAGGCTGGTTTACGGCGCGGACGATCCTAAAACAGGCGCTTGCAGTTCGGTCTTTAACATAACGGACAATAAAAAGCTCAATCACAGGGTAAAGACAGATAAAGGCGTATTGAAGGAAGAATGCGCCGCCCTTTTAAAAGAGTTCTTTAAAAAGCGGAGAGGTTGCCTAGCCCGGTTTAAGGCAGCGGTTTGCTAAACCGCCATACAGGTGAAAACCAGTATCGAGAGTTCAAATCTCTCCCTCTCCGCCATTTTATTTTCCCGTCTCACCATCTTCCGTTAGGCATAAAAAAGATAGCTACATTTTGATTGATTTAACAAAGTATTATGCTATACTTTTTCTACCATGTTGATCAGTACCCTCAAATACAACATATTGTATAAAAGCATAGCATTAGTTTTAATTTGCTTATTTATAGTCAGCGATAATGCATTTGCGCTGGCTCCCCCATTAGCATCTAAACCTGTCCCTGAAACCGATGGAAGCTTCCGTAACAGATGGTTGTTCACAGATATCAGTTATATTATCGGCCAGATGCTTCTCTTGGCCAGAGAACAAAACCTTCAGAATCCAAGAAATATCCTTATTCCCCTCATCAGGAAACACATAAGAGAAAAGAACGGCGAAGCAGAAATGCTGTTAGAAGGTTTTGATATTGACGGCATAGAAGAGATCCGGGAGGAAGGCGTTATAACCGGATTTTCATTGCCTGTTACGAGAGCCGGCGCGACAACGTACAGGCTTGTCTATAATCTGCAAGACGGTGATACGACCATACCGATAAAGGATAAGACGAGTGTTTATATAAAAGTGGATGCATCCGTGGAGGCAGGTGTCACCCGATCACTAATAACCCGTATACGAGAGAACGCCGGCAAGATCACATTTGAGGAATTTCAGCATATAGCGGCTTCGAAAGGTTATTATGAAAAAGGCCTGGCAAGGTTTGGTGCATCGAGTACGGATGGGATTACATTTAAAACAGACGCATCTCCCGGCGTAGCGCGCGCTTTTGCGCGCCAATTTTATGGCTTTTGGGAAGAGATGGGCAAGCCCGGTATTTTTAATATCGTAGAACAAGGCGGCGGAGATGGGTCGATGGCCCTTCATATTCTCGATACTATAAAAACAGAAGAGGGGATGCAGGATCTTTATTCTCATATCCAATACACTATAATCGATATAAGCGAAAGCTGGAGCAAAAAACAAGGACAATTGTTACATGGCAGGCATCCCGGAGTACGTTGTGTTGTAGCGTCTGTTTTCGAAATGCCGTTTGAAAACGAAAGCATCGAAGGTGTATTTTTCTCGAACGAACTACCCGATGCATTTCCAGTGCATCGTGTTGTAATGAGAAACGGTGTATTAAAAGAGATATATGTTACATATGATAACGGTGAGTTTAAGGAAGTGGAAGCCGGTCTCTCAACAGATAAGATCAATAACTATTTTGAATTAGTCGGAAAATTGCCTCCCGAAGGCAAGGAAATAGCCGTTAACCTGCATTTATTTACATGGATGAAGGAAGTCAACAGGGCTCTGAAGAGAGGTTTTGTCGTTACCTCGGATTATGGCTTCGAAAAAACACAGATCCGCTACGATTCTGCTCACAAAGAAGCAGTGTGGAACCTCACCGAAGACCCGAAACTACCAATCTTAACGCCAGGCATTGACATTACACATAATGTCGATTTCGAGACCTTAGATAAGATAGCGATATCCATCGGCCTTGAGCATGAACATCTCGGATCTTTTGGGACATTTCTTACAATTTTCTCTCCGGCCTCGATCCCGATCAATGACGAAGAGTATGTTTTGATCCACTCTAAAATGATAAGCGGAGAGATAGACAAGAGTTCCATAGCAGATATCTTTCCTAAAGCCGATTACCTGACATATCTCATCATATATATGACAGGAGGCGCTGTGGTGGCGCATGACAGGGAATCCAAGGAAGTAGGCGAAACATTGTGGTCTCTGCACCAGCGGTTAGACGTTGCTCTTGAAAACGAATTTATTAGAAGGCAGCTATCGTCATCAGATAATGTCAGGGATTTCTATCTATGGTTCGCGCAGTTAATAAAAGATAACCTGGGAACCGCAAGAGAGCTGCTGTCATCGGTGCAGTATCCTCGCCATAAGCGTAATCTCGCACAGGGCGTTCCATTTGCAGAGAGCTTTGTTAATGGGATTGAAATGCTCTTAGATGAATCAGAAAAGCAGGTTAATGTAAATGATACTTTAGAAAGGATATTGGATCTTATCTTCTCACAGTATTATGCAAATAGAGGTTATAACTACGCTATCAGTAAACAGCTTTCTCCTGATATCCCAACTATTCCCGCGCGGCAGGACAAGATCGCATATCTTTTATTAAGTCTGATCCTGTCATTGCGGGAGATGAGGGAAGTAAATTTGACCGCCTCAACCCAGTTGACCTCCGACAAAGGAATAAAATATATCACGGTAACAATGGCAACTTCACAAGAGATACCATTAAATAATGTTATAGTAGATAAAAAGGATACAGGCATAGGGTTTGAATTAGCTAAAGGGATAGCTCAGAGCTATGGAGGCACAATAGATGTCCGGTCCGAGTCCGGCAAAGGCACGACGTTCACGATCCGCTTGCCGGTCGCAGCCGCGCCCGAAGGACAGCAGCTGCTTACAGCGGTAGAACCAGAGCGTACCCAAGCCACGGATTTGCAGGATATGCTAACTTATATCCAGGCGCAGCCGCAATCCCAGCCGATCATAATCGCGCTTGGCACAAGCTGGATAAAAGGATATGAAAAGGGGCGATCGCTCCAATACAACGCCCTTAATCCCTTGATAGGTTCGCTGCGTACTCACTGTGAATCAAGAGGTATCCCATTCATAGTCGATGACGATGATAAGCTGCTGGCCCATATTAATACCGAGAGGGCAAAAGAAGGCAAGCAGGGCGCTAAGGTAGTCGTATTGGCAGGTAAAGATACCGCTGCATCAGATGACTTTGCCCCGCTTCGCAATGACGGGGAAAACGCCTTTGTAGTAGGAATAGATAACCAGGAACTTACGGCCGACAGCTACATCCGCTTAATGGAAATGCTGACGATAGCCCTGAAACTCTCCGTAGGCCTTGAAATAAGCCTTAATAACGCCCATATAACCATCACAAAAGATAGCGAACGCCATATCTATGTCTTCCTTCCACACGCAGAGCCGATGGGTTACGAGCGTCTGAAGGCGATCTATAGGGTACAAGAGTTCGCTTAGCCCTTCCAAAAGCATGGGAATATGGTATACTATATCTACATTTTTAAATTCAGGCGGAAGGAGGTGTTAAATTAAGATGAAGAAATTATTATTAGTAGTTCTAGCACTTATGCTATCTGCTTCAGCGTCATTCGCCCAGGAAACAAAGATGAGCGAACCCGTAAAAACGATCGCAAAAGGTGTAGAGGCTGTCAGTGAGTATGTCGGTAAAGTAGTATCTGTTACAGTAGCAGAACCGGCAAAGGGGGTAACCGACAACACAGTAAAGGTTACTGACGAGATGGGTAATCCCATATCTTTTACCGTAAGTTCAGCCGCAAAGATCACAGATGCGTCCTTAAACGCTATCACGCTAAACCAGCTTAAGGAAGGCGAAAAGATAAAGGTAAAAGCGACCAAGACAGACGAGGGCAAAGCAGAGGCCAGCGCAATCGCTGTCCAGAAGTAATTGTCCAGATTATAGATCGAAGGCGGTATATTGTTATAAATATACCGCCTTTCCTTTTATGTTAAAAAAATATTTGTCAAAAAGTTGGTTTTAGTGTAAAATAGTCCGATACTAAAGAAAGGAGGCTATTGCGATGAAAAAGACACTGATCGCTTTAATAGCTTTAACATTCATAGCGTCGCTCTGTTATGCTGCTGACGGCGGCCAGGCGGCAAAAAGTACCGAGGAATTGAAGACTTTTGCAGGTAAGATCGTATCGTTAGAATACGCTGATCCTACAAAAGGGGTGGACAAGACCAATATGAAGGTCCTCGGCCCGGATGGTAACCCTGTTTCTTTCACGGTTCCTGTTACGGTCACTCTTCTTGACGCCGCCACGAGAGTGGTAACCCTGAATAATTTTAAAGTAGGGGATACGGTAAAGATAGAACGCGTACAAGGCGAAGTAAAATCTATCCAGAAGACGAAATAAATTGATATTAGCGGTTTGATCAAGACGGCAGGTATTTCAATTGAAATACCTGCCGTCTTAGTTTGAATAGACTTTAGTATAAGATTATGATATTATTAGGGCATATGAAACTATTCTTAAAGATATCAGGTTTAATATTAATAATAGGGATAATAGCTTCCCTTATCCCCGTTTTTGCCCTATACCTGCAAAAGGATGTTACCGGCCCTACCAATGACCAGATCGTGGAGAAGCTGAAAGATAATAAAGGTAACGTATTTTCATTCATCGTATTCGGCGACAACCACGCAGGTTTTATATTTGACGACAGCGCTTTTTTAAAACTAATCCGCAATATGAACAGGGAGAACAGGTTCAAGAAACTTAACATGGATTTTGTGGTAAATCTTGGCGATATAGCCTTTATAAAAGGCACAAAGTGGGATTACCGCATCTATAACAGGCTGCGGGTAAAGATAAAATGGCCTGTTATAAGCCTGATGGGTAATCACGACGATGACAGGCACGGTGAGCATCTTTTCAAAAAATATTTCGGTAAAAAAGAATTTTCGTTTGTAAACCGCAATTCGTATTTTATAATCCTGGACAATAATATAACATCCCTGTCGGAAGGACAGTGCAACTGGCTCGAGGAAGAGCTGCAGAAATCCGCGCCATATGCGCACCGTTTTGTATTCATGCACAAGCAGGCCATGTCATTGTACCAGCAGTCGTGGTTCAGGCCGGAGCTGGGCTCCTGGTCTCACCGCTTCATGAAATTATGCGAAAAATATAAAGTTGATATAGTATTTGCGGGACATGAACATATGTTCAGGGAAGCTGTTTATGGTGGTGTCCGATATGTGATTTCGGGCGGCGGAGGGATGTTCATCCAGATACCGGAGTCCGATGGAGGATATCTGCACTATCTGGTGGTGCGGGTATACGGTGATTATGTCGATTATGAGGTTCGTAAGATATTTCCGCCTCTCTGGGAATATTTCACATATTATATGTGGAAAGAACTGCTATACTCGCTAAAAGCCGTATTTTACTGATAACTTCTAATGCGCATATTAAGAAACTACATTTTAAAGGAATTTTTCCACTCTTTTTTTGTCTCGATAATAGTATTTACGTTCGCGTTCCTTATAGGCAACATCATACAGATAGCCAACCTCGTTATAAATAAAGGCGTAAATATATTATCGGTGCTGCAGTTGCTCTTTTACATGATACCATGGCTTTTGAGCTTTACCTTTCCGATGGCGTCCCTGACCTCGGTAATATTGACGTTCGGCAGGTTCTCCAGCGACGGCGAACTCACTGCAATGAAAGCCAGCGGCATAAGCCTTTACCGCATAGCCTTCCCGGTACTAATGGTGGGCGGGATGATAAGCGCCGCAACCTTCCTGCTGAATGACCAGATATCCTCAAATGCTTCTTATGCGTCCAGGAAGGTCATAAAAGATATAGGCTTTAAGAGCCCGACCGCCTATCTGGAGGCCGGCACATTTATCAGGGGGTTCGAGAGCTATGTCATATTCATCTATGACGTGAAGGGAAATAAGTTCAAGAACATAAGGATCTACCAGCCGCAGGAAGGGAAGCCCACGCGTACAATAATCGCCGAATCGGGTGAGATCAATACTTTTCCAGAAAAGAATATGCTCGAATTAAGATTGTTCAACGGCACAAGCGAAGAGCCTTCTCCTACGGACCCGGAGAATTTTTATAAATTGAACTTCAGGACGTACTACATGACAATAGACCTCACCAGGATATTGAAGAAAGAGAAGATAGAGAAAAAGGCCCGCGAGATGACGATGAAGGAACTGCGCGCCGAAATATCGAAATTTATCAGGCAAAAGATCGATCCCATGCCGCTTTTCGTGGAGGTGTATAAGAAGATCAATATGTCGATAGCATCGTTCGTCCTCATACTGATCGGTATCCCGTTGGGCATAAGGGCCCACAGGAGCGAAAAATCCATAGGGTTCGGCATAAGCCTGCTGTTATTCGCGGCATATTGGGGGACTTTTCTGGGCGGTATAGCGATCGCGTTGAGGGGAACGGTACCGCCCTCAATAGGCGTGTCTTTACCAAATATCGTGTTTTTTGTGGCAGGAGTAATAATGTTTATCATAACCGCAAGGAGGTAGTATCCATGGGTCAGAAATCGCAATACCAGATGAAAAGAAAACAGAGGCTTGTGAGAAAAAAAGCGAGAAAAAAACTCGTAGCCAAAGGTGAAAACCTGACAAGCTATTATTACGGCAAGTTCTACCTGAAGCCGTATGCCTCGGAGTCGGGTTCCTAAAATGCCGGACGTTTACGATATAGTTATAATAGGCGGAGGGCCCGCAGGCCTGACAGCCGGTATTTATGCGGCGCGCAGCCGCATGAATGCGCTTCTGCTTGAAAAGATCGCATGTGGCGGCCAGATACTGACCGCCGATGTCGTAGAGAATTTTCCCGGGTTTCCCTGCGGCGCCAAAGGCGAGGAGTTGGCCGGCCTGATGCTGAAACAGGCGGAGCGTTTCGGGCTCGTGATCTCCACCCGTGAGGCGAGAAAAATATCGTTAAAGCAGGGCCAGAAAGATCCTTTTACGCTCGAAGATGCGGAAGGCGATAAGATCATGGCCATGTCGGTGATCGTAGCTACAGGTGCCAGCTGGAACGCGTTAAAAGTACCGGGCGAGGAAGCCCTTGCCGGAAGAGGCGTTTCATATTGCGCTACCTGCGACGGACCGCTTTTCAAGGGCAAGGACATCATTGTTGTAGGCGGAGGCGACACAGCGCTGGGAGACGCCATATACCTGACGCGTTTTGCCAATAAAGTCACCGTTGTCCACAGGCGTGATGCCCTGAGGGCGACGCGGATATTACAGGAAAGGGCATTTGCCAATAAAAAAATAGAATTTTGCCTTCAATCCGTAGTCACAGAGATACTTGGAAAGAACAAGGTAGAAGGCATAAAGGTTAAAAACACCGCGACATCCGGAGAAAAGCAGATCAAGGCAGACGGCGTGTTCATACTGATAGGCCTTTCGCCTAATTCAGGCATGTTCAAGGGCATGCTTAAGCTCGATGAACAAGGTTATATCGTTTCCGGCGACGATATGAGCGCATCCGTTGAAGGCATATTCGCGTGCGGGGACGTCAGGAGCAAGCCTTTGAGGCAGGTAGTTACGGCTGCCGGGGAAGGGGCTACCGCCGCTGTCAGCGCCCAGCATTATGTGGAACATATTAAAGGTACCGAATATAAATAATATTGACGGGAGCCTTATTTCGTGTTAATTTATAAACCCGACCGTGCCGAGGTAGCTCAGTGGTAGAGCGCTGCGCTGAAAACGCAGGCGTGGGCAGTCCGATTCTGCCCCTCGGCACCATTTTTTTTACCCATATATCATGCCAGACAGGATAATCCGACTAAGAAAAGGCAAAAAGGGCAGGCTCAGAGAGGCCCATCCCTGGATATTCAAAGGGCAGATCAAAGACGTCGACCCGCTGGCCAGGCCCGGAGACATAATAACCGTATTAACAAATGAGAACAAGTTTGTCGGCAAAGGATATTACAATCCCGCCTCCGAGATCTCCATCCGCCTCCTCACATTCAAGGACGAAGCAATAGATGCCCCATTTATTTACGGCAGGGTCAGGGAAGCCGTAGAAAAAAGAGAATTTTTAAATGACATAACGAACGCCAAGAGGCTTGTATTCAGCGAAGCGGATTCTCTCCCCGGCCTTATAGCAGACATATATAATGACACGCTTGTCCTGCAGGTATTTACTCTTGGCATGGAAAAACTTAAGCCGGTCATCCTGGAAGCTATCCGCGCCGCAGTTAACCCTGCTTTCATATACGAGAAAAGCGATTCTCCCTTCAGGTCGATCGAAAAATTAAAACCCGTGAAGCAATGGCTGGGCAAGGCGCGGGGTACCAATGTGGAAATGACCGAAGGAGGGGCGAAATTCATCGTTGACGTAGAGAGGGGGCATAAAACGGGCTTTTATCTTGACCAGAGAAGGTCGAGGCTGGCCCTGCGGGAAATGTCTAAAGGCAAGAAAGTCCTGGACCTGTTCTGTTACACAGGAGGGTTTTCTATAAACGCGGCTTTGGGCGGCGCCAAAAAAGTAATAGGCGTAGATATAAAGAAAGACTGGCTTACGCTGGCCCGCGATAATGCCGAACTGAATAAGGTTTCGGGGGCCGTGGAATTTTGCGATGGGGACGTTTTCGCGGCGATCAAAAACATCTGTAATTCCGGAGAAAAATTTGATATTATAATAGTAGATCCGCCTTCATTCTTGAAAAGTAAGAGGGACATAAAAAGCGCGGCCAGGGGTTACAAAGAGATAAACACGCTGGCGTTCAAAAGTTTGAACGACGGCGGCATTCTGTGCACGTTCTCATGTTCGCATAACATGCCGAACGAAACGTTCTCAGAGGTTATAAAAGCCGCTGCTGCTGCGGCCGGCGGTAAAAAGTTCACTATTCTAAAAAGGTGCAGGCAGGACAGGGACCATCCTATTTCCAGGCAGATCCCTGAAACGGAATACCTGAAAGGGTATTTTTTGAGGGCCTAAATATGAATGAAAATGCAAAAAAGCCGGAACCTTCCGGTATAGAACGCAGAAGGTCTTACCGGTTGCCGGTAAAGATAAGCCTGCGTTTTACGGAGAATAATAAGCAACAAAAAACCGAAACCAAAAATATCAGCAGATACGGGTTCCTCTTCGAGACGCAGAATAAATTTGCCATAGGGTCTATACTGGTCATGGATATGGAGCTTCCGCGGAGTTTTTCCGCCAATCCGATACCGGTCATTGTCAAGGTCGTCAGGTTATCTGAATTGGCCGGAGGGAAGTTCGACACAGGCGTAGAGATAATAAAGATATCCGCAGCCGACCTGGACAAGATAATAAAATACACCATATCCCAGCAGAATGTTCAATAAGTTATACCAGAAGGCCAGGCTGTTTTTGTGGTATCTTTCAGGGCATAAAAGGCAGGTAGCGGCGGCCATAATAGAGAAAGATTCCAGGATCCTTATCGCCATGCGGAAGAAGGGCGATACCCTTGGCGGCAAGTGGGAATTCCCTGGCGGTAAGATCGAGCCGGGCGAAACGCCGGAACAATGCCTTAAAAGAGAATTGAAGGAAGAGTTCGATATAGAAGCCGAAATAGGCCGGTTCTTCTTATCGACGAAATTCCGGTACTATCTTATTCCCATAGAGTTGCTTGTATATAAGGTGCGTCATATTTCCGGCGATTTTAAGGTCAACGAACACGATGCGATAAAATGGGTCGCGCCCGGAGAATTAGATAGCTATGAATTTGTAGGGCCTGACAGGCCCATAGTAAAGATAATAAAAGAAAAATCCGTCACGGGGGTATAATATGTGGTATTTTATTATTATTATAGCGTTGTTATATGTCGGGTTCTTTATTTGGGCCACAATAGATTACAAGAAACGCGAAAAAAAGATCGAAAAAGAGCAGGATAAATCCGTCTGCCGTTCCGAGGAATCTCTTGATGAGTACGGCAAAAAAATAGACACCGCGGATTTTACCAAATGTCCGGAGCCTGAAGAATAATTCTGCGAAAGAGACCAAAGAATGCTTTTTAAGAGAAAAAAAGGCATAACGCTTACCGAAAACCTTATGACCATAGGCCTTCTGGGCATCCTTGTCATGACGGCGATAGGAGGGTTTGTTATCGCTAAATCAGGGGCGATCCGCGCAAAGCACAGGGTGGTCGCCATGGGTATCATAAGGGAATACATGGAAAAAGAGATATCAAAGGGCTACTATTATGCGGACCAGTATTTTACCTTTGCCTCTGCCGATCCCGTCACAACTACTGTGGATGGGATCACTTATTCTATTACGCCTCAGCCATACCCTCCTACAGACAGCACCGAAGGAAGCACTCATTATAAGACGATAGGGTTCCAGGCGCAATGGACCGAACCAGTATATGGCGCATCGGGTACTGTTTCATGCAGTGAAAGGGCGGTAACATATGTTGCTCAACACAGCTAAAATATCCGGCCGGGACAAGAAAGGTTTTACCATCGTAGAATTGATGGTTTCCTCCCTTGTCATTGTCTATATATTCTTGTGCGCGTTTGCCATGTACATGATGGGACTGGCCTGGTGGAATGAAATACTTCCCCAGACAGAATGCCAGCGCATAGCAAGATCCGCCATCTCCACCATAAAGGAAGGCATGGTAGATTCAACCGTCGGAACAGACATCATAAATTCTATTACTTATAAGAAAAGGAACGGATTGGAAGAAGCGTATAAGTCCCGGGATGACAGCCTTGATGTGTCGTTTACCACACCCCTGATCTCGTTAGAAGGCCGCAAGATAAGTTTCAAATTAGAGCCGGATCCTACCTCTACAAATTACAGGGCGTTCTATCTGGGGCAGGATGCTTCTGGGACGCAGGCTGTTTATTATCAGATAGGCAGTACAACCCCTAAGCTCATAAGAGCGACGCGCGGTATAACAGACCTGGTTTTTGAGGCCGTATCGGGATATACCAATATGATCAAGGTAACGGCTACTGTGCAAAAGACGGTAATGGGCAGCCGGAGTACGCCTTATCAGATATCGGTAGTGTATTCGGATTATGTGTATTTAAGGAACATGTGATATGTTGAAATTTCTTAAAACCAAAAAAGGATTTGCCATAATCCTGGTCTTGTCTATGGTAACGATCTTCCTGTTAACGACCGTTACCATAGTAGCAATGAGTTGTAATGAGGCCATACAGACAAAATTGAATAACGACAATGTTGCAGCTTATTACGTTGCTACGGCCGGGGCTGAAAGGATGTATGCGCGTTTGAGGAACATGCAGTCTCAGAGTCAGACGGTTACATGGCCCGTCCAGCCGACCGATCTGGTAAACGTTCCGGTCCAGCTTAACGGGTCAACTGTCGGGACATTCACCGTAACGGCAAGCCTTACAGGCGGGTCCCAGGAATTCGCTATTGTATCAAGGGGAACCGTGAGAGGCAGGACTTCAACCGTTACAGTAAAATACGGTTATTTGTCCACGTACACCAATGGCGTACCTATGGGGTCAATGGGTTCGATGGGTTTTGCAGGCAGTAGATGGTGGTTCTTGACATCAAGGGTCTATGTCGATGGCCCTGTAGAAAGCGCTTCGACTATATCGCCGACTACAAGTTCTCCCAATGCATCCCCGTATGTGCAGTATTACGGTGATGTTATGCCTAATAAGACCGACCTGAATAAGCCGTCTTTCTGGTATAAATATGATTCCGCTTCGAGTTCATGGACACAGAAACAAGTCTATGATACGAACGGCGACGGGCAGTACCTCGCAGATGCCACTAACAAAGGATATGTAGATATCACAGACGCCGGAGGCGATGCGGATAACATAGCCATCTTTAACGCCGACAATATCAGCGGAGATGACAGGATAGATACACAAGACGCTTTCATCTCTTATTATACCGTCGAGTTGAATAGCGCATACGATCTGGGTATCAATCCCGGTGGAGAACATTATTACGCAAGTGATGTTACCCTGGGGCCTTATACCGTGCCTGCGGGAACCTCCATTATTTTTGTTAACGGTAACGCTGATATTTTGTTCAATGCCCAGCAATGGTGGGGGGCGACGGCAGACTTTACCGTGGTCAGCACCGGCGATATCACCATAGTCCAGCCTGTAAACGGTGCCGATGACCGCATGAACCTGGTGGCATTAGGTAACATAGCTACCGGGGGCATAAATTTAGGCGAGGTTGCCGATATAGACGGCAACCTTAACATGTATTCCGAAGGGACTTTCACCGCTATTTTAGGCGGAAGCACTAACGGTTCAATAATGTCAGGGGGCGACGTAAGCGTCCAGACCGGCTTGCCAAGTTTCCTTTTTAACCGCGATTTTAACGATGGAACGGATGATTGGTCTGATCCCGCGAACCGGCCCAGGGGGTTACCTCCCGGATATCCGGAAGTCTCAAAACCGTTTTCTATAAAAGCGGAAAATTACAGCATCGATGGGTATAAACCGCGCTGGCAGCAGCGCTAAAAGGTCTATTCTTATGCAGCAAAGACAATTCTATATTATTGTAGCGGCTTTGGTCACGCTGGTATTTGCGGTCATAATATTTTTCGGCGTGCGTTCCTCATCA
>CAZHPY010000003.1:15444-23598 GCA_964534705.1 uncultured Planctomycetia bacterium | reverse complement strand
TTTGGTCACGCTGGTATTTGCGGTCATAATATTTTTCGGCGTGCGTTCCTCATCAATACAATCCCAGCCACCTGCTGTGTCGAGAGCAGTGGCAGGTATCGAGCCCACGGTTTCCGAGCAGATACCTACGCCATCCATAGAAGAAGTCAGCGGCCGTCCGCAAGTTGGAGAAAAAAAAGGCCAGGAGAAGTCTCCTCCGGCAACTCTTTCTGAAGTATATACGCAATATCCCCAGGCGGATACCGGTAATAATATGGTAGAAGCATGGGCAAGGGTAAAGCCTGAAGAAAAAGAGCGTGTGTTGGAACAGCTGGACCAGCAGATAGCGCAGGCCCACGAAGCATTGAAGGCAAATCCCGTTGATAAGAAGGCAAAGCACGTATTATTCATATCGGAAAACCTGAAGAAGATGTGCAAGGCCAACTTCAACATGAGCCTCCTTCAGTTAGTCCCGCAGGAACAGGGCGGTTTGAAGGAAAAATCTAAAAAATAACCGTTCCGCATATATTTATAAAACCGGAGGCAGTCATGGTTAAAAGATCCGTAACGGCTTTTGTGGTATTAGCATCATTGTTTATTACGGACATGGCGTTATCCATGCCGGAAGAGTTAAAAAGCTTTCTGAAGGACAGGCGGCAGGTCAAGATCTGTATCGATCTAAAGAATTCATCCGCAGATAAAAGAGTTGATACGGTTTTGTTAAAAAAGGTCCTGGAGGAGGGTTTTCTTGCCCGCAGGTCTTATGACTTCCAGATAGCCGATACTCCGGATAATGCGGACCTCATCCTTGACGGAGACGTTAAAGAATATCTTTGGCAGACGGTTGACCCTGTAGATGAAGTCTGGGGCGCCGTTTCCACGGCAATGGACGCGGCAGTAGCCGATAATTATGCCCGCATGCAGGTCCAGATGGAACTTATCGAAGCTAAAAATAGCCGTGTCATATGGAGCGATAAAGTGCAGTCAACTGTGACCCAACACGTCATGTCGCAAGATGCAAGCTATGACATCGTGTATAAACGGTTTTTAAAGTCATTGATGACAGAATTGTTCAAGAAGAGCAGCTGACCCATCCGTAATGAAAAGTAACCCGAAAAAAAAGGCTTTAAGGGAAAACGAGGAATATTACCGCAGGCTCGTCCAGGACGCGAACAGCATTATCCTGCGCATGGACACCGCCGGCAGGATAACGTTTTTCAATAAGTTCGCCCAGAAATTCTTCGGTTTCAGGGAAAAAGATATATTAGGTAAAAGCGTTATCGGGACGATAGTCCCTGTCACCGATACCGCCGGAAAAGACCTGAAGGTAATGATCGATGATATCGTGCGCAATCCCGGTAAATATGTCACAAATGAGAACGAGAATATGCTTTGCAGCGGGGAACGCGTATGGATATCCTGGACCAACAAGGGCCTGCTCGATCATGAAGGCCGCGCAAAAGAAGTCCTTTGCGTCGGTAATGATATAACAAAGATAAAAAAAGCCGAAGAACTTTTAAAAGAGATGAGTAACCGCAAATCGGCTTTCGTCGCAAATGTTTCCCACGAATTCAAGAATCCCCTGGGTATAATAAAGGAATCGGCATCTTTGATACTGGATGGCATAAGCGGCCCTATAAATGAACAGCAGAGAACGATACTTGAAAGCGCCAAAAGGAATGCCGAGAGGCTCATCAGGCTTGTAACCGACCTCCTGGATGTTTCAAAGATAGAGGCGGGGAAGATGAAACTGAAAAAAGAACGGGTTATGGTCGTCCCTCTTATCAACGAAGTAATAACCGCTAACAGCCACGATATTTCCAAAAAGAACCTTACCCTTAAAAAGAGTTTTTCAGATGATACAGGAGCGATCCTGGCCGATAAAGATAAGCTTACCGAAGTCGTTATCAACTTGTTAACAAATGCCGTAAAATATACTCCTTCCGGAGGCCGGATAGCCGTTGCCCTTTCCGGCTCAAAGAAAGATATACGGTTTGAAATATCCGATTCCGGCCCGGGCATCGCTAAAGAGGATTTTCATAAATTGTTCGATAAATTTGAACGCCTCACGGCCGAGAGGCAGGAAGGGACAGGCCTGGGCCTTTCAATAACTAAAGATATAATACATCTCCACAAAGGGAAGATCTGGGTGGAGAGCGAGTTGGGCAAGGGGAGTAAGTTCATTTTCACGTTGCCTAGAAGATAGTTGGGCGTTGGGCGTACTGCGTTGGGTGTAAAAGAAAGGATCAGTTATGATAGGTAAGTCGAATATTAGAATAGCCTGTTTGCCTGTGCTTATATTGCTGGCCTTTGTATGCTCGGGATGTGCGACTATACGGCATCCGGTCCCTAAGGACCTTCTTTCCAAAGCGCATATAAACAACATGTCGGAGATCAGGACCATAATGGGTATACCCAATCCTTTATTGCAGGAGAACATTATAAGGTCCATCAAAGAAGAAAATCCTGCGGATTTTCCCGCGGGTATTGATGGGACAAGGGTATATCCCATGTTAGCGGTCTCCGGAGGCTCTGCTAATGGCGCATATGGCGCAGGCCTTTTGAAAGGCTGGTCCGCGGAAGGTTCGAGGCCTGTTTTCAAGGTGGTTACCGGCGTCAGTACCGGCGCTATCATCGCGCCTTTTGCTTTTTTGGGCAAGGAATACGACGATGAGCTGGAAAAATTATATACTTCCCTGTCAACCAATAAGGTGATGAGGCCGAAAGGCCCTTTTCAGGCCCTGCTCGGAGATTCCCTGGCTACCAATCGGCCTCTCGAAAAGCAGATCGATGAAGCGGTGGATGAAAAGATATTGGAAAAGATAGCGCACGAGCACAGACGCGGCCGCAGGCTGTTTGTCGGCACTACGCTGCTTGATGCGCAACGTTTTGTCGTGTGGGATATGGGAGCTATTGCAAGCAGGGGAGATGTAAAACTCTTCAGAAAAGTCATACTTGCTTCAGCCGCGATACCGGTAATATTCCCCCCGGTATTTATACATGTCGAGGCAGACGGCGTTGCCTATGACGAAATGCACGTTGATGGCGGTACTGTAACACAGGTCTTTACGCTTTATAAAGTGCTGGACAACGCCGGCAATATAGCCAAAGAATTAAAAGTCGATCCTTCGAAAATAAAAAGTAAATGTTATATAATACGCAATGGCTATGTAACGCCTGGGTATAAAGTCGTCAAAGACAACCTTTCTTCAATAGCGGACCGCTCATTTGATACGATAATAAATAATCAGGGCCTGGGTGATACATACCGGCTGTATGTCTATATGAAGAAGATAGGCAATGACTATAACCTGGCTTTCATCCCGCCCGATTTCAGGCCTGAGAAAAAGGAAGAATTTGACCTCCATGCGATGAGGGAGTTATTCGATAGAGGATATCAGGACGCTTTAAAGGGATACAAGTGGCATAAGGAGCCGCCCGGCCTGGAGGCGGGAGATTTTTAAATAGAAAGCGCGGACAACAAAAGAGACCTTCCAGTTTCGAAGGTCTTTTTGTAGGTGATAGGCCTGATGGCTTTCGCTATCGTTTCCATCTCCTCCAATTGGTTACATATAAAGTATGCCATATGATCCGTGTTTTGGCAAGGGCAGCAGCTAAAAGAATGGTAATAGAACGATTTTATGTTATAATAGTGCCGGGCTAAATAGGAGACCTATAATGGGAATTTATAAAGATTGGTGCGGATTTGGCAAAAGAAAAAAAAGCGTATCCGCCCAAAAGATCATCAAGCGCAAAATGGTGCAGGCGATAGTAAAAAAGCTTAAAGCTGAGGGAAAGCCGGTCGACCGGCAGGCGATCAATAAGGAAGTATTTGATAAGGTCCGCAGGAAACATCAGACCCCACAGAGGAAGCACATATAGTTCAGTTTGTCCACACCGGTAAGATAGAAGGAAGAAGTGTCGTATCTAAAAGTATGCGTACTCAGGAGCAGTAGCAGGGGGAATTGCACCGCTATCTGGACGGAAAGCTCCGCCATTCTGATCGATTGCGCGGGCATCGGCTTAAAAGAAGCTGAAAAAGACTTCAGGGAGATCGGGCTCGATCCTTCCCGTATAAAAGGCATAGCCATAACGCACGGGCACGAAGACCATATCTGTAAAAATACTTTCAGGATAGCAGGCCACTACGGCATACCTATCTATATACACCATAATACGTACCAGGTCGTCAAGGAACGGTATGGCATAAGGGATGGCCAGTTTAAAATAATGCACCATACGGAGAAGCCGTTTATAATAAGCGGCCTGAAAATAATGCCTTTTAAAACGTTCCATGCCGGTGGTTACGTAGGCGAACCATTCGGTTTTTGTGTTACATATGACCATGATGGCTCATGCTGCAAGGTGGGCCTTTTGACGGATACGAGCAAGGTAACAGACAGCATGGTCAGGATGCTCTGTGACTGCAAGTGCCTTATAATCGAATGTAACCATGATGCAAAGTTAGCGTGGGAAAGGTCCCCGGACCAGTTTACCTGGAGAGAGCACCTTAACAATGACGCGGCCGCTGAAGCGCTGGTGAGGATCAAGAACGGTTCTACCGATAAGGTGGCCCTGAAACACGTGTTCCTTGCGCATATCAGCGAAAGGCATAATCAAGCCAGGACCCTTATAAGCCGTATATCGAACGGCATCCGAAAGGAAAATATTACCGGTTGCGGCCTGATGCTTACCTACCGCAAAAAAAGGACCGGGGTAAAAGACCTGTTATGAAACTCTATTCCGGCCCGGCAATGACAAACAACCATCTTCCCGTGAACCTTGACATGAATGCTGAGTTCAAGTCGGCGTTCGACCTGATGGAATATACAAAAGAGTGCCTTTTTATCACGGGTAAAGCCGGGACGGGTAAATCGACCCTTTTAAAGTATTTCAAGGCCCATACGGGCAAGAAGATAATCGTTTTAGCGCCGACGGGCGTAGCGGCGGTAAATGTAGGAGGCCAGACCGTCCATTCTTTTTTCAAATTGCCTCCGAGGATAGTCCAAAAGGATGACATAAAGCGTCTCAGGGATAGAGGCCTGATCGAAAATCTGGACATGGTAATAATAGACGAGGTGTCGATGGTCCGGTCCGACCTCATGGATGGCATCGATTACGCGTTACGCCTCAACCGCGGGAAGATGAAGACGCCGTTCGGCGGCGTCCAGATGGTATTTTTCGGGGATCTTTTCCAGCTATCTCCGGTGGTCGAAAACGAGGCTAAGGAATTACTGGAAGAACGGTATCCAAGCCCTTATTTTTTCAGCGCAAAAGTATTTAACGATTGCCATATCAAGGCCGTTGAATTATCGACAATATACAGGCAGAAAGACGATTCATTCATGGAGCTCCTGAACAGGGTCAGGAACAAGGAATATAATAAAGAAGACCTTGATAAGTTAAATGAAAGGGTGCGGAAAGACGCGACGGTTTCGGACAAGGACCCGACGGTAATATTGACGACTACCAATAGCCTGGCAAACATGATAAACCAGGATCGCCTGGCAAAGCTTCCCGGAAAAGAGATCATGTTTGAAGCGTCCTCGTCCGGGAAGTTCGAAAAGTCCGCGTATCCTACGGAAGAATCCTTAAGGCTCAAAAAGGGCGCGCAGGTGATAATGCTAAAAAATGATCCGGATAAGCAGTGGGTGAATGGCACGCTTGCAAAGATCGTCGCCCTATCGAGGGATTCGGTAGTGGTGGATATAAATGGTACCACATGCGATGTCCCTGTCGCAAAATGGCAAAAGATCGAATATAATTACAACGAAGAGGAGGACAAGATAGAGGATGAGGTAGTAGGAGAGTTTGCCCAATATCCCCTGAAGCTGGCATGGGCCATAACTATCCATAAGAGCCAGGGCCAGACGTTCGATAAAGTAATAATCGATCTCGGGAACGGGGCTTTTACTCATGGCCAGCTGTATGTAGCGCTTAGCAGATGCACGTGCCTGGACGGCATAAGGCTTAAACGGCCCGTGACCCATAGCGATATAATATTCGACCGGCGTATTTATGATTTTAAGGAACGGTTCGCCAGTCTTTTTTAATAAAAAGGTAAAAACAAAAAAGGGAGAAATATGAAAAAGCGTTCGAAGAGCAAAGTTTCTTTAGAAACACCTCAGGTAGAGGCCGATGTAACGAGCCTCATAATAAAGATGCAGGAGCAGCTCAGCTTCATGGAGAAGAAGATAGATACCCTGATCAGCCAGTCTTCAGAAAGGCCTGTCGAAAGGGTGGAGCAGCCAAAACCTTTCCAAAGGTTTGACCATTCCCACCGGCAGGGCGAAGCAAGGCATGACAATAGTTTCAGGGACAGGACTTTGCATAGGGCTATCTGCGCGGACTGTAAAAAAGAATGCGAAGTTCCTTTTAAGCCAAGCGGAGAACGTCCGGTATATTGTAAGGATTGTTTTTCAAAGCGCAAAGGCGGCAGCAGCGGCGGCGGTTCGTTCAATGAACGGTCCGGTAACAGGCCGAGAAGAAGGGAATTCGGCCATGAGCGCCATTTTGACAGGCACGAGGGCGGCGGGAACCAAAGGCCATTTGATAAAAAAAGGCGCATGTCCAAAAAACGGAAAAAATAAACCGGGATGAAAAAGAACGCATATCCAAAAATAGCCATTGTCGGCAGGCCTAACGTCGGGAAGTCGTCCATTTTTAACAGGATAGTCGGCTCGAGGAAGGCCATAGTGGAATCGGCTTCAGGCACGACGCGCGACAGGCTTTACGCCGACATAAAATGGAAGGGCAAGCTCTTTACTATAGTGGACACCGGCGGATTTGAGGCGGCAAAAGAAGGCGACATAGCGCGCCTGGTATTGGGCCAGCTTAACGCCGCCATCAAAGAGGCGGATATCATGTTTTTTGTAACCGATGCCGTCGCAGGCATAATGCCTCAGGATATCGAGCTTGCTTCAAGGCTTAGAAAAACGTCGAAACGCATATATCTTATAGTAAATAAAGTTGATGGTAACTCACGGCTCATCAAGGCAATGGAATTTTTTGAGCTGGGACTCGGCGAACCTTACTCTGTTTCGGCGACAAACGGCACGGGATTAGAAAAGTTGCTTGACGATCTGGCCCATGACATTGAAAGGCCGGTTGCCGCAGAAGAAACAGAGGCGGTCAAGGTGGCCATTGTCGGACGGCCGAATGTCGGAAAATCGTCCTTCCTTAATTTCGTCCTGCAGGAAGAGAGGGTCATAGTCCATCCGATCGCCGGTACTACGCGGGATTCTGTTGATACGGATTTCATATATAAGGATAAGCGCTATATCCTTATAGATACCGCAGGTATAAGGCATAATACCAAGATAAAGGAATCGGCGGATTTTTACAGCGGCGTGCGTTCCAAGGAAGCGATAAGGCGCGCCGATGCTGCTATAGTACTGTTAGACGGTTTCGAAGGGTTAAAGGAAGATGATTCACGTATAGTAGACTTTGTTATAAGAGAAGGTAAGGCACTCGTCATAGCGGTGAATAAATGGGATCTGACGGAAAGCGCCGCTGCAGCGCAATATGGCGACATGCTCGTAAAAAAAATGAACGCGCTTAAGAATTACCCCATAGTATTCGTATCATCCAAGACCGGCAGGAACGTTAATTCAACCCTTGCCCTTATATGGCCCCTTTATGAGAAGTCCAAAATTGTAGCCGGGCCGGAAAAACTCGCCGAGATACGCAAAAACCTGAACAACCTTAATGAGTTAGCCACTAAAAGGATAAAGATACTGTTCCTGATACAGAAGAGCGCCCAGCCGCCTACCTTTGTGGTGGGGCTCAGGGATGTCAAGGCGCTGAATGATAATACGAGAAGATACATAGAGAATTTTTTCAGGCAGGAGTTCGATTTTACAGGCGTTCCAATGAGAATAGAATATAGGGAGCCGGAAAAGCAGGAAAGCAAGGTAAAATGACGGCAAGGATCATCTCGTTTCTATTAGTACTTTCGCTGATCGCGGGACCCTCCTACGCGATAAACATATTTGAAATACTGGCGTATAAGAAGGATGTAATAAAAGCATACAACGCCAAAGTATTGGTGAATCCCCTGACCGGAGAGATCAAATATATGTGGTACGGGACTATCCCTGCCGGCACAGACGGTCATTGGGAACCCGTTACCGGGACATCAAAAGCCCAGTTCCAGGCAGCGTATGATCAGCAGCG
>CAZHPY010000003.1:0-15344 GCA_964534705.1 uncultured Planctomycetia bacterium | reverse complement strand
GGTATAATTACCCCATGGCAACAAATAACCCACGATCACCAGTACCGAAGATCCGACTTGAGAAACGGCGCGGGAAATCCGTCACTGTCATAGCAGGACTTCATACTTATGGAGCTAAGCGGTTGGATAATATCGCAAGGGAATTGAAATTACTCCTTGGGACCGGCGGAACGGTTAAAAACGGTGTTATTGAGATCCAGGGTGATAAGATCGAGCCCATTAAAGCCTGGCTTGCTAATCAAGGTTAAAGAAAAGGAGAGAGATAAATGAGAATCGTAATTTTTCTAACTATAATAAGTCTTTACCTCTCCCTGCCGCTATATGCGGCTGAACTGGAACCTTTTCAGTATAAAGAAGTTACTTATAAATTCGATACCCGCTACCCTGAAAGGATAATGACTTTAAAAGATGACCTGGATGGCGACGGAAAGATCGAGACAGTAATAGGATTTCAGGGCGTAACGGCGGATAATGTAGCGGGTATGGCGTTCGTTGCGGCAGGCAGGGAAATTAATGGTAAATTCACTCCCGAAGTTTTTGTGCCGGGTAATGACAGATTCGACAAGATAGAGCTTAAGGATGTAGATGGCGATAAAGTAAATGAAATAGTCTTCTGGTCGTCAGGCGGCATGCATTTCGTAAGCCTTGATATTTATAAGATGACAAATACCGGCCTCAAGGCCTTGCTTCGTAAAGGCAGCGCAGCCGGGATCGATATCGAAGGCGATTCTTTCCCCTACACAATAAAAGTAGGCAAAGAAAAATGGGAAAAACCGGATTGGAGTTATACCGAAGGGACAGACCGATTCGAAGTCTACGGATGGGATGGCAAAGAATTTAAAAGAAAATAAGAAAGGCAAGCCCATATGGATAAAAAATCGAAAACGATAGGTATTATTACACCCGGCGGTGATGCATCAGGCATAAATGCGTGTATAAGGGCAGTGACCCGCGAAGCTATCTATGCGGGATTTGATGTCTATGGCATATACTATGGCTATAGGGGGCTGATCGAAGGCGATATAAAGAAGATGACAGCCCGTTCCGTAGGAAATATTATTCAGCAAGGCGGAACCATACTGCATAGTTCGAGAAGCGACCAGATCCGGACGGAAAAGGGCCTGCGGAAAGCAGCCAACCAGTTAAAACATCACGGTATTGATCATCTTGTGATCATTGGCGGAGAGGGCTCCCTTACTGCCGGCCACAGGTTGTCAGAGTTTGGTATCAAAGTAATAGGCATACCCGCAAGTATCGATAACGATGTTTTTGGCACGGATGAGACAATAGGATTTGATACCGCGATGGATGTTGCGGTAGAGGCGATCGATAAAATACGTGATACCGCCAAAAGCTTTGACCGCATCTTTATCGTAGAGGTAATGGGCAGGAAACACGGGTTCCTTGCGCTCGGCATAGGCGTGGCAAGCGGAGCCGAAGAAATACTGATACCTGAAGTGCCGTTCGATTTTGCGGCGCTATGCAAAAGGCTTAATAGCGACCAGAAAAAAGGTAAATCATCTGAAATAATCGTCATGGCAGAAGGCACGGGAAGCGCTCTTGAATTGGCAAAGCGGATAGAAAAAGCGACCGGCGTATCTACACGCGCATCGATCTTAGGCTATATACAGCGCGGCGGCGCGCCGTCAGCGCGCTCACGAATACTAGGCACGCGGGCCGGTTCATATGCCATAGGCCTTATAAAAAAGAATATCTCTAATAAAGCGGTTGTCTTTAAGGGGGGTTCTGTCCGGCATATTTCGCTGGTCACGATAAGACGCACAAAGACGATCGACAAAAAACTCTACGCATCCCTGGTCCGCGTATCGAGCTGAATATTATGCATTTATAGCCACTTCGAGGGCGCGCCTGTAATCCTGGTATGCTCTTTCTATATTTTCTTTCTCTATCGGCTTTAATGTCCTGTACCATTCCCTGTTGGCCGGTGGTTTGTCGTCCCTGCTTATGGCGATCAGTTCTGCCAATGCATTTTTGAATGAATATATCCCTTTATCGTCCTCAAATGAGACTACCGGTAAACGCTTCTCTACGGATAGTTCTTTTATGGCTTGTATAGAAGTATCGCCCGTCATTCCTTTTATGGCGCCGAGTATATTACCATTGCTTATTTTGTGATGCGCGGCAAGCCTGGCCAGCAACGTGTCTAATTCTTTTGCTTCATCCGGATATATTGCGTTTATCTGCTCAAAACCGTTATAACCTCTTAAGTCCTCTGTTTCTATCCTGACGATATTTATATTTTTATCGCCCGCGGCCTCACCTATTATCCTTTCCAGCAACCGGGCCTTGACCGGATTCCTGCCGTATATTACTATTGTGGAATTATCCAATATCTGGCTATTAGTCAATGTATATGCCATGTCTCCGGCCGCGCCGCGTTCCAATATGTCGTCAGCATATAATATTAACGTTTTACCCGAAGTTATATCCGAAGCAATATCTTTTGCGGGTGATATGGCATTGATCATGGCCTGGCCAAGGCTGCGCGCCGCGATCATGATATCTGAACCGGACTCTACCGGGACAGCATGTGCCAACGGGTGCCTGATAATAAATGTGCTTCCCTTGCCGACCGCAGTGAGCTCAGTATCAACGTAAAGGTCCCCGCCGAGATCGCGCATGAGTTGTTGCGCGCTATATAGCCCATAGCCGCTGCGGCTTATATTGGCGGCATCCTCTCCATCCAGGGTTTCCATCGCGCCGATCTTCCGGAAGAGCTGCGTCTGGACAAATTCCGGCGACATGCCTCTTCCCGTATCCTGGATATATAAAAGAACGTTCCCATCCTTAAATTCGGCCCATATAGTTATCTTTTTTACATCCTTATCGCCAGGCATATATTTGACGGCGTTGCGCAGCACTTCTGTTATGACAAAGTTTTTCAATGCGTCCGATTTTGTATGGATCAGTACCTGTTCTGCCAAACCAGCCAGTTTTGATTCCAATGTAATGCCATGCGTTTCACATTCGGCCCTTACTTCATCCAAAGCCTCGGCCACCAGCTGCCGGAGGTTTACGTCCTTAGATTCTTCCACTGCCGCCATATCCCCAAGTATGTTATTCAGGCGCTCTATTTCCTGCGGCATTTTGCTTATAGACTTGAGTATGACATCAGCCGCGCTCCGCGTCTTGGCGTCTTCGTTTTCATCATTTGCGAGTCTCTCTATCTCGTTCAGCGGAAAGGCCGCATATTCCTCCAATTGCGGAAGGACTTCGTTTAAATGGCCCAAGATGGCCGTGAATATGCGATTCGTCTGTTCATATACGCTTTCCAGGTCGCCTGTAAGCGTACTTAATTCGCTTAAACTATTAAGAGACTCAAAGGATGCGTTTACCAGCGCCCTTTCCTCAGGCGTCGGAAATGTCGCGCCGAGATAATGATCGTAAACATTGCTTAATTGAGGCTGGCTGGATGCCTGGATCAATGCGGCCGCCAGGTTGACATTTGATAAGATGAGGGTGCTGCGCGTTACTGCTGCCGGCGGCAAATGTCCCTGCAATTCCGTGATCTTAAGCTGGGACTCCTTCAGGCCGTTCATTACCACTTCGACCCTTCGTTCAATAGTGGTGCGCGCCCTTTCCTCATCCTTTTCTGGGATCTTACCTGCTTTCACCAGCCGCCTGTAAAATGCGGCAGCCGGGATCATTTTATTTTTAAGGTCATGAAAGGCCACTCCTAAACTTTCTATATTAGCGATGATCTGTTTCATGCGGCTGAGCCTTGCGTCCGCGGATTCTATTTCCCGCCTTCTTGCCTCTAATGAATGAAGAAGATATATCCTCTCAAGCGCATATCCTGCCTGAAGAACAAAGGATCTTGTCGCCGCCGTCTGGAGATCGGTCAGGCCGCCCATGAACCACTGCATTCCAAGCAGTCTTGGCCTGTCTCCCTCTTTTAGCGTAGGCGCATAAATGGCTTGATAGGTGATGGCATTCGCGGCAGCGCCTATATCTTTATAATCCCTGTCTATTATGGCGGTCTCTTCTTCGCTGCTCATCAAACGTTTTATCAGGTCACGCCTGTCGCTAATGCGCAAAATGCCAAGATCGCCGTCAAAATGCGCTGATCCGGACGCCAGGGTATTGAAATCATCAGCTCCCAGCTCACCACGCGCTAAGTGTTCAAAGATCAATTTCTCTCCGGTCAAGGGCCTTGGCGAAGTATGCCGTGATTTCAACGCAACGCCGGCCGCAGACGAGGTTACCCACTGGATATGAGGCAGGCCTTTTTCTTTGTTCGCATCCTCCGGGAATATGTATTCGCCGAATTCGTCCATATGGGGGATGTATGTGCAATATTGTGATATGCCTGCCGAGCGCATTGTCATTTCAATGGCTTCCCCGACGCGATCGAAGGCCTTCGTGAGGGGATTGTCTTGCGCGGGAGGCACCATGGCCTGTAGAAGCTTTTCACTTGCCTTAAGAAAAGGATTCTCTTCATCCAGGTGATCGTAAGGCAGCTCTATATCCTTACCCGTTACCTCTTTCCCTAAAAACCAGTATTCGCCTTCCTTGTCCACAAATGGCCCTACAATAAAACCTATTCTTTGCAGATACCCTAAAAATTCCCTGGCGCCTTCGGCAAACCATGCAGGGCGCAGGATACTTGACCGCACGGTCCCGTACTCTTTGAGCTGCAGGAATGCCCGCCTTATAAATTGGCCGCCTATGCCTGTCAGGCGGAATCCGGGGTTTGTTATAAATTGTTCTACATAGATCATACCGCCTTCCTGTGACAGGTATATAGAAGCGACTTCCAGCTGGTCAACCGGGGTTTCCGTTGCAAGGTCGGACGACCAATTGACGCGGATCTCGAAATCTCTCAACGATTCTCTCCACCATGAAAAATATCTTCTTGTTTTTGCCGCCGCGTTTTCCATGGATTTTTCGCCGGGCATCAACTTAGGCAAGCCGGCCAGCACCGCTATCTTTTCGGCTTGCGTATAATTTTGTATGTCAAGCCGGTTATCCAAAGAAGCTTCATAGCTATTATCGCCTTTTGTTATCGCGATCTTTCCTTCTCCCGGTTTTGCAACCATCTCCATATCAAGTTTGTCCAATTCCTGCAATGTCTCTTTCGGTAAACGCAGGCTTATCCTAACCATCTTACGCCCACGATTATCAGGGTACGCTTCAAGCCATTTCTTGCGCGCTTCGTTAACAAGCCGTGTATATTCGGTATGCCACTCCGCCAGGCGCTGTTTTATCTTTTCAGCCTTTTCGTTGGGAGCCGCCGCTCCGGGGGAACGGCTTGGAGCGCCTTCAGATCTACGGGACTTGACCGCCCTGATATTGACGACACGTTTTATGTCGTCCCATTTTTCCGCTTTTTCCAGGACCAGTTTGGCGTCATACCCCGCCTTATTCAATACGCGCATAAGAGGCGTTGACGCCAGGGCATTGGAATCGATCTGCGCGCCCTTTGACATTGCGTCTGCTAAATTATCATGGAGGAACTTGTAATAATTTTTGATAGCTTCGATACCCTTCTCATCCGCCCTCTCTAATATAAGGCTGATGGATGAATTCAGGTATCGGGCAGGCAGGAGCCTGGTAGCCGCTATCAGCGTATCTATCTGTTCTACCTTATAAAGCATTAAACCTACCCTGTCATCAGAAGCTTCATTTATGGCGTTCAGTATATGCGTAAATATGCCCTGGCCGCGATCGGCTTCATTACGTATATCGGCGTTATGTATCATTATAGTGGCCGCGTCCACGACGGTTAACCTTATACTCCCTAAAAATTCCGTGTCCAGAACGGCTTCTATGGGATAAATAAATACTTCCATTGCCCATCCGTCGTTCGTTTCTCCCATAACCGGTTTTAACATATATTCACGGCCGTCCCTACCCGCTACCACGGGTTTTTGGCTGATCATTTTTTGTATCTGCCCGGCTAATTCTTCGGCAGCCGGAAGAGGTTCGCTCCGGACCGGCCTGTCTTTTACTGATTCGTAGGTCCTGCGCAGGTTCTCCCGGTTTATGGCAAAAGCCTTGGCCAATTCAAATCTCTGCTGGTCGGTCAATCCAAAATCCTCAGCCATTGCCCTGACCAATTGCTTGCGTTCTTCAAGAGGCAATTTATATATGGAGCTGGCTTCGAGTCCATTCAGCAGATCTATAGTGGACTTAAGCCCTTTCAGCCTTTTTATGTCAGAGATGGTCTTTATATGGTCCACTTCGACAATAAGGCGCAGCGCATTTATGGCTTTAAAAACAGGATTGGATATTCTTTTCGAAGGTTTTGCGGGGTTGTCTATCTCTAATGAGACGAATACTGCCATATAGCACAGGATCTGTAATGCATTTGCCCTTGGTTCGCCGCGGGCCAGGTTCTTATGTTTGGCGAATTTTTCAAAAACATCTATGAAGGTATCTTCCCTGGACCTGACCGGGCTCATTTCAAGCCTTCTGCGCACATATTCTGTCCCGAAGGCCTCCATAAATTCATTCAGAAGCTGGGAATCATTCAGTTTATTGCCTACCTTGTCAAGCCAAAGCATTGCCTTGAATTTAGCGACCCTTGACTCCTTGCCTTTTAAAATATTTAGTTCGTTAATGACGGGCCAAAGCATATCCTCCAAGCCTTCCAGTTCAGGTTCTGCAAGATATGGTTTTACCGCCTTCAACAGTCCGTATGCGCTTCCACGGGCCTCTTCATATTTAAATTTGTGGATCATATCTTTTATGTCCGCGACCCTGGACATAAAATTTCCGTTCCTTTTTGCTACAAGAACGCGGAATGGTTTGGCCCGAGCCGTCTGGATGTAATAAAGTATGTTGTTTATGTCTTCGACCCGCAGGTAGAGATAGCGCTTAGCCACAGGAAGCAGGTATTTTACGCTACCGGCCTCGTCCATCTCGACCAATTCTTTGACAGCTTCTAATACAATTCGCGCCAACCGCTTTTCTTCTACCTGGACGCCTGATAACCCCTGGAGGATATGATCAACGTTTGAGGCATTCAATCCGGAAGGATTAGCTTCAGCTGTGGACTGGTCACTTTCAATTCTGGTAACATAATCCGCCATCTTATCGTGCTCATCAAGATTGCTTTCCTGCTGCCTGTCGAGAGAATTTCCTGCCAGCCAGCGCAGGTCAAAGCTCCTTTTTGCGTAGATCGGCATAAGCGTCTTTGATCCCTTGTCTTTCCTGGTGTAGACCTGCTGCCACATGACGATCTTGTGGCCCTCCTCAGCGACCCTGACATTGCGTCTTGTGCTTACGAGACGTTTTTTGAGTATCCTTTCGCGGCCCAGCGAGATGATGTTCAGGGCGCCGACTAACGCTGCGTTCGCAGCCGGCTCGTTATTACGCTTTATAAGTTCCTCTGCCTTGATGAACTGGGCCTTTGCCAGGCGGTGGCTTTGGATCGCCTGCGCATCAGGCTGTAGATCCTTCAGCCGCTCCTCGAACTTCGTTATCTCCGATATTATCTGTCCGGCGCAGTGCTCTATATCAGCCCGTATCCTATCCGATGCAGCCTGATCGTTAGACCTCCTTGCCTTCATCCTTTGCGCCAAGAGCACGAATAACCTGATATTAAATTCAAATATTGTCTCGAAGTAATCTTTGTAAACGGATTCCGCGCTGTAGAAAGGCCTCTCAGGATCCTTGGCGCTTGTCATCGTTGTTTTTAATCTATGGAGTGTTTCAGGATTCTGCAATCCGGTAACGGCAAGCTTGTTATTTGGCTGGGACTCAGGATAAGCCCACACAATATCCTGGGCAAGGAAAGCAATAAGCAATATAGCTGCTATTGGTTTTAATATTATAGTGAGTTTAGTGTTTTGCTCTCTTAACATAGTATCAAATATGATATCATATAAAAAGGCATGGTCAATAGAAGTATTCTAGCTTTTTTGTTATCTTACTATATGCCATTTGTTGGCATTTGGCTAAAATTATGATATACTTATGCAATATGAAAAGAATAGTTTTATTCTTTATTATTACTTTTTTGTCTGTTCCGATGCCATTGCAGGCCGAGCATGTAAATGATGTAGCCAGGAAAATGAGTTCTCCCGAAGATATTGAAAAATTCTATGCCGAAGGCGGCTTTAAAAGCGAGTATAAAATACCTGACTATGAAAAGACGCCGCAAGAAACCCTGGATTCCAGGTACGGCGATTGCAAGGATTATGCAACATTAACTCAGGCCATCCTTAAGGAGATGGGCATCCACAGCGAAGTGGTCCATATAAAATTTTTCAAAACCAGGTTCGGGCATGCGGTCTGTGTCTGGAAAGACGGGAACCACTACCATTATTTTGACGGGATAAAATTGATAAAGACAGAATACGCGTCAATAGACGATGTGATAAACAAGGCGTATTTGAATACCGAATGCTGCACTGCCTGCGACAAAAAACTGGATATGGAAACAGGGCAGTGCGTAGATAAAAAGTAGCGGATCGCCGACGTAGCCAAAAGTCAGGAAAAAGCAGGAAGGCGGTAATATTTTAGATGGTTTTTCTAGCCATAAAGTTTGCTTTTTGCACAGCGGTTATTTTATTTTGCGGTAAAAGAGTCGCGAAATACGGCGATATTATTGCAGAGAAGACGGGCCTCGGCGGGTTGTGGATCGGGGTTGTGCTGGTATCTGTCGCCACAAGCCTGCCGGAATTGTTCACCGGTATCGGAAGCACGGTCTTTATAAACGCTCCCAACCTTACCGTAGGAAACCTCTTCGGGGCCAATACCTATAATCTTGTCAACATCTCCTTATTAGACTTTCTTAACAAAGGCGCTCCGCTGTTAAGCGTTATTTCCAAGGGCCAGTTATTAACAGCGGCCCTGAGCCTCATTCCTTTGTCGCTGGCCGTATTGGGAATATTGCTTGCGCCGGGTATATCCTTTGCAAATATCAGTTTATTCAGTGTTTTAATATTAGCTTCCTATCTTATATCTGCAAGGACGATCTTTAAATTTGAGAAAAAACAACAAAAGATACTGCGGGAGATACATAAGGAAGAGAAGATCGTTTTTAAGTATGACGCTATTTCTTTGTCCAAAGCGTCGACATATTACGTTATTTTTGCCTTAATGATAGCCGGGGCGGGGGTATGGCTGGCTTATATAGGCGATGACCTGGCGCGATTTTTGGGATTGAGCCAAAACTTTATAGGCAGTTTATTCCTCGGTTTTGCTACCACATTACCGGAGATAACCGTTTCGATCGCAGCGCTTCGGTTAGGCGCGAAAGAGTTAGCGGTGGCAAACATGGTCGGATCAAACCTTTTTAACATAACTATAATATTCCTGAACGACGTATTCTACAGAAAAGCCCCCATCTTTACGGTCCTTGCCAGGCAAAATATCTTTACCGCTTTCATAGTCGTACTTATGACTATAACGGTTATCGCCGGTTTGATCTTAAAACCGAAAAAAAAGACGATACTCGGCATTAGCGCCTATTCTATAATATTGATAGGTATATTTCTTATAGGCGCCTATGTGAATTTTATGCTGGGGAATAAGTAAACTGAAAAGATAATGATTTTAAGGGTCAGGTCTCAACATTCAACCAACGTAGAAAAAAGTCAGGAAAAAGCAGATTTGCCCAATTAATATATCACCCGCGTTTTAGTATGCTGTTGATGTAAAACAATATCCCATTAAAAAGAAAGGGGGAACAGGTTATGAAGAAGTATATATATCCTGTAGTGGTTGTTTTTATGCTGGCAGCGCTGCTGTCATGCGCGGCAGAAGTGAGGGCTGACGGTGAATGCGGCAAGATGCGCATGCATCAGAAGTCCGACAAGATGGATATGGGTGAGATGCTATTCCGCAAATTCCATATGATACTTGAGAACGCCAAAGAGCTTGGCCTATCCGAACAGCAGATAGAGTCTGTCAAGAGCCTCAAACTTAAAACCAAAAAAGACATGATAACAAAAGAGGCAGAGATCGATCTTGTGGCGCTCGACGTTAAAACCGAGCTGTGGAAAGATGCCATAGATGTGAACGTCATCAATCCTCTGATAGACAGAAAGTATGACCTTAAGAAGGAAAAGACCAAGATCCTGGTGGCTGCCATAGCCGAGATAAAAAAGACGCTGTCAAAAGACCAGATGGATAAGCTTAAGGCGATGCACGAACAGAAATGCGAGATGTGCGGCTGTAAGTGCATGGGGAAAAATTAGCAAATAGTTTAAGATTGGGGGGCGCTTAAGTAAACGTCCCCCAATTTCTTTTCGCATTACCCTAAACCCCCTACTAATCTATAATCTTGTGATATACTTATAACTATACGCATATGTCGACAGGCACGCAGTCTTTAAATATAGGCGGCAGCTGGGCGAATGGAATAACGCCTTTGACCTGGCTGTTATTCATCAGTGTATTTAAAGGAACAAAATATGAGAGACGATAAGACGGAAAAGATTTGTCATGAGAACGAGGTCAGGCTAAGGGAATTGTTGGACAATATGGCCAGTGGAGTCGCGGTTTATGACGCGATCGAAGATGGGAACGATTTTGTATTCAAGGATATGAATAAGTCCGGGGAACGATTGAGCCGGGTAGATATAAATAAAATAAGGGGGAAGCGTCTTACGGAATGTTTCCCCGCTTCGGCAGAGATAGGACTTTTAGATGCCCTCAGGCAGGTCTGGAAGACTGGAAAAGCCAAACGCTTATCAGCCAGTTATTACAAAGATGAGAGAATAGCCCAGTGGGTAGATAACTACGTCTTCAAACTTCCCGGAGGAGAGGTTGTGGCTATCTACAATGATACAACCGAGCGTGTGAATACAGAGCTGGCATTACGGAAAAGCGAGGAGAGGTTCCTGCAGATAGCGCAGAATGCGCAGGAAATGATCTGGGAGGTGGACACGGACGGATTATACGTTTATGTAAGCCACGCGGTTGAAAATCTGCTCGGATATAAGATTGAGGAAGTCGTAGGTAAGAAGCGTTATTATGATTTTTTTGTTCCTGAGTATAAGGATGCCTATAAGAAAAAATCAATGGAGATTATGGCCCAAAAAAAGACATTTAGTAAATTCGTCAACCAAAACCTGCGCAAGGATGGCAGCCTGGTGATCCTGGAAACCAGCGGGATACCGGTCATCAATGAAAAGGGAGAACTGGCCGGTTATCGTGGGACGGATATCGATGTTACCGAACGCGTCCACATGGAAGAAGATCTGAAGAAGAATATAGATCTCTATAAGACGCTTGTGGAAAATGTCCAGCTCGGGATAACGCTTATAGACGCTGCCCATAAAATAGTGATGGTGAACCACGCATTTGCCAAAATGTTCAATAAGGAACCGGGAGATTTTATCGGCAAAGATTGCTATAGAGAATTTGAGAAACGAACAGAGGTCTGCCCACATTGCCCGGGCGTAAGAGCCATGTCAAGCGGCTCCGGCGCAGATGTTGTGACTGAAGCCGTACTCGATGACGGCATCCGTCGCAAGGTCCATATCCATACCATCCCTCTTTTTGGGCCACAAGGAGCGGGTTCAGGATTTATTGAAGTCGTTGAGGATATTACAGAGCGTATAAAGCTGGAAGAAGAGGCTCAAAATCGCCTGCACGTACTGGAGGTATTTTATAAGGCAAGTGTGGAGCGGGAAGAGAGGGTATTGGAATTGAAAAAAAAGGTCAAGGACCTGGAGGGCAAACTGAGCCGTCTTAAGAAAGATGGTCCATGATAAAATTAAGCGTTGATAAAAAAGTTATATGGTTTGTGCATATAACCATCTTTGTTATGGCAATTGGTATATTAGCGGTTGATTTTGTCAGCATATGGTCGTTGCGCTTTAAAACGATCGGTGAAAGGCAAAGACAGGATGCCGAGATATTCTCGACGCTGATCACGCGGCAGATAGCAAGCGAGATCAAAGCTGCAAGAAAGCTCGTTACCCATCCGATCCTGCAGGATGCTGTCAAGGAAGCAAATCTATCATACGAAAATCTTGAACCAAAAGCTATCCAGGACCATATGGCAAAGATGGATAAGGAATGGACGCATGCCGATCCGGATACGCCGATCGTCAAAGAAAGACTGAGTAGTCTCCTTGGCAGGCGATTAAGAGCCTTGAAAGCCGCTGATACGAATATCGCAGAGATATTCCTTACGGATAAGTATGGCGGTTTGATCGCGTCGTCGGACAAGACGAGCGATTTTTTTCAGGCGGATGAATCGTGGTGGGAATACGCCTATAATAACGGTAAAGGTGATGTTTTTTTCGGTGACCTTGAGCTTGATGAGTCCTCGAATATAATAAGCAGCGCTCTAGCAGTGCCTATAGAAGATAATGCAGGACATGCGGCCGGCGTGGTAAAGGTCGTGTTGGACATAGGGACATTTTTTCAACCTTTGCGCGAATATAAATTCGGTAACACCGGTCATGTGGACTTGGTTGATGAGAAAACCACGGAGATGATCTTTGCTCCTAGCCTGCATCCGGAAGGAGATCATTTTTTCAAAGAGTCGCTGGCCCAGTTGTTAAAAAGCAAGGATGGTTATGGGTTTTTAAAGGGCAGCAGGTCAGGAGAACAGCGGTTAGTCTCTGCTGTAAGGATCCAAAGCCCTTTGTTCAAAGATAATGCAGTTAAATGGATTGTAGTTGTCAGTCAGGCCCGGGACGAAATATTTGAGCCATTATACCAGAATTCTATTAAAGGATTACTTTTAGTGTTGCTTTTACTTTTGATGACCGGGCTTATCCTGCAGAATGCTTTACGGAAGATGTTTATTTTTCCGATAAAAACGCTCCAGGCTGGCGCGGATCGTTTTTCGAAGGGGGACCTTGATTATCAAATCTATATGAAGACAGGAGATGAGTTTGAACAGCTTGCGGGGGCCTTAAACACCATGACCACAAATTTAAAAAATAGTATGGTTTCACGGGATGGCTTAATGCTCGAAGTTGAGCAGCGAAAATCGGCGGAGAAGATGCTTGAAGCGGCGCAAGGCACACTGCGGGAAAAAAATAAGCTTCTGGACCTGCAACTGAACGAAACGGAGAAAAATCGCGAAATATTGGTAAGTATGCTTGAAGATAATAACGCGGTAAGGGAAGAGCTGGAGAATAAATTGGAGGAATTGAGACAGGCCCATGCTATACTTGCGCACGCCGAAAAGATGGAGACGATCGGCAAGATGGCCGCAGGCGTAGCACATGAAGTCAAAAATCCTCTTGGGATAGTACTCCAGGGCATAAATTATTTTGAAGGAACGCTATCTTCGGGTGAGAAGGAAGCACAGGAAATGCTTCAGCTAATGAAAACAAGCGTTAGAAGAGCGGATAGTATTGTGCGCGCCCTGCTCGATTTCTCAAGGGTAGGAAACCTGGTTTCGATGTCGTTAAATATTAATGATATAATCGAGAAATCTATAACTTTGGTGCAATATGAGATAAAAAATAAAAGCGTTAGCGTTATGAAGGATCTGGGCAACATCCCGATCCTTACCCTGGATGGACAAAAAATTGAGCAGGTGTTTATCAATGTATTATCTAATGCTATTTATGCAATGCCTAAAGGCGGAAATCTTTCCATACGTTCTTATGTGGCTAACCTGAACACAATAAAGGATAAGGTTGGTTATAATGCTTCAGGCAATTTCGTTTTCGATGGGAACGCGGTAATAGTGGAGGTTGAAGATACAGGCGAAGGTATGGATGAAGAAACTAGAAAGAAGGTTTTTGAGCCGTTTTTTACTACTAAAAACAGGACTGATGGGCTTGGGCTTGGGCTATCGGTTTCTAAAAGCATAATGGAGATGCATAGAGGGCTTATTTATATGGATAGCAAAAAAGGTTTAGGCACAAAAGTAACCATGTTGTTTAAAATACCCGGAGGTGTATGATATGGATAGAAAGAGAGTAATGATCATTGATGATGAAGAGGGCTTTCTCAAATTAATAAAAGTCAACCTGGAAAAGGCTCAAAAGTATGAAGTGATGACGTTATCTACCGGGGTCAATCTTCTTACCCATGTCAGGTCCTTTAACCCGGACCTTATAATTGTCGATATCCTGATGCCAAAGATCGATGGGGTTCAGATATGCCAGATACTGAACGACGACCCTAAGGCGAAAAGCATCCCTATTATGGCGCTCTCCGCGCTGGATACCGACAAGGATAAGTTGATGATGTATAAATTAGGCGTTGTTGATTTTCTTGTAAAACCTATAGAAAAAGATGAGCTTGTCGCTAAGATCGAAAAAGCATTACAGAACAGGTGAGGCAAGAACAATATGAAAAAAAGAAGATATTATTGACCAAAGGCGAATACGGGTGTAGCGCAAAAAATGAGTGAAACTCTATACAAAATATTTATAGGAATGCTGATCATTGGCCTCGTTTTGGTCCCCATCGCCATTACCGTGACGATCCTTAAATATGCTAAGGACCAGGAAAAAAGAAATAAAACCTAGGGCAAATGCGTAGACGAAAAAAAGTAGAGGCTCTCGATCCGCAAGTTGCGCAATATCTGAAAGTTGTAAGGTCAAGGCCGCCTGCTTATCTGCTTTCCGTAGAAGAACTTCGCCGTGACATAGATCAGATCAAAAAATCCTATCCGCCGGAGCCCGTTAAAAACATCAAAGACATATTAATAAACGGCCCTGCCGGAAAAATAGCCATACGCATATATACGCCTGGAGGAAAAGGCCCGTTCACGCCGGTAGTGTTTTACCACGGCGGCGGCTGGTCTATCGGCAGCCTCAATAGCCATGAAGGTATCTGCGCTTCGCTCGCGAATAAAGCCAAAGCCGCAGTGTTTTCAGTTAACTACAGGTTGGCGCCCGAAGATCCGTTCCCCGCAGCGGTCGATGACTGCTATGCAGCGCTTGAATACGTCAATGATAATGCCGCGTCTTTCAATGCAGACCCGGGCCGCATGATAGTGATGGGTGATTCTGCCGGCGGTAATCTTGCCGCCGTAGTAAGTATTAAGGCAAAAGAAGAGGGTGGCCCGAAAATAGCTTTACAGGTCCTCGTATATCCTGCCACTAACATGAAGGATCTCGTCACATCTTCATATAAGCGTTTCGGCAAAGGTTACGATCTCGACAAAAAGATGATCGCTAAGTTTAGGGATCTCTACATACTCAATAAAAAAGATATTGTAGACCCTCGCGCCTCGCCTTTCTTCGCAAAAGATCTCAAAGGCCTGCCGCCAACACTCTTAATAACGGCCGAATGCGATCCGCTAAGGGACGACGGCAAAAAATTCGCCTCAAAACTTAAAAAAGCGGGCGTGCCGGTCAAGTACATCATGTACAAAGGCGTCATCCACGGCTTCCTAAGTTTTACTACGTTCCATGTCGCGCAAAAAGCCTTATCCGAAATAGCCCACG
>CAZHPY010000002.1:21536-51659 GCA_964534705.1 uncultured Planctomycetia bacterium | reverse complement strand
GCTAAGAAGATACTATAACGACGCCTATCTAACTCTCTACACGGTAACCGGTTACAGTCTGGATAAGCAAATAGGCGGATCTGAAAGCTTCAATGGCTTCTTCCTGAACGACGGCGGCGCATTACATAATATTAAGATCACGCTTGATAAGACGTTAATAAAGGTATACCTCGATGAACAGATCAATCATATCAACCAGAAATATATAGGAAATACATCCGGCAGCGTCGCAATAGGGACCTATAATCTTTCCAGCGAAGCGTATTTTGACGACATAATGGTGACAGAAGCCCCCGTCACGAACAGCTTCGCCGAAGTGGTCAATAATCCTCTTACTCCAAGGGGCGACAATGGCAACTGGCAGATCATAGATGATGAAACAGGCAACTTCGTATATATGCAGTCGCTGATAGACAACACCACTCATATAGCAATGCTGAACGACCAGCCTATCAAGAACGGTACCGTGGAGACGAAGTTCAAGCTCGGATATGATTCTGATGACAGGATGCTCTTGTACTTCAGGATGGACGGCAACGGCAACGGTTACGCAGCCCAGGTGAAGAGATACTATAACGACGCCTATCTATACCTCTATACTGTCAATAAGTACTCCCTGGATAAACAAATAGGCGGAGCCAAGGGCTTCACCGACTTCTTCAAGAACGACGGCGGTGTATGGCATAACCTCAAGGTCGCACTTGACGGCAGCGCGATAAAGATATATCTCGACAATCAGACAAGCTATATTAACCAGAAACACGATGCCTATACGTCCGGCAATATAGGTCTGGGGACCTATGCTCTTACCAGCGAAGCATATTTTGAAGATGTTGTAGTGACTGAATCGCCGGTTATCAATAACTTCGCTGAAACCATCACAATGCCGTTCACGCCGAGAAATGACAACGGCAACTGGCAGATGATAGATGACGGCGCCGGCAATTACGAGTACATGCAGTCGCTGATAGACGGTAATACACATATTGCCTTACTTGATAACAAGAGCATACAGGACGGCGCATTGGAGATGAAGTTCAAGTTGTCATATGTATCATATAATACTGAGACCGCACGCCTGTACTTCAGGATGGACGAGAATGGCAACGGTTACGTAGCTCAGGTAACCAGATATAACAACGATGCTTCTATTACATTATACACTGTCAGCAGCTACAATATTAATAAGCAGATAGGCGGGACAAAGAGCTTCTCTAGCTTCTTCCAGAACGACGGCGGCGCATGGCATACAGTAAAGGTCATACTGGAGGGCAGCTCCATAAAGGTATACCTCGATAATCAGGCGTCCCACATCGACCAAAAGCACTCGTCCTATACATCAGGCAGCATAGCATTAGGTACTTACGCCCTTAACAGTGAAGCGTATTTTGACGATGTAATAATGATCGAATCGCCTGTTATCAACAATTTTGTCAATATAGTCAGCATGCCTCTCACGCCCAGGGATGACGGCGGCAACTGGCAGATAATAGATGACGGGACCGGTAACTTCATGTACATGCAGTCACTGATAGACAATAACAACCATATAGCCATGCTGAACGACAAGTCTATCCAGAACGGTACCGTAGAGACGAAGTTCAAGCTCGGATATGATTCTGATGACAGGATACGCCTGTATTTCAGGATGGATGGCAACGGCAACGGTTACGCGGCGGTAGTGAAAAGATATTATAATGACGCCTATATATACCTCTATACTGTAAATAAGTACTCCCTGGATAAGCAAATAGGCGGAGCCAAGAACTTCACTAACTTCTTCCAGAACGACGGCGGCGCATGGCACACAGTTAAGGTTGTGCTGGACGGCAGCTCCATAAAGGTATACCTCGACAATCAGACGAACTACATCAATCAGAAACACGATGCCTATACGTCCGGCAATATAGGCCTGGGGACATATACTCTTACCAATGAAGCATATTTTGAAGATGTAGTAGTGACCGAATCTCCTGTTATTAATAACTTCGCTGAAAACATCACAATGCCGTTCACTCCGAGAAATGACGGCGGTAACTGGCAGATGATAGACGACGGCACCGGCAATTATGTGTACATGCAGTCACTGATAGACGGAAATACGCATATTGCTGTACTCAACAACCAGACCATCCAGAACGGCACAATAGAAACGAAGTTCAAGGTCGGATATGTATCCTATAGCGAAGAGATAGAGCGTCTGTATTTCAGGATGGATAATAGCGGCAACGGTTACGCGGCCCAGGTAAGACGCTATAACAACGATGCCTCTATAACATTATATACTGTCGGCGGATACAACCTTAACAGACAGATAGGTGATACCGTCAGCTTTAGTAACTTCTTCCTGAATGACGGCGGCGCATGGCATACGCTGAAAGTAATGCTTGACGGCAGCTCGATAAGGATCTATCTCGATAACCAGACGGCCCATGTCGACCAGAAACATTCCGCTTATACATCAGGCGGTATAGCCGTAGCGACCAGCGCTATCGATACCGAAGCATATTTTGACGATGTGGTAGTGACCGAATCGCCGGTCATGGATAATTTCATCAATACAGTCGATATGCCGTTCACTCCAAGGGATGACGGCGCTAACTGGCAGATCGTAGACGACGGCACCGGCAACAAGATCTATACGCAATCAGTTATATCGGATAACGCGACTCACACAGCCGTTTTAAATAATGATGCTGTACTGAACGGCATAATAGAGACTAAGTTCAAGCTCGGCTACGATTATGATGACAGGGTAGTGGTTTATTTCAGGATGGATGCGGGCGGTAACGGCTACGCTGCGCAGATAATGCGGCAGTACAACAACGCATATATCTATTTCAATGGTGTAAGTAACTACAATATCGGCACCCAGATAGGAAGTGCAGCATACATAAAAGACTTCTTCCTTAATGACGGCGGCGCATGGCATACCGTAAAGGTCGGTCTTGACGGCAATGTCGCCACGGTCAGCCTCGACAACAGGGGCGTATGCATGACAAAGCCGTACCTGATCCGCACCTCAGCAAATATTGCGATAGGGACCAGGTACTTGAACAGCACTGCCCAGTTTGATGACATAAAGATAACACAAACACCGCTTAATGATACATTGTCACAGGCGTCTGCCATGCCGTTCACTCCTCGCGATGATGAAGGCAATTGGCAGGCTATATATGACAGCGCACTTGATAAACATTATTACGCCCAGACAGCATTGGGCGGTTCACACATCGCTGTTTTGGACAATAAGTCCATAACAGACGGCGATATCGCTACTAAGTTCAAGCTCCAGTATGATTCTGACGACAGGATAGTCCTCTATTTCAGGATGGATAATGACGGCAATGGTTACGCCGTACAGGTCAGAAGGTATAACGATTATTGCTTTGTCTACCTTAATAAGGTGGACAACTATATTATAGGCACCCAGATAGCCAGCAGGGAGGAATACGCCACTATGTTCGGCGCCGATGATAACTGGCATAACCTGAAGGTCAGCCTCGAAGGGGAATTTATAAAAGTATATGTTGATAATTCGCTGCGTATCGATACAAGGGACACTGGCAATAAGCAGGGCAAGATCGCTATCGGGACCTTGTATCTGAATGATGTGGCATATTTTGATAATGTAAGCATAACTCAGACATTACTCAATGATAAATTATCACCGGCAGCAGTAGGCCAGTTCACCCCGAGGACGGACGGCGGCAACTGGGAAATAGTGGATGACGGGGCAGGCAATTATGTTTATCGCCAGACAATAGCCGATAATAATTCTCACATGGCCATAATGGATAATACGACCATCGCGGACGGCTCGGTAGAGGCGAAGTTCAAGCTGCAATATGACAGCGATGAAGAAGCCAGGGTCTACTTCCGGCTTGATGCGAACGGCAACGGCTATGCGGTGAACGCAAGAAGATATAACAACTATTGCTATGTCTACCTTTACACAGTAACCAACTACTTCCTGGATAAGCAGATAGGCAGTTATTGGAGCTCTTCATATAGTTTCTATTCATCTTCGGGTGAATGGCACACCCTGAAGGTCGACCTTAAGGCAGAGTTGATAAAAGTATACATCGATAACATGCTTGTAATACAGGAAGTACATACAGGCAATACGTCCGGCCGCGTTGCCCTGGGGACAGCGCTCCTGAACAGGCCGGCATATTTTGACGATATCGTAGTAAATCATAGCGCTCCTGTAGATGATAATCTGTCGCAGGCACCGGCGCCGCTATTTACGCCGAGAGATGACAACGGTAAATGGCGGGTAATAGAAGATACGCCGGGCAACTATGTTTATGAGCAGGCAGCCGTAAAGGATAACCTGGACCACATCGCTACACTAGATAATGAAACGATCGAGAACGGCGTGATCACAGGCAAGTTCAAACTTCAGTACGATTCGGATGCCAGGGCCATATTCTACTTTAGGATGGATGAGAACGGCAATGGTTATGCGGCCCAGGTGAAGAGATATAATAATGACGCCTATTTGTACCTTTATATGGTAACCGAAAACAAACTGACCACGCTTATATCCGACGACATACAATTCAGCAACTTCTTTACGGGATCAGACGAATGGCACAATATAAAGATAGACCTGCAGGGCAATCTCATACAGGTATATCTGGATAACCAGACACGTGGCATCTACCAGAGGCATTCACTTTACCGTTCCGGCAGCATTGCCATAGGGACATATGGTCTGGACCGGCCGGCATACTTTGATGATATTTCAGTAAGCAACGTGATCGTCAATACTACCTGGTCGCAGGCGCCCGGATCCAGATTCACGGGCAGGTCCGATGGCGGCAGATGGCAGCTGGTAGAGGATCCAAGCGGCAATTATGTGTACACGCAATCAGTTGTAAATGATAGTGCCTATCATACAGCGCTAATGAGGAATGAAACCATCGCGGATGGTACCATAGAGACCAAGTTCAAGCTCGGCTATGATTCTGATGACAGGGTACAGGTTTATTTCAGACTTGATGAAAATGGGAATGGTTATGTAGCGCAGGTCAAGAGAAGCTATAACGACGCATATATATATCTTAACACTGTTAAGGAATATGCCGTCAGCACACAGATAGGCCAGTCCATAAAGATCGCGGATGCATTCTACGGGAACCTTTCAGACGCCTGGCACACGCTAAAAGTCAGCCTGGACGGTAATTTTATAAAGGTATATCTGGATAACGCCGTAAGTCACATAGAGCAGTTCCATTCGTTCTATGCTTCCGGCTCCGTTGGGATAGGCACATATGCGCTGAACAGCGCGGCATATTTTGACGATGTCGCCATAATCCATACACAATCTAAAGACAGCCTGTCCCAGGCGCCTTTAGCACAGTTCAGGCCGGGCGACGACGGCGGCAAGTGGCAGCTGGTCGAAGACGGGAATGGCAATTATATATACACGCAATCCATGGTGAACGATAGTGCTTCACATCTGGCGGTAATGGAAAATGAGACGATAGCCGATGGCGCCATAGAAGCTAAATTCAAGCTCGGCTATGATTACGATGACAGGGTACGGATCTACTTCAGGCTTGATGAATACGGCAACGGTTATGTAGCGCAGGTCCAGAGAAGCAATAACGATGCATATCTATATTTCAACAACGTCAAAGAGTTTGCTGTAGGCAGCCAGATATGGCCCAGCGTGAAGATAGCCAATGCCTTCTCTGGCGCGGCTTCAGACGCATGGCACACTGTAAAGGTCGAGCTCATCGGCAGCCTTATAAGGATATCCCTGGATAATGCGCCGACTTACATAGAGCAGCGGCATTCGTCTTATACTTCAGGGCGCATCGCAATAGGCACCTACGCTTTGAATACCGCTGCGTACTTTGATGACATTGCAGTGAGCGATAGTCCTGTTAATAACGACCTGTCGCCGGCATATGATATACCGTTAACGCCTAATGACGATGGCGGCAATTGGCAGGCGGCGACAGACGCAAACGGTAACCGCGCCTATACACAATCTGTAATAAACGACGGCGTTTCCCATATCGCGATGATGAGGGACGAAAGCATCGCAGACGGTACCATAGAAACCAAGTTCAAGATCTCCTCTGATTGGGACCAGAGGGCACAGATATACTTCAGGATGAGCGATACCGGTTATGGCTATGTAGCACAGGTAAGGCGCCAGTATAATGATGCATATATATATCTTAATAAGGTACAGAAGTATTCCATCGGCAGCCAGATAGGCGATTCTATCAGGATCTCCAATTTCTTCGCGGGCCCGGACAAATGGCACACCTTAAGGGTCGCTCTTGACGGCGAAACGATAAAGATATCCCTCGATAGCCAGGCCACCTATCTAAAACAGCAAAATGCGTCATATGCTTCAGGAAAGGTCGGTATAGGGACATACAATCTTACTTCTATAGCGTATTTCGATGACCTGAGCGTATCCCATGTTAAATTCGATGACGGCCTCTCGCAAGCCCCTGCGGTTACATTCACGCCAATGACGGACGGCGGCGTGTGGGACGTAGTGGAAGATGAAAACTCCAATTATGTTTATAGGCAGTCCTCGCTCAACGACGGTATACATATTGCCATCATGGATAATACGGACTTTGCAGACGGCACGATACAGGCCAAATTCAATCTACAGTCCTCGGACGATAGCGACGTATTGTTCTATTTCGGGCTGGATGTTGACGGCAACGGCTATGCCGTCCGTGTGCAAAGAGACAATACTTACTACAACTACTGTAATGTATACCTCTATACAGTGACGAATTACGCATTGAATAAACAGATAGGAGACCGTTGGAGAGAAACATATTTCTTCAATAATCCTGGATGGCACGATATAAAGATCGACCTCAAATCTGGTGTAGCGAATATTTATCTTGATGATAATTTCATAATGAATCGAGCAGTCGCCGACTATAATTCAGGAAGGGTAGCTATAGGGACATACGGTTTGAATGCGCCGGCTTATTTCGACAATATTACTCTAACGGACGCTCCCATAGTCAAAGAGAACCTGTCCCAGGCGCCGGCTCCTTCTTTCACACCATTGAGCGGTGCATGGGATGTTGTAGAAGACGCATCCGGTAATTATGTTTACAAGCAATCGCTGCTTGACAATAGCTACAATAGCAACCAGGTAGCCATACTTAACCGCGAGGTGGTCCAGAACGGTACTATAGAAGTTAAATTCAAGCTGCAGGATAATGGGTATGATGAAGAGATCATGAACCTATTCTTCAGGACCGCCGCCGATGGTACCGGATATGCTGCCCAGGTAGTCAGGAACAATGACGGTATCAAGCTGTATCTATATGGAGCGAAGAATTATGTTGTCGGCAACCGTGTAAACGCTTCCGCGCAGAAGTCCAATTTCTTCGCAAGTTCGGACGAATGGCATACTTTAAAAATAAAACTCGACAACGACCTGATAAAAGCATCGATCGACGACATGACAGATCTCTCCATTGAACAGCGCGGCTCAAGCGTTAATCCGGGCACCATAGCCATAGGAACGGCAAGGCTTAATAAACCAGCTTATTTTGACGATATAGTCGTGAAACATGTAGAAGTCAACGACAACTTATCACAGGCTCCGGAACCGTCGATAAGCCCGAAAGATGACGGCGGTAAGTGGCAGATAGCAGAGGAGGAAAGCGGCAACTTTGTATACTGCCAGTCTGTCCTGGACGATAGCACTCATGCGGCCCTTATTGATAACGAGACCATCGGAGACGGCACCGTACAGACGAAATTCAAACTGCAGTATGATAATGATGACAGGGCAAGGTTATACTTCAGGATAAGCGGAGGCGGCAACGGTTATGTTGCGCAGGTAAGGCGAGTGGGTAACAGCGCCTATCTCAGCTTGTATACCACCAGTTCGTTCGGCCTGGTCCAACAGATAGGTAATGATTTATCATTCGATAATATCTTTGCGGGTCCCAATGTATGGCATACTTTAAAGGTTGTGCTTTCAGGGAATTCCATAAAGATATTCCTGGATGACCAGGCTAACCACATAAGCCAGGAAGATTCGGTCTATTCATATGGCCGTATCGCGATAGGGACCGCAAAACTTAATAACATAGCATATTTCGATGACATCGTTGTAAAACATACCGAAGTAAATAATAATTTCTCACAAGCACCGGAGCAGACTGTATTTACCCCGTTAGATAATAAGGCCAGATGGGAAGTGTCGGAAACCGAAGCAGGCGACTATGTTTATCGTCAGTCCACACTGGATGGAGACAGCCATAACGTCCTTCTGAACAATGAGAAGATCAGCGACGGTACGATCGAGGTCAAATTTAAGCTCCAGTATGATTACGATGACAGGATACGTATCTTCTTTAGATTGGACGAGAATGGCAACGGTTATGCTGCCCAGATCAGGAGAGGCAACAACGACGCTTATATCTATCTCTACACGGTCAGCGATTACGTATTATCAAAACAGATAGGCGACTCCCGCAGGTTAAACAACTTCTTCACTTCAGCAGCAGATGAATGGCATACAGTAACGATCAATCTTCTTAAAGATTCCATAAAGATATATCTGGATGACAACGCTAACCATATTGAACAGGAGCACACCGCTTATACTTCCGGGGACATTGCTCTTGGAACATATGCCTTGAACAGCGCCGCATATTTTGATGACCTGAAGATCACAAGGACAGAGGTAGATACCCGCTTTACCCAGGTTCCAGAGTCTAACTTCACGCCCAGAGATGACGGCGGTAACTGGCAGGTAGTGGATGACGGCACCGGTAATTACGCCTACCGTCAATCCGTAACGGATGACAATTATCATATGAGCTTCATGGATAATGAAACGATGCAGAATGGTACTATAAGTGTCGGGTTCAAGCTGCAGAGTTCCGGCGATGCGGCGTACGTTCACTTCAGGACTGATGATACTGGAACAGGATATGCGGTAGAGGTTAAGAAAGATTCGAACGATGCGCTGCTCAAGTTCTCCAATTATGTCTTAAAACCGAAGCAAAAATCAGCATTGAGCGCGATAAGCGATATCTTTACGATGATATTCGGTGATCCGAGTTACACGAGGGTCAGGAACGTCTTTACCGGCGCCGAAAATGAATGGCACACCATAAAGATAGAACTCTTAGGGCCATCAATTAAGGTGTATATCGATGATAACAAGACTCCTGTTATCAGCAGGATAGACACAACTTACGCATCCGGTAAAATTGCCATAGGCACGTATGCCCTAAAGAGCGCAGCATATTTTGACAACATAAGCGTAAAACAGACACCGGTCAACGATGACTTCACCCAGGCCCGGCAGATACCGATCACCCCGCGAGACGATGGCGGACAATGGCAGATCGTAGATGATGAAGCAACGGGCAATTATACGTACCGGCAGTCCGCCATAAATGACAATAGGCTTCATATCGCTACCCTGGATGGAGAGCCTCTCAGTGACGGAACAATAGAAGCCAAGTTCAAGATGACCAAGGAGTCAGACTCCAAGGTTAAGATATACTTCAGGACAGACTCCGAGGGCAACGGTTATGTCGCATATATAAAGAAATCCGGCAATAACGCTTACCTGTATCTTTATACTTCAAGGTATTATGCGCTCGGGTGGCAGATAGGCAGCACGCTGACATTCAGCAATTTCTTCTCAACGCCCAATGCATGGCATAGCATAAAGATAGAACTTGATAAAGAATCCATAAAGGTATACCTGGATGGTAATGAGACCAAGGCAATAGACCAGATACATGCGACTTATACATCCGGCAGCGTTGCCATAGCCACGGATTCTCTAAAGGATATCGTTTATTTTGATGATGTGAGGGTAAAGCGCACACCGATATCCGAACAATATACAGAAAAACCCACACTGCCGTTTGTCCCTGACAATGATGGAGGCAATTGGATCATCATGGATGACGGGACGGGTAATAACGTTTATGCGCAATTACAGCAGAAGGGGAAGTTCAGGTCGATGATACCCGACGTCCAGATACAGGACGGTTTTGTAGAAACAAAATTCAATCTTCATTATAGCGATCCGTCATCAACGTTATCCGGAGATATCGGCGAAGCGTTCTCTGTTTACTTCAGGATGTCTGAAAAGAAGAGGGGTTATGAGCTGAGATTGGTAAGGGCTGGCAATGACCTGACAGTGTTCCTTGATGAAAATATCGATGGCGAAACAGAGAAACTTACCAAGATGGGCGGTATCCAGAACTTCTTTGTGGATGCCACCGAATGGCATACGGCGAAGGTAAAGTTTGAAGGCAATTCTGTAAAAGTATATCTGGACAATCAGGCAAGCTATTTTGAGACGTTTATTTCCTATAAACAGGCAGGGTACGTGGGGATAGGGACAGACAGCCTGAGTTATCCTGCGATGTTCGATGATATACGAATAGGCGGGGAATTCACGTATTATTATAACTTTGAGCCGCAGGTCGCGACCAGAGAATCACGCTTACCGGACGGCTTCACTTCAGAAGATGCATTCCTGCAGAATGCCATAACGCCCATATGGTATCTGGACAACCTGCTGATATCAGTTTCAAAACAGGCATTTACAGCGAACCTGACAGGCATCGACCTTGTCAACAAAGCTTTGCATTTCAATGATGTGGCGGTCAATTTTGACACGCACATGAACATCTATCTGGATAGCAAGCTCATTGATATGGCCACCCTGAACAAGGAACTTACAAAAGCCCTGGTCGGCGGATACAATGTCGTGTTAAGCCAGACAGAGGTCTTTAAGAACGGCAAGAACGAGTGGTTCATGTATCCTGCCCAGGATGCTTACTTTACGATAGTTAACAGGCCGGAATGTGATGTAGAAAGCGGAGTATTCATGGACAGCATAGATACCGTCGCCAAGACAATTACCCTCGGCGGTATAACAATAAACATGGATACCTCCTATACCAGGATATTGTACGGCAATAAGTTCATGACGTTTAACCAGTTAGCTGAAGAGCTGGACTCATCACATGACAACGGTAACGGTATATTTGTCAGGGCATTGGATTTCGGGGATATGCTATTCCTCGGCGCCGATAAAGAGGGCATACCTATATTGAAGGACGGCGCAGGCTGGGTTTATAATGCAAACTTATTGAAATTAGGCGAAACAGCCGCCTTTATGGACTTTGAGTCAAGGTCTGTGCTGGACGCCGTGGATACCGTTAACGAAACCGTTACTCTAAACGGTCACGTTGTCAGAGTTCCTCCCACGACACCGGATTCTGTCTATGCCACGACTTTTGCCGCCATGTTCGGAGTAGGCTTGCCGGCAAATTATGAGTTTAAGATATATTGGCAGGAGTTAGGAGCTTCCGCGCCCAGCGGAGGGTTCTTTGGCGGTGTGATAGAAAATACCAAGCTTGTCAGCCTTGAAGAGCTTGAGGCAAATTTAAGCGAAGCGCAGGCCGAAGGCAAAATAATAGAGACGACGGGCTACAATAGCGTGGCAAGAGCAAATAACGGCGACAATTGGTATTTTGAAAATAGTTCCATAACGTTCCGCGCAAGGGCCGACCATACCACAGCTAAACTTGGGTCCGGTACGGTGGTGAACGATGTAGATGCGGCGAACAATACAATAAAGCTGGGAAGCCAGACAGCGATAGTATTACCCGCATTAAAGATCTACTGGTGGGATGGGACAAAAACCGAAGAGATCGATATCGCGGAACTCGAAATGAAACTGAGACAGGCAGAGGCCGTCGGCGATAAGATGATGACATATCCGAACAGGATGGACCATCCTCTCGTAGCTGTTAAAGATTCAGTATGGTACCTCAAGGACGGCAGTCTTATTGTAGGAACGGCGATAGGCACAGCGAAGATATTAAAAGACACGATCCTCGAGGGTGTAAATACCATCAATAAGACAGTAACCATGGGCGAAACAACTATAAGGATAAAGGATGAAAGCGATATTAAAATAAAATGGTATTACAGCAAGACCCAGATCGAGGTAATTGACTTTAATGAGCTGGTAGACAGGTTTAAACAGGCGAAAGCACAGGGGTATTCCATAGGGACCTTTAAAGATACCCCATTGCGCGAGGATTATACCGGCTGGTTCGCGACCGAATTCAACTTCTACTGGATATACGGTACCTCTACCATTGACAGCGGCTCCATATTGAACAGTGTGAATACCGTTGACAGGACAATGACCATAAACGACCAGGTAATAAATCTCGGACAATATCTGGACAGCGGTTATAAAATCATCTGGGATAGTCCTGAGAATGCGAACATGCCGGAAGATGACGGCCTTACCCTGGAACAACTCGCCGGCTATTTAGCGACCGTTACCGCCAGCGGCAAGAAAGTAACGCTGCTTGACACTCTCGATATAAATGTTACAGGTATGGGATGGCAGGTCAAGAATAAGTCCCTAAAATTCTACTTAGCGGCTCGCGGCGCCACGATATTGCAAGGAACTCTCCTGAACAGCGTAGATACCATTAACGGTACGATAAATATAGGCGGTCGTACCATTTACGCCTCAAGCCTGTTCGCTTTTGAAAATGACATGAGATGGTATGAAGGGGGAGGCTATAGCAGTATTGCTACATTGGAGGAATTAAAGGATCTCCTGAAGAGAACGACCGATGCCGGCAGGAAAGTAGAATTATATGACAACCTGAGCCTGGAAATAAAAGATTCCGGATGGTGGCTGTCAAGCGATGCTCCTATCCGTTTCTGGGTAACGAACATGCCGGCCTCAACTATTTCTTCAGGGGCTGTGATAAATGCCGTCGACTACAAGAACAGGACGATGACCATAGATAACCAGGTAATAAGCTTCAAGGGTTATCCAGGAGATAACCGCAAGATATTCGTAAATGGCGAAGAGGTAGAGTTCGCCGATCTGCAATACAAGCTTGGCTTGTACCAGTACAGCTATTACTATGGTTATACTTCCAAGAGGGCCATGCTCGAAGGAGATACGCACATCCGCATGTCCGACTCCGGATGGGAATTCAGCGAACCGGACCTCCGTATTGAGACTGTCCAGCCGTCAATAAAACTACTGTCCGGCAGCATTATTGACAACGTTAATCCTGATGCCGGTACACAGTCGGGTTATTCCTCGCAGTCTAAGATAGGAACGGTCACCGTTGGCGGAATAGAACTGCAAGTCTCCACTATATACGACGAATATGACTCAGAATATGCTTACGTAGAATGGCAGGATGAGAACGGGTATATCTCCAAGCCGGGAATAGCGGATCTTGTGGATAAATTCAATACTGCAAGAGCGAACGGATATACCGTAGAGGTCGTGCATGATGTCACCGTGCAGAAGCCGTCGTACTATTCTGCCTTTACACAACTTACAGGTAATGATTACATACAGTTGAAAGTAACAGCTCCATATTCGGCGCGAAAGATATCCTCGGGCAGCATTCTGGATGCTGTCAATACCAGCGCCAGGACAATAACGATCGGCGGAGAGACGATTCAGATGCCCGCCGAATCCAAAGTCATGTGGAATGATAACTATGGGTGGAAAGAGATAACCTATAGTGAACTTACCGCGAAACTTAATACGGCATCGGCTAACGGCAATGCGGTAGAGGTGTTCGACGAGCTTAATGCAGGACTGAAAGTCACAGAAACAGCCTCAGGCCCTCAAATCGATTCTGATACGCTTTATTTCCGCCAGGCCGATCCGGGTTCGAAGATCAGGGGTCAGTTGGCCGGTGCAGATACAGTTAACAGGACCGTTACCATAGGTAATATACAGGTCTACATACCTACAGAGGCAGTTATCAGGCTTGATGGGACCGGTATTACGTTTGATGCCCTTGCAGAAAAATTGGGGACCGCCACTATCGCTACAGGGGCAGGTTATGATTCCCGGGAACTGGGAGCAGGCTATGTGAATGGCAGATGGACATTGACCGGCACAACTGTACTGTTCCACACGGCAGGGGCAACAGAAGATACTTATCAGGAAGGTTTCTCCGGCAGTATAACGGCGGTGGATACAACTAATAACACGATCACCATAGGCGGTATAATTGTTGGGTTGTCAGGAACATACAAGCTTACCGTAGACGGCCAGACAGTTGCCTTAACAGATCTTGCTGGCCTGCTCGCCTCCAATGGTACGGCCGGCGCCGTGACATGGCTTGATAAGTCCGCTATCAAATATGACGGCAGCGCATGGGGATTTGACGTAGCAACGCAGGCCGATATAAATATAATCACGAAGAAAAATATACAGGCATATTCAGGCGTAATCTCCGATGTGAATACCACGAATAATACGATAACCGTGAACGGAAAGACGATCCGTCTACCCGCGGAATATACATTAAAGATAAACGGCAAGGACGTTTCTTTAAGTGAGCTAAGAGCCGATTTTGATGCGATCCTCGCCGCGCAGGGATATGCATTCCTGGACGATAGCTATGTAAAACTTTCGAACGGAGAGCTGGTATTTGACGGAAGCGGCAAGGCGATAGTAAATATCAATATTAAGAAAAGTGAGTATAGGCTTGCGAACGGGTTCCTCGAGAACATCGACTTGAACCATAACGATCTCTACATAGCAGAAACAGGCAGCTGGGGCATACATATTACTGATAATCAGACCATACGGTTGAATGGAACGGTCATGACTTTAGAAGAGCTTAAGACAGTGCTTAACAGCACCACTTATTTCAGGCCTGGAGTAAAGATGTGGATCACTAATACCAATATAAGATATACGGCCTCAGGCACATACGAATTTGTCGGGGATTCCATAAACTTCTCCACTATAGAGAACGGCCAGACGAACTATAACGGCATACTCAGCGCGGTGGATACAGCCGCCGGCACGATCACCGTCGACGACAAGGTTATCAGCGTTCCGATCGATTCCGTCATATGGTCAGGTAACAATGTGTTGACGCTTGCAGATCTGGCGCAAATGCTGTCGGATAACACCGGCACGGGAAAGAGCACATGGCTGACAGGAGTGAGCATGGAGGTGATAGGAGATAATTGGGTCCTTACTACGAGAGATCTTCATTTTGCGGACCAGGCTCCGACCGAATGGACGAAAAACAAGATAGACCTTAATGGCCAGGCGCCGCTGCAGAGTATCAACAAAGTTACAGGCAGTGTCACGGTAAGCGGGGTAACGATAGCATTGCCGGATAACTTTACATTGCTGTTGAACGGCAAGCGCGTAACATTATCAGAGCTCGAAGCCGCCATGGCAGGTACCGAAGTAACGCTCCAGCAAGGAGAGGCCATACAATTCGATTCGAGCAAATGGTCATTTATGGATAATGAAATAGGATTTATTACCAAGACTGTCACTAATTTCGCAGGGTATCTCACCAATGTAGATACGGCTGGGAATACCTTAACCGTTAACGGAATCATACTGCACATAGGCGGAAATAACCATATAACCGTTGATGGAGTAGATGTGAGCCTTGAAGAGCTGGCCGGTATACTTGCGGCAAGCGGCACTATAAAACCGAGGCTTGTTACTACGAGCGTGGAACGCCGCGAGGACGGATGGAGGACATCGGAGTTGAGGCTGAATTTCGTAGTCAAGGGATCCACGATGAATTCGTTCGGAGGCAGGCTTACGGCGGTTGATATAGCAAATAACACCATAACAGTCAATGGCCTGGTCGTACACTTACGCGACCAAGCATCTCTCGCCATGGATGGTAGGAACGTAACGCTCGCGGAATTAGCAGACATCCTGGCAGATAACAATGCGGCCGGCATGATCACATGGCTGGATGCGCCACCTCTGATAAGAAAAGAAGTGCCGCTTACCAATGAATTAAAGGCGGAGATCACGGCAGAGGTAATGGCTGAGGCCGGCGGAGGGCTCATAGGCATGTTCGTCGGGATGTTCCTGGGCCTTATTTTCGCGCTGTGCGGCGGTATATGGGTTATCTATGAAGATCCTTATCCGCATGAATTAATAAACACTAAAGACGGATGGTTGTATGACCTTGCCGGAGTTACTTTCTCGACCAGGAATATCAGCCTTGCTTCGCTGGATGGCGCCTTAAGCGGCGTGGATACGGTAAATAATACACTGGATTTCAACGGATTCAAGCTTAATTTTGCCGATGGTTTTGATAAGTTCGGTGTAAGCACTGACAGCTGGTGGTGGCACGGTACGCCTGTTACTATGGACCAGTTAAGCAGCAAGCTTGACGAGGTCGGTGTAGGGTCGCTATGGTACCGGGCAGACCATTCCATAACACTTACTCCAGAAGGATGGGTCTATAACGGCAATGACAGGATGAATTTCGGCGTTGTAAACAACGGCGCCTCCGATGGTTTCACGGGTTATCTTAACGGCGTGGATGTAGAGAACAGCACTATAAACATAAACGGCATGACGATCCAGGTTGCCGGGGATACCAAATTCACGGTGAATAACAAAAAGGTAACGCTTGCCGAGTTAGCCGATCTCTTCCAGGTTTACAGTAATACAAATACGCCCATGAGGCTTTCAAGCGGTGTAAATGTTACTGCTAATTCCTGGACCTGGTCCGGCGGCGCGAACCTGGTGTCCGATGTGAACGGATTAAGCTTTAATAATACCGAAATAGGCTTTACGGCGCAGACGATGCAGATAAATGACTTCCAGGGAGAATTGACCGCCGTAGATACCTTAGCCAAGACCATAACTATTAATGGAATGGTCATACCAGTGCCAGAGGACATGACTATAAAGATGGCCCTGCTCAGGGATGAGCGCGGAACCGGCCCGCTATATCAGATGCAGATAATAAAACGCGCAGGTGCAGATGTCAAGTCCATATCTCTTGATGAATTGGCCGCAATGCTGGTGGACTACAACGCTAAGGGCGAGGCGCTGCGGTTGGTATATGTTTCAGGAGGAATAGATAATACAGTCAGCACTACAAATACCTACACTAGTATAAAGAGGACTCCTGAAGGCACGTGGAACCTTACCAAGAAGAATGTGACCTTCCTGAAGACATCGACTAACACGATAGTTTCGCGGCTCAGTAAGAGCATGGTCACCGATATCAAGAAAGACGCAGAAGGTAATTATACGATCATTACGGTGGACGGTGAGAATATAAAAATAACCAAAGACACGAAGTTCACCACAGACCCAAGTGACCTGGAAGGCTTTATGGCCATGCTGCAAGCGAACAAGGATAAGGGCCTGACCACGATCGTTTCAGGACAACTTTCACGCTTTAAGGATAGCGGCGACTGGGAAGCGCTTGAGATAGGATTTGTTGACACCGTGCCAATAGCAGGCGACACCCTGTTCTATGGCGTGCCGGATGAAAGTACCACGATAACCGTTAATGCGACCGATGCCACGAAGGGTACTATTGTATATGATGACAATGAGTACCTGGTCAATGTCAATACACAGATACGCGATGTCAATGGTAATACGATAAGCCTGGGAGAATTGAATAGCCGGGCTTTGATACAGAGTAAGCACGTATACATGGATATAAGGGTCTATGAGGTCTCAGGGGCAAAATATGTAAAGAGCATAGATATCGTTTTTGAAGGCGATGACCGCGATGATGAAATGGGAAAGATCGAGAATATAGCCGTTGCAAACAATGAAATAAGTATTAATGGCCATACGATCAAGATAAGGCCTGACACCGTCATAACCGATGAGAACAACAATACCATCGATATGGCTGCTTTAGAGAATATCATGCAGCAGAACAATGCAGATTCCATATACACCTACGTTGAAGCGCATAATGCGCTTCTTGAAGACGGCAGCATTTCAGCCAATGTCATAAAAGTCCTCGCCAGTCCGCATGTGAAATCCCTGACCGGCTCCGTATCAGCCGTTGACAGCACGGCCGGTACAATAACATTTGGCGGTGTTACATATGAGATTGATGCCAATGCCGAATTGCTGGATACATATCATAACGATATCACGGTTGGAGACCTGGCCCGTATCTATTCAGTATCGGCGAATCGAGGCTTTGACACATCTGCGACAATGGATATAACCAGGACCCAGACAGGGTGGAAAATAACCAGGGTAAGCCTGCTGGATGATTTCAGGACGGCCTTGATCCAGCGCACTTCCTTAGCGTCTCCTTCATCCCTGACCGGCAAAATAACCGTGGATACCGGAGCAGCTTATTTTACGATAGGCGGTCTGCAGTTCGTGAATTCGCCCATAACGCAAATAGTGGATTCCGATGGAACGACCATCAGCTGGGAAGGCATGAGGGATCTCTTTATTCAGAATGAATCCAATGACATACCTACCTATGGCAAGGTGACCATATCTGACACTACGCCGTGGGAAGCAGTAAAAGTAGAGCTTACCACAAGTGTGTTCACCAAGATAAACGGCAAGATCATGAGTATGGACGTAGCCGGCAATTCCGTAGAGGTCGTGAACAGACCGGTAGACGTTTCCAGCGCGGTCATAAAGAGAGGCAATACGACACTCACGCTACAGGAACTCTATGACCTGGTGAATGGAAATCCGGAAAATCTCATCAGCGAGATAGATGCTGGTTTAGGGACGATAACCATCGGTGGCGCAACCTATAATGTGGACCCGACCGCACAGATATTAGACATATATGGCACACCGCTATCGCTGACGGCATTCGCATATATATTAGAGCGCAGCATTGCAGCAGGTATTCCTACATATGCGAAGATCACGGTCGTTGATTCCAAGGTCGTCAAGATAGAAGCAAAAGAGAAGATAAATTACGCTTTCGCGAACATCATGGCCAAGGAAGTTTCCGGCCACCTTGTTGCCACAGAAGTTTCCGTGATCGATACGCTGGTTTCCGATAAACCCGAGATAAATTTCCTGCAATATAACGAGCCTATGATTACAATAGACGGCAAGGCAGTTCCCATAGGTACGCAGACCACCCTTAGCGATGTAACGAACCCGCTGAGCCCGGTGGCGCTGACCCTCGATACGCTGGCCAACCAGATGTTGAATAATAGCCCGCTCAATTTCAGCGCCATGATAGGGGAGGGCGAAAAATATGCCAGGTCGGCAATGGTAGTTTACGGCCAGGAGCGCACCGTGGATACTACTATGAGGGATAACATCATGGCCCAGGTCACCGATTGGCTGAATACGGCAAGCGGAAAAACACAGGACGTCATCAATGCCATAACGACATGGCTTACCGGTCAATCGGAACACTTTGGAATAAGCGCATTTGACGCGCTCGCATTCTTTATTAATCCTATAACCCCTGTTACGGATCTGGCAAGTCTCGCTGCGAAGGCGATCATTGAAGATATAAGCGCCGGTATCATAACTGATACGCCGTCAGGTGACCTTATAATATCCCTGGCAACTATGAACAAGATCGTCCAGCAGGAAACGCAGCAGGCGCCAGGTGATTATAGGATGGACTACAATGAACTTAAGAATCTCATACAGGCCGGAAACCAGGCCATAGTTTACGTTGATAAAGAACACTATATAGTAGTAACGGAGATAGACGAATATGACGATATTACGTATCTGGAAGACAATACATACAAGGTGGATAACCTGGATAATTTCAAATCGAAATGGGCGAATTCCGAAGGATTTGGCATAGTCTTGACGTTCGGCATTCCTGCGAGCGGGACAGAAATCACATATCAGGAAGCCTCAACTATTAGAGGATCCGGTCCGACAACTTACGAATACGATCCTTTCATAGGAGACATAAGTTACGAACGCTATGTCTCTGACCCGGACAGCACATATTTCAGCAGCCTGGCTTCCCCCACCCCGAGCGATGCAACGATGAAAGTATCAAACTATGATGCAGGCGGCAATTTGTTATCAGACCGTTTCTATGGCGAGAAAGCCGATGAGTTGGGGAACTTCTACGGCAAGTTCCTTTATGAAATAGAATACCCTGCTCCTAATTCAGGCTCTTCGTGGAGGAAAAAGATAGGACCCGGTCCTTTCGGCACCAGAATAGAGTATTACAGCGGCCATGAAGCCTCTCTAGTCCTGGATTATTCAGGCAATTCATTGCAGCGCATGTGGTGGCCCGCGGATGATGCTAAGACCGATCCATTTGGCACGGATTCAGGTACCATATGGAGCAGCATGCTGGATTTCGTTGGCATGAGCGGTAATTCTATACCCATGAACGTAATGAAGGATGAGTCAGTTTATGATATGGGCATAGAACTTATGAAGAATTTCCTGAGCGCATCCCAGATATTCACCAGCACGGGCGCCGCTAATGACATTTCCGCGACTTTAGCCGAGCAAATACAAAGCGCGATCAGTGCCGTAGCAGGCGCTGAAAATGGTTTCTTGCAAGACGTTCAGTCGATGGTCTCAAGCTATGTAGACGACATGGCAGAAGCCTGGAAGGCCCTTCCTGATGAAGCGCGTGACCTGTTCGAGACTTCCATGGGGCAGGACCTTGATAATGTGCTTACAGCCATGTCAAACAGGTTCCCGGATGATCCTCAATTCACGCCGGTCCATAAAGCATGGAGAAGTAATGCCGATGAGACCCAGTCCAGGGCAATAACGTTCCTTGAAATATTAATGGCTCCTTGCTTCGGTTTCGGCGACAGCGCCGCAGGTTATATAGACTTTATCAGGGAAACGGAAGCAAAAGACGGAGATGGAAAATCTTATGGTGTGAACGAACCAATACCATTCAAAGGGTCGGAAATACCCGTGGGTGTAGATTATAAAGCCTTCAAGGAACCAAGGAGGACGGGAGACAGTCTTCTTGATTGGTCAAAACCATGGAGCCCCGACCAGCTGCTTGCCCAATCAATCGAAAAAATTAGCACAGCAGGGCTTGATGCGTCGCTGGCTAAAATTGACACCTCATTTAGCGAAGTTGCAGGCAATATAACTACAGCCCCTCTGGATGATGCAATACAATCCGCGAGAGATAGTTTGCAAGACTCCATAACTAAGATCGATGATGCAATTGCCAAATTAGACGGTAATTCAGAGCAGATCGTCAGCGCGAGGGAATCGTTGCAAAACGCAAAAGACGCGATCCAAAATATATTGAACTCATATAGTAGCGTTTCGAGTGAGGCCAGCTCCATGGTTGGTTTTGTCCAGAGCGCGATTGGTTCAGTGCAGGGCAGCCTTGACAGCGGCATAGGATCCCTTAAGGATAAGATCGACACTACAAAGAGCGATCTGAAGAGCGCCGTAGAGGCCGCTTTCCAGGAAGGACAAAGCCTTAATAAAGCTGTCGTTGGAACAGCGACTCCCCATGTAAAATTCAGGCCGTTCGTTCTAGGCCCTGAAATAATCGGCGCGCTGTTGAGCCCGGGCTTCCTGGCGGCCCTGGTGGTCGGATCGGTGACACCTCTAATAGGAGGAATGTGCATGTTCCTGCTGTTCATGGTATTCCTCATAGTCCTCTTGAACTCTACTGCCTATAGGGTTGAGACAACATATACACGCGATGACCAGGCTTTCGAGTCATACTTCGACACGATAGGCGAGATCCCCGATGTCGGTGACCTTGTAGATGACATGTCAAGCGATTATAAGGATATTGTGGACGACGCTGTCGGCCAACTTAAATCGGCGGCTTCCCAGGAAGCGGATATGCGTTCAAGCATAGCTTCTACCGAACAGGATATATCCTATTATATATATCAGGCGCAGACGTATTTAACTGAAGCAAAAGAAAAAATACAAGGTGAGAAGGCAATAGAGGAAACGATATTGAAAGGTGTCGATGCCCTTTCTACAACTGCAGGATATGGTCAATGGAATACCGAAGCCAGGGCGAGACTGGGTGAAGACGGTACCTACTCCCAAGCTCTCACAGGTATAGATGATCTTCTATATGCCGATGCTTCCAGATGGGCGCGGGCGTTACAACCGACAGAACAGGCCAAAGGTCTTGTGAGCGACTATCTCTCTCAACGCGGTTTCGGGGGCGGTGCCCTGTATAGTTTGGCTAACGTCCTTGGCGGAGATATCGCAAACCTCGGATCAGAACAATTGGGATTAATAGATTCTTATGACGGCATATTTAAAGGCACAAAAGAGAGGAATACGCCGTGGGGAGTGATGAAGAATGTATGGGAAATAGCGGATAACCAAGTCCGCGCCGCCAAGGAACTCATAGGGCAGCTGCCTGATGTGGAAAAAGGCGGTACGGAGAAGCAAGCAATGATAGAGCCTTTGGATGAATACCTCGGCACGGTTAGCGGGGAAGGAAGGCGCACGGAACTCTTGAAACAGGCCCTCGATGTGGCTAAGGGATATGTGGGTGAATATAAGGGCGGCTCATCTCAACAGTACTATGACCCGTATTTCACAAAAGGTTTTACCGGCACCAGTAGCGACTTGCTTGAAAGGGATCCATATAAATTCGGGTCAAGTAAACCCAAATCTGTCTATAGCCTTTCGGGTGGAACGGATCAATTTACACAGATGATATATGACCGCGACGGCGAGATAGCCGATGCCTTGAAGACGGCGGACTTAAATAAATTTGATTATATCCAGGCCTATTATAGCGGCGATCTTCGGGGGATGATAGATGATAGCGCCGCACAGCAGAAACAGGCGGAACAGGAATGGTACAGCAAGAAATGTGATGAACTGGAAACAATGCGCGCCAAAATCCTGCAAAAATTAAGAGAGAGCAGAGATGAGGCCCTGCACAAGCTGGATAAGGCAGAGTTGAACGTCATGCGCGCGCATGATGCTCAGATGGGCGAGCTGAACAAGAAATTAAGCGCCTCTTTAGGCGGCATGGTCGACGCAGGTTCTTCTACGGGCTACGCCAGGACCAGAGCCCAGGAACGTTATAATGAAGCAGCAGCAGAAGTGCAGCGCAAGACGCAAGAATCGCTGGACAAGATCAATGAACAGAGGAGAGAAGTGGAAAAGCAGTATGCGGAAAGCGTTCAAAGAACAAATGAGCAGATCGATAAATTCCTCGCCGATGCATTAGATACCCTTAACAAATTTAACGAAAATGTAGACACTATAAAAGAGGATGTAGAGCAAAGGTTGAGCGAGTGGGAATCCGAGGCGTTTAACGTAAGTACTGAAGAAAAAATAGCGCCAGAATCGGGCAGCAAAACAGCCCTGACGACCCTTATGGATTCATACATGGGAACGCTTAGTTATCTCACCCAGCAATCGCGTCAGAAACTGTCAACACCTTCCCTTATCGAACTTTTCGGAGCCTTAGGCGGCGCGAACCTTGAAAACAGCTCGAAAGCGGCCGGCGAGGCATGGGCCGAAGCAGAAGCAAACGCCGATAAGATCATGCATTCTGGAATAACCGGAGAAGACGAGCTGTTCCTGAAAGATGTGTTTACTTCGCAAGTACTTGATAACGCTGAAGTGACGACTTCATCCATGTCGGCAGAGCTTAGTGACATGGCGAGCGATGTCGAGGGGCGTTTACAGGCCCAGACAAAGCTGATGGACGATATTGCATTTGCGTTTGCCTTCGAAGCCGCGGTCAATCAACAAGCCGCTGTTTATGGCAAAGACCCGGATGCTATGAGCAAGGCTTTCAACGACGTTTATGGTAGCATGTCAGACGAAAACAAAAAGAAATATGATGAAAGCTGGTATCATGCGACTGACTTCGGCGTTCCCGGCACATTTGCCTTAGGAGTAGCGCTTGTAGAAGCGTCGGTAGCTATAAACAGCATGAACTTCAGTTTGAGTTTTGCCAATGCAATGTGGGATGGTATGCAAGCAGGACTTGAAAGCATGCTCGCATCTCTGGAAGGGGCATTGAACTCCTTCCCTGGCCTGGAAGGAACGTTAGGCCAAATGGGTCAATTAGGGGGCCAGATGGGGGACTATGCTTCAACCGCAAATGCAGCGGCGCAGATGGCGGAACAGCAGGCGGCTGTGGAAGCGAATATGGCAGCATTACGAGATATGATACCGCAGATGAGGCAAATGGTCGAGCAGGCTATTGGCGATATAAAAGAAGCAAAGGCAACACTGGCAGACTTGATGGAGGCGGTGGATGTGCGCATGAAGCTCGTTGCCCTGGCATTCGATGATCTGGACAACCTTTCAAACAAGAACCCAGAGGAGAGAGAAAATTTCGTGAAAGAGTTGTCCAAATCTTTTATAGCAAATGGGGAGGAACTGCGAGGCTTGGCAAACGCCTATGAAGCCGCAGTGGGTAAATTAGAAGGAACCCTCTCCGGGATATCGGACCTGAGCAGCAAGATCACGAATGCGTTCAACGATCTGGAATACAACATGAGCAATCTCATAGCAAACGCAACGATGGGAATGCCTATGCTTGCGGCGGAAATTTATAATGTTAATCTTGCGCAGTGCCTCACACTTGCAGATGCTTATCTACAAATGGAAGACCGCGGGGAGATGAACTCCATTATCTTGGGAGCGGCCAATAATAACAAGAATGGCGCCAAGTTCAACGGAGTCGACTTGATGGATCCGATGAAATTGGCAGGCGTCTTTATGAAAAATCCTGATCTGGCGAAAAGTGTTAAGGAATGGATCATAACCGCCCAGTTAATGCAGCTTGCCCAGGCTTATCTGGATTTAGACGGCCGTGCCGTAGCGGATGCCGAGATCATGAGGCTGACAGGCCTTAATGTCTCAGATATGGACAAGAAACAGCTGGCCGAGAAGATGAAAAATAATGATGACGTGAAAAATGCCGTCACATCCGCGATAATGGCCGTTAAATACGAGGATTTCAAGGAGAGATTTGGCGACAGGGCCGCCAGTGATCCGGAACTGCTCAGCGCTTTCAATCTTATGTACAATGGAAAAAGCATTGCCGACATGACGGCGGATGAACTTACATCGGCGGTGATGAGTAGCGGCGCTCTAAAAGAAGCTCTTGGTAAATCACTTGAGCAGTTAGATACGTGGTTTAAGCCGGATAATTACGGGAAATTGGATGCGGACGGTAATAAGATCAGCAAGCTTACCTGGTGGGATGTGCATGGCCAGGCTGTTACGACAGGGATCCTTGCGGTAGCGGCCGTTGCTTTCTGCTGGGTACCCGGACTCAACGTGTCGTTGGGAGCCGCTCTCGTAGGAGCGCTTGTATCGCTTACCGTCTGGTTCGGCAAAGGAGCTATCGATGATATAAGGCATGGCAATGCTCCGCTAACCTTTATTAAGAATATGTCAGCCTCTGATTGGGCAAACTTAGCGCTGAATGTAGTAATGTCCGCAGCAATATCATCCCTGACGGCGGGTCTTTTAGGGGGCCTGTCAAGATTCGGCGCAGATAGCCTTATAGGAAAGCTTGTGATCGGGTTCAATGGTATGGGGACTTTGGCAAGGGTAGGCCTGGGAGGGCTGGTAGGCGGCACAGCGTTTGTAGTTGGTTCGGCATTAAGCACCGCCTTATCCAACCTGTTGTCAGGTAAAGTTTCTTTTGCCTCATTCTCATCCTTTGCATCGACCCTCTTTAGCGGTGTTACATGGTCCGGCCTTCTAGGATCCTTTATAAGCGGATTTACCCTAGGCGCGATCATCGGCTTTTTCAGGATAGGCGGAGGCCGGTTTGGACAAGCTGCGGCAAAGATCGACTCTTCAGCAGCAACCAGTGCCGTATCGGTAAGCGCAGCTCGTACTATTGCTATATCAACGATGTCATATGGAGCTGCGGCAATTGTGGGCGGTTTAGGCTATTCTCTTGCCTATGCCTTGACTTCTGTCATTGACGGCAAATCGATGACGTGGAATAACATGAAGGCCGCATTCATCCGTGGCGCTGTTTACGGAGTGATCGCGCGGTTTATTGGATCATCCGCGTTCGGGAACAAACTTATTAATGCAAAGGCAAATGCCGTTTCGAGGATGGAGATCATGAGCAAGTCGCCTTTCTTAGGGACATTACGGGTTATCGGCTTAGGCGCGGTTAGGTGGGGAGTGGTCATGGTAGGATTCAATATTGCCGAAGGAATTGTGATGCGTCACGGTCTTGTCACAGCGGAAGGGAACTCTATCTTCTCGGCAAGGGGCATGTATAATCTGGCCAACGCCTTCCTGAACGGTTTACAGGAAGGTATTTATATGCAGCAGATACTGTCCTTATTTGCTCCGCTGGCTGCTGAAAAAGCAGCATCGACGATCTTTGGCAGAGTGTTGGGCGGGCTAAATTCAGTCTTTGGCATGGGCATGCTGGAAAACATATTGCTAGTTGGTATGCTTCGCGGCGGCAGCTGGCTATTGTCGCATTATGCGGCTACCGATAATCTTGGCCGAGAGAAATTCGCCACAGGGTTCAGCAAACTTGAGATCGGTCTCCTTCCATTTATATTTGTACTTGGCAAGCCCGATTTTATTAGTATTCAAGGCTTGTGGGCCGGAATAAAGATGGGCGCAGCAAAAATTGGAGCCTGGATAAAGGTGAACCAAATAGCTAATACCGCCAAAGCAGAAGGAGAGTCTCTCAGAGTATCTAATCCCGAAAATCTGAGCCCATTTATGCTGGCGCAGGCTGTGAATGCGAGGATAACCGAAGTAGTAAGACAGGGTGTGGAACAAGCCGGATTTAGCGATAAAGTTATGAATAAGATCCTGGACAAGATCTTTAACGGCCAGGGCGCTTTTGCAAGATTGAACGTGATGTGCCTGGAGAATGCCAGGATCGAAACTGCCAGGAACGGTGGAGACCTGGAAGCTAACTTTAGAAATATACAGATCAAGTCAGACCCCGAAGGAGCAAATATAAGGCAAGCGATGGATATCGTGACCAGGATGCAGAAAGCTTTTGAATCCGGGAACGAACCTCAAATAGCTTCTGTCGAGAGAGAGATAGCTACGATCAGGGCAGGCAATGAAGATGTCGGCAGGGTACTTGATTTAACTATCAGGGCCCTTAGAGCGGACGGCAAGGTAGGAAATGACGTCCAGGCTGGAGCTGCATTTGCTGATATACTAAATGGTGTAATGCAAAGAAGTGGCAGTCAAAGCCCATATCTTCAGGGGCTTTTCATTGCCGTTCAATGCGGTGAAGGAAAAACTTTATCTACCACGGCAGGTACGCTTGGTATTCTTATGTTCGCGTTTGAACAGGGAGGAAGAGGGGCCGTTGATAACGAAAGGATGATACAACTTGTCAATACCAGGGACAATGCCGGCAAATTATTTACAGACAATGACCTGAAGGCATTGATAGAGTTCTTTGATGGTGTTTATGGTACGGGAAAAGGCGTAGACTATGTCCGCAGGGTCACAAGTCCGGACGAGATGGCGTCAGGGCCAAAGAATGGTATTTTTATCATGGACGTTACGACGCTTAACACAATAATGATACAGAACCCCGGCCTACTTAAAGGAATTACCCGTCTTGCTATAGATGAAGGCGAATCGTGCTTGCAGGTGCCTCGCCTTACCATAGGTATGGAGAAGCATAACTGGCAAGACTTGTCGAAATCAACCAAAGAGTCCTTTACTGCCATGGTTGATCTATACACTCAACTTAGCAAGGTAATGATGGAGGCATATAAGGGCGAGACCAATGGTGTGGATGGCGCTTTTGTTGTCGGCGGGCGATTTGACTCTATTGATGGCAGGATAATACTTACTGACGCGGGCAAAACCTGGTTAGAGGGTGTGATCGCCAACATTGTAAATAATCCCGCCAATGCAGCGTTAGTAAAGACCGTAGGCGGCCCTGAAGGAACCGCTGATAGGGCCATGGGAGGGTTACGCGGCTATGCTTATGATGCACTTGATGTACTTATAAGACCTTTTGGAGGTTCAGGCGGCCTGCAATTGCAGTTTAAGTTAGACGCGGATGGCGTCAGGACCAATACTGTTACCGGATACGGATTAAACAGCTTAGAATTTGGCGAGCAGGCAACCACTAAACTTAGCAATCCGCAAGCTTCGCTCGCTGTAATGATCCGCGCTACACTGGAAGCTGCACCGGAAGGGGGAAAATTCAATGTATCGCCTGAGACCATGTACAAGGCATACGATACTGCAGCAAATGGCAAGAGCGTAAGTCTTATCGAAACGATGGCTTTCATAAATGCGCATAATGCATTTGCAGAATCCGGGGTAAAGAATATAACAACGATGTATGGAGGTACTATAGAAGGCGTAGGAGCTACTATGGCCAAGCTCGGCGTAACAGTTCTTAACTTTGGAACCACGGATGTAAGAGCCGTAGGGGAAGGCCGCGCCTATACTACCGATGCCGGGAAAATGGCAGGCGCCGCTGATAAAGCAGCAATATGGGTAAGAGGAACAATGGAAGTCATGAACACAATGAATGTGTGGATGGTTGGAGAGCAGGGTAATATCGCTGAGGCTGTGAGATTAGCCGAGGCAAGAGATTTGAATGTAATAACAGCCAGGACTGTCGAAGAAATGGTAGCAAAGATCAAGGAGTTAGGCGCAAGTCCAGAAGGCAGGGCCCAGCTTACAAGTTCAATTATAATCGTAGCCGAACTTACAACCGGATCCAACTTTGCAGGGACTGATAGGGCGACCGGGACCGTAGAGAGAGTGGGAGAAGTTCTTACCGCGCTGCATCAAACAGTTAAAGGCGTAGAGGGAGTTGAGCGTGTCAATACGATGGCCTCCTGCGAAATGACGAGTTCCCAGGCGGCGCAATTTGGCAGCAGGAACGACATAATGTCTATGCAATGGAATAAAGGGGTAATGGATTTTGTCCAGGGATATAACAGGGTGCCAGGCGAAACCATGCTCTTCTTCAATGTTAATAAACTCAATGTCGGTGCGGAAGGCCTGCACTCTATCGTGACTGCGATGACAAATCCAGATGGTTCAATACGCGAAGGAGCTGCTTTCGCCCTTGCAGGCAGCCGCGGCGAGGCGCAGATGATAAACAGGGGCGCTACACAAATTGAACTTCAGCAGGCCACTAATCTTGGACAAGCAATCATTACAGGAGCCATGAAGGGATGGAACAGCAGTATTGATCTACGTCAGTCTGCAGAAGTGCGAGAAGTCGGCGCAAGATATGGTTCTGATTATAGCTTCACTACAGGTATGCCTGGAATACTCTCGGTCGGATCGATCGGCATGCAGATGGTCCAAGCCTTAAACTATATGAACAGCATGAGCACTTCTGCTCAGATCCAGTATCTTAGCACCTTTAATAGCTCTATCTCGCTCGCCGCATTTAAAGCCGAAGCAGGTATTTACAGTAGCTTAGGGCAAGGTTCAGCCGCACTTAATACAACTTCCATATACACAATAAGGCAGCTCATGGCTTCCGGACCGCAGGCAGTTATATCGTTCATAGCTAATAATACCTCTATACCGGAAGTTAAGGCTTTGATGCTAAAACTAGCAGTCGACCTGAGAGCATTTAGCGCTGTCTCGCCCGCAGAAAAGGTAAACAGTTCATATATTAAGAACATGGCTCAGTTGATCGGAGCCATGAATATCGGAAGCGATATTGCATCTGTAGTTACTGAAGTTGCCGGTCCCAGCGGGACAATGCTTACTCAAAATATAGCTTCTTACATAACTACGGGCAAGGTGGATTCAACAATGACACCAAGATTGGCAGCCTTTATTAACATTGCTTCCATCTTCGGTATTAGCGCAAGGACAGCATTGAATTTTGTGATCAGTGAAGCGGCAAAAGCCGTTGCCCCTGGCATAGAAGCGAAGACACCGGCAATGTCTCCTCTGACCAGGGTGACACTTCTGACGATCATGTTAGCAACTTTGCCGTTCCTCCTTGGCTGTGCGCCGGTTGCAGCAATAAGTACCGTGATACCGGCGGTTATATGGGGGTTAGGAGTTTCCGCCGGCTTGACTTATGTAGTGGCTAATATGATTAAAGGCAGTACCAGGACACAGGCACCGGCCATAACAAGCGCCGTTACCACTATTACTACTAATGTATCCACGCCTATGACAGCCACAACCTCACTAGTCCAGGCCTTGACGACAGGAATCGTTCCAACGCAGATCCAGATAGCTAATGCGACGCAGGAACTTGTCGATGCCCAGAACAATATAGCCACAGTAGCAGAGCAGAACAGGCCGATGGTCCAGACAGCCATAGATACGTTAAGAGGTATGGTTGAGTCCGTAGCGGCCAGGACACAGGCACCGGCCATAACAAGCGCCGTTACCACTATTACTACTAATGT
>CAZHPY010000002.1:20105-21436 GCA_964534705.1 uncultured Planctomycetia bacterium | reverse complement strand
GAGCAGAACAGGCCGATGGTCCAGACAGCCATAGATACGTTAAGAGGTATGGTTGCATACGTTAGTCAGGAAGCATCGGCAGGAAGAATAAGAGAAAATATCGATTTATTAGCTAATGTCAGCGGTTTGATGACTCGTCTTACAACGCAGGAAAGGAATGATCTGTATCAGGCATTGAACAGTAAAGATATAGCCAAGGCAATAACCATAGTAGCGGCTGCTGTGGTAAGGTGGAGCACGGCTGGTAGCACAGGCCAGGCGCCTATGATGACGTCACGACAAATAGAAGCCATGAAAGACATTAAGATCATAGCGCCCAGGCTCGAAGGATTAAGCGCTGGCGTAGCGAGAGTTGTAAGTGGAGTTACTTCCATAAGCGGGTGGGCCACCATGCCAACCGGGCAGCGTGTCACAGCAATTAATAATAAGATCAGTGGTCTCAGCGCAAATCTGCAGGTAGGGGTATTGATGGCGTTCAGCGGGTCTGCCAATATTGCGCAATTCAAGGCTCTGGCCGCAATATATAATCTTTTAGGACCTTCTAATACAGCTTCTATAGCTGAGATAACACAGAGCATGGCTGCTGGTTCTTCCGCAATTCTATCTTTCATAAGCAATAATACATCTATACCGGAAGTCGCGGAATTGGCTGGCAAAGCGGCAAAGAGTTGGGAAGCGTTTAAAAATGCTCCGGTCAATGAACGCGCAAATAGCCAATATATGAATAATGTACTTGGGTTAGTAGGTGCCAGGGATATAGGGAACATACGCTCTGTGGCTGCTGAGGTTGCTGGCGCAGGAATAATAAATGTTATCAGAAATATGAATTCCTTCATGGCTACAGGCGAGATCAACCCGATAACAATGCCTAAGCTCGCAACCCTCATTACTGCAGTTGCCATGTTCGGTATCGATGGCAAAACCGTGATGAATCTGGTATTGGCTGAGGCAAATAGGATTACTACCGGCGCGACCGGATTACAGGCCCCTAGACAGGCGGAGCTGGCCAGAGTAGAGTCTCAGGTACGCACCTCTATAGAAACAGTAAGAGTCGCAGAGACTGCTCCTGCCGCGCAGTCATTCGTCGATCAGGCAAATACGCTTGCCGATCAATTAATGGCAGGCACAATTGCACCAGTTAATGCTGCTCCTAGAGTAGCTGAAGTCGAGGCTTCAATAGCCAGATTAGCTACTCCTCAAGCGCAGGAAGCTGCCAGAGAGGCAGTGACAGGATTAAGGAATATGGTAGAGCATCTCGCTGCCAGGGAATCTCTGACCAGAGTAGAGTCTCAGGTACGCACCTCTATAGAAACAGTAAGAGTCGCAGAGAC
>CAZHPY010000002.1:19542-20005 GCA_964534705.1 uncultured Planctomycetia bacterium | reverse complement strand
AATATGGTAGAGCATCTCGCTGCCAGGGAATCTCTGACCAGAGTAGAGTCTCAGGCACGGGCTCAAGCAAAGGCAGAGGCTACCCAGAGCCTGGCTATCAATACTAATACATTAAGCGATGCTTTAACTCAGATAATGTCTGCCGGCGCAGAGGTTCAACCAGAAGCTCAGGCCGATTTTAACGAGACAATCGATAATGTTGAGAGAGCATACAGGGAAGCTGTTTATAACAATCCTGCAGCAGCTCAATACAGTACATTAATAGAAGATTCGATCAAAGAACTTCGTAGTATGGCAGCAAAAGGCATGCAAATCGCAGATCATAAGAAAGCCATAGAATCCGTTGGTAACTTAGAAGCGGCTGTTGCAGCTATCCAGACCAAGATGGGTATAACACCCAGCTTGATCCTTGAAGGCGCCATCGATATGGCAGATGCAAGGCAGGCTGTCAACGGCATAAGGC
>CAZHPY010000002.1:0-19442 GCA_964534705.1 uncultured Planctomycetia bacterium | reverse complement strand
CAGGCCGGGGTCAATGCAGACACAGTAGCCAACAACATGACAAGGCTTGAAGGTATTATTAATGCAGCTGTAGCTCGTCAGATGAAAGCAGCCGAAGTTCAGGCAATGGCCTCAACGCCTATAGCTGTTTCCGCAGCACAAGTAGTATCAGCAGAAACAGCGCTTAGGAATATAGACGTAGAGCCTGTTAAGGCTGCACAAGATGCGCCGGAGTTCGCAATGCGCGAAGCCCTGGGCAATAGCGCCAGGGTAGCGGCCGGCATGAACTATGAATTTAACGTCAATGGAAAGATAGCTACAATTACAGCTACAGCAGAAGACGCGGCTGCAGGTAAATCGCCTATAGATCTATTACGCGAAGATATAGCAAGAGGCAATAATAGTGAGTTGGCAAGAGTAGGCGTTACCAACCCAGTTATAGCTGCGCGCATGGTTTCTACAATGGCTGAGAAGACGCAGGGAAGATATGAAGTCAGCCATGATGGTATGTCAATATCAAATAAAGCGGTATTTGAATTTGACGGGAATGGCCAGATATTAAGGACAGGCACTACTCACAACATAGCCGCCAAGAGCATCCATACACATACACAACTCATAAGCGATGTAAGAGAACTCGGCGGCGATATTGCGGCTAATATAATGACAGCCCAGGAACTTGGCATACCGCTTACGCAAGTAGAAAGCACCATAAGACAGCAGGGTCAGGATGGCAGGATAGTAGAAGCCAAATTGACATTTGACGGCAAACAATTTGTACTAAGCGGTAGAATAGCATCCGGCCAGGTAACATATAAGTTTACTGATCAGGAACTGAGCGATAGCTTTGGCATAACACAGGATATGGTGACTGGTGCTGCCAGGATATCCGCTGAAGCGCTTAAGAATCTCGGAGTAGAATTCAGGGACGGCAGTATTACTGTTATGATCAATGCTAAAGAAGCGGCTGAAGTGCAGGCCCAGGCTAAAGGCAGGGAAGCCGCTGCCGGTGAAGAAGTTTCTGCTGAACGACAAGCCCGTGCCGGTACTCAGGATGTCGCAACTATGAGCAAGGCGATCGAAGCTAAACGTACCGAATTAGAAGAAACAGGTATGTATGAACTTGCAGTAGCTCTTGCCGCCGCAGGAAAAGAGCTTGCGCCTATCAGTGAGCACATGAACGATCAGGATATATATAACATGAAACAATTGATCGAAGGTATTAAGGCCGATATGGGTCAGGATGCGGTCAAGGCAGCCGTGGATAACTTAATAAATAACATGATAGCCGAGGCCAGAGTAGCGCAGAATAATAATTTTGACGTCACAGGCAGTATTAACAGGCTCGAGGCATTGAGAGAAGCTCTGGCCGCCGGTTTTGTGTCACCTGAAGAAGCCAAGCTACCGGTGCTTAAAGGTGCGGAAGCAGGCACTGTACCTGCAATAGAAGGCGGCATAAATGCGGAAGTTGTCGATGCATTAAGAGAAGATGCGACAAGAGGCATTGACGCTGCAACAGGAACATCGGCCGTTAATGTTGTTGCCGGATCCTCTGCATTAGCGCCGAAACAGCAGGTAGCCGCTACAGAGAGAACTCCTGTTATGGCTGAAGAAGCGCGCCGTCAAGTAAAGCAGGAATCAGCCAATGTCATAGCTATAGATACGAACATACCAAGCTACGAAAAGATATCTCAAATATATCAATTAAGAGGCTATACAGTTTGTACTGTAAACGCACAGGTTGACGATGCAGAGACAATAGCCAGGACTATGGAGACCGTTGCAAGCACCAAGGGTCTTGCAGGCGTCCAGTATTTTGCCCTGCTCGACATGCATAACGGCTCTAAGGCTATTAATCTGGTCAAGCTGTTTGAGAACATAATCATAGGTATCAAAGGCGAGAGAACTGACATAAGGAGCTTCCTCAATGAAGCGGCCAGGGAAGGCAAGATAGTCATTACAGATAAAGGAATAGAGAGAGTTGTTAAGGATATGATGAAGGATGAGAAGAATGTTACTCTGCAGGCCGTAGAGCCTATACAAGCCGGTAAGACCGATGAAGAGATCCTGAACGAAGAGTTAACCAACCTCGCTTATTAATCCCCCGGAAGATTATTCTACCGTTTCGTTAATTATAAAAAAGCTAGATGTGGTTCTATTGTCTTTAGGTGCTATATATGATATAATTATAAGCGGAAATGAGGAGAGGATGGGAATCCTCTTTAATTAGTACCTAATAAACCTATTTTTTTTCTTTACTTATTAAATTTATTTAATAATAAAGGATAATTTGTATGAATTTTATATTATATAGGCATAAACCTATATTAAGGATTATATCTATTTTATTGATATTTGCGTTTCTTTGGCAGGAAGTATCCTTTGCGCAGGGAGGACCGCAGGAAAGCCAGGCCGTTTCCAGTAAGTCCCCCGCCTCAAAGACAGATCAACTGATAAATTTACGTGAATTTTCCATACCCAGGAACCTTGGCACCACAAAAGAAGTCCAACCTTTTAACTCCAAAGAAGTCATTATTAATATCAAGGATGCCCACGATAATCTAAGCGCCCAGGAATCGATCGTCGGGTTACTGGATAATCTCGTAACAAATTACGATATACGGACCATTGCCGTGGAAGGCTCCGCCGGATACGTCGACACCTCTATCATCTCCTCATTTCCAGATAGGGAGATTAAAAAAGAGTTGAGCGACAAATTAATGGCAGAAGGGCTGATCTCCGCTGCCGAATACTACTCCATAATCACGGAATCCGGCGTAGCCATTTACGGTATAGATGACAAAAAACTGCACTCTGAGGACATGGATGCGTTCCGTACCTGCCTGGAGAAAAGGCGGTATAATTATAAAAAGGCAAGGGCCCTTTATCAGTGCCTTGCCGCCCTCGAAGATAATATATATTCGGCCGAGCTTAAAGTCCTTGAAGCAAATTCCATCCTGAAAAATAACGGCAATGTCGGTTTTACGAACCGCTGGGACAATATACGTGCTATCGGGGAGAAGAATGGTGTCAAACCGGCAAGTTTTGCTAATATCAACAACCTTCTCCAGGCCATTGCCCTGGAGAAAAAATGTGATTTTAACAGTACAAATACAGAACGCCAGGCGCTCATGAATGAGCTGAAGACGGCGATAGATAAGAATAAACTGGAAGAGCTTATCTTGAAGAGCATATCGTTCAAGCTGGGGAAGATCTCAGCCAGCATGTATTATTCGCATCTTGCAGACCTTGCCCGCCTTGCAAAGATCGACCTGGAAAAAAAGTATCCTAATATACTAACTTACGTTGAATATATGACACTTTATGAATCAGTGGATATAAATACCCTGAAGGACGAAGTAATAGATTACGAGAACAGGATAAAGGAGAAAGTATTCAGGAATGAAGACGAGAAGGCCCTTGCCGGACTTTTAAGAAAAGCCTCCATGCTGCAGGACCTTATCGAAGTAAAACTTACCAGCACTTCCCTTAAATATTTTGATGAACACAGGAAGGAATTCAACCAGCAGGAATTTACCGATTTCATTAACAGGATGTACAAAAAATATGACATGAAAATACCGTCCGACCTGGACATAGAGGGCGTATTCGAAGCCATGCCGGCGGCGGAGACTTTTTATGCGCTTACCTTAAAACGTAATGATGCCATCGTTGCCAATACTATAAAGCACATGCGTGATAAAGGCGAAACTGTGGCAGCGTTGGTTACGGGAGGTTTTCATACTGACGGCATAGTGGAACTGCTGAAAAAAGACAGATTATCCTATCTTATAATACTTCCCAAATTTGATAAGAAAAAAGAACGGCCTTATATAACGATAATAACGAATAAAAAGAGCGCTTATTCTGACCTGACAGAAAGCGGCGAGTACCATATCGCCCTGGAAACATTCTTTAACGATCCGGTGTTAGTCAAAGAACAGGCCGGTGCATTGGCAGAAAGGCTGACGGCTAAATTTGGGGAAAAGAGGGCCTGGGATACGATCAAGGCCCTGAGAAATTATACTGATCTATACAGCAAGGCGCAGGAGGCAAAGGTCGGATCCGGTGAATTGACAGCGGGGAAAGCCAAAGCTAATGTCGAAATGATGAGCGCCGTACTCCAGGCTATGGAGAATAAACTAAAAGAGGGCGCGGCAGCCGTGAAGGCAGCGCCCGAAGAGGTCATGAGAGCCGAAGCTGAAAGAAAAGCCCGCGCTGAAGCGGTAAAAGCTGCAGCTGAGGCTGAGAGGAAGTCGGCATTGGAAGCGGCAAAAGCAGCTGAAGCTGCCAGGCTGGAAGTCGAGAAGAAAGCCGAAGCTGAAAAGAAAACTGCTGAAGATGGGAAGCGGGAAGCCGGCGCCGGAAGGCGCATTGGTACTTACGAAGACGCAGGTAAAAAAGCAGAAGCCCTGGATGCAAGACAAGATGAGCTCCTGGCGCAGGCTGAAAAAAGCGGCATAACGGAAACCATCGAAGGCGAAGAGGTAATTATTATAAGAGCTGATCTTGACGACGTGGCAGTTGCGTATCAATTTACAGCCAAGGAAGGTAAATTCAAAGGGAAATTAATAATCGTTGAGAATTCTAATGCTGAATTTATCAACAGCATTAACAAGGCGTTGGAAAATACAGGATTTACTTATTCTGACGTTCTGAATGAGATGGAATCTCACGAAGTTTTCGAGGCTCGCAGGCTAAGGCAGGGATACAACAGGCTGGAGGCTCACAGATTAGCAAGCATAGATCACGCGCTTAAATTCATGCGAAAAGGCTTGGGAGGATTGACGCCTTACCATTACGCCGAGCTGATGCAGATCGAGTCAGGGGCTCAGCTTGAAAAATTATTGGCCGAAGACAGGAGTGCGCACCAGGCCTTATATGCGCGGGTAGGGGCTGATTATGTAGGCCCTGCGGCTGCATATGAAGAAGCAATGAAAACTGCAATTCGGAATAGGCTGGTGCAGATGCAGGAAGCGGAAGCGGCGAAGGCCAAAGCTGATGCAGCGGCTAAACAGGCACAGGCGCCACCTGCAGTTCAAGCGCCTTCCGAACAGGATATGAAGAATGTCTTGCTTGAGCTCAAACAGGACATGGGCCTGGCAATGTCCCGTCACGCAAGAAGGGTAGCAGATGAGGTCTCCAGACTCACATCCATAACCGGTATTTTTAGATTCTTCCAAAGGTACAGGCTGAATCGTGAACTGAAAAAGTATCTTACACAGTGGGTAGGAGTGCTGGACCAGTATGGGCTATCGGCCGAAGACAAAGCGAGGCTGGAAGCGTCTATTAACAGGATGAAGCTTAGGAATGCAGGTGAAATTATAGGCGACCTGCAAAAGGCCACAGATGCTTTACTGGCAGGAGCTCAATTAAGTACAGCCGAAGCTATCTGTAAATATGTCCAATCCGTGCTGTTTGAATTAGATGATTTCCTGCATCCGCCTAAGGTCAGCAGCATGGTGGATAGACTGAAAGCAGCGGAAAGATCGAAAGAGCAGGAAGCCCTTGCGGAAAGATTCAAAGCGCTTCTTGTCCTGCTTAAAGAGGAGGCCGCCAGAAGCGGCATAAACGAGGCTGACATCAACGAAGCAGTAGCGATGGTAGAAGGTATTATCGATGACATAAAAGAACAAAGAAAAACAGGCAACGACAGGACAGGTGCGATCCAGGTCAGGACGAATGCGCTTGTTGCTAAAATAAGAGCCTTTGCGTATGGTAATGGTATTCAGACTTTCATTTCAGTTATCGAAAAAAAGGTAGGCAGTTCCGAATTAAGCGACCAGTTAATAACAAGGATGTTGAGGGACATAGGTATTTCTGATATAGACGTACAAAGACAAGGAGTCATACATGTATTCGAAAAGGAGGATGAACGTAAAAGTGAGGAGGCTGTACGTAAAGACAAGATGAAAGCGCTGGCGGAATATATCATAGGTCTCACTGTCACGGGCTTTATCGACCCCGCCGCACTTGAAAACTTTTTTGGTACCGATGAAGCGTCTAAGAAAGATGTAACAGGCGCCCTCGAAGACATTAAGGGCGCGATGGGCCTGGCAAAATCCGTCCGGGCAATGGTCCGCGGAGACGGAAGAGGACGCGACAGCTCAACGGATTGCCTTGAAAAGGACTTAAGTAATAAATTCAACGATCCGGCAATACGCCGCGATATGGCTGCGTGCTATCAGCTTGCCACAATACTTGCCGCAGCACGGTCGCCTTTTATAGAGCAGGTAATGGCCGGTATGTTCATGGCAGACAGCTATTTTGTAGACATGTCCACCGGTTCAGGAAAAACGCTTGCATATCCCGTGCCGAATATAATGAACAGGGCGCAAGGACTTAAGAGCATACACCTGGTCACCCACGACAGCTTTACGGAAAGGGATTTCCGCGAAACGCAATTCATTTATAAGATGATGGGGTATAAGGTCGCTTATATGCGCGGTGACATGCGTGACCTCAGGAACGCATGCGCTATCCTGCAAAACAACGATGTCGTTATAATGTCCTACAGCGCATTCAGCTTTACCACCCTATCTGCCGTACAGGATGAGACCCGGCCGGAATCAGAGCTTTGGTTCAAACTTTTAAAGGGGACAAGGCTTACTATGGATGAATGCGATGTTGCGCCGTATCTGGCCGATTTCATAATAGCCGCCGAGCAGAACAAATTAGACGTAAAAGAATATGTAAAATACATGATAATGATAATGACGGCCGAGAAGCTTTATGAGGCAGGCGGTATAGCACGTATCCGTACGCTGTTGGAAGAGAACAGGGTCCTTCTGGAAAGGGGCGCGCAGAATGAAGCTGCGCAGCTTGAAAAACTAAGAAAGATGATGGATGTGGCAGAAGGTTATGTAAAATTCAATGATGACGGGTCGCTGCAGATAGGCGCTACTACATTTGCGAGAGAAACGGCTGTTAGGAGGAATATAAATGTCAACGGCGCAGGGCTCGCTATCTACTATAACGGAAAAGAGTTCGATATCATAAGGACAGAAACGGTCGGCGCGAAAGTAAAGGAGGCAGGTTCGCTCATGCTGGACACGACTGCCGAAAAGGCGACTGCGGGTGAAAGGACACAGCAAACCGTAGAAAGTACTATGGAAATGATCGTATATATACTTTCAGATATGTTCCCTGAGCTGCTTGATAAAGAGGCCAGGAAAAAATTTGTCCCTACATGGGAAGAGTTTTTAGATTGCGCCAAGGCCCTGTATATTGATAAAGCGAACGAAAACTATAAACTGAAATATGCCGAAAAAAGAGGAGCGGCTGCTATTGACGTTTCAATATTGGATGACGGCAGCGTAAAGGTTACACGCGACGGGAAAGATTATAAAGCGCCATTTGACATAGTGTATGAAAGAGGATTAGCCCGGATCTCATACAAAGGCGCAGAAAGATGCGCCCTTACTAAAGAATTCCTTGAAAGCGCGGACCAGGACAGGGTGTTCGCTGCCGGGACAAAAAGATATATGGTATTCAAAGGGCCCACAGGCGGTTATTTACTGAGAGAGGTTGAGATGGAAGTCGTCCTCCTTGATGAAGAAAGCGGCAGGGAACTCGAAGGACAGAGAAGGGACAGGTTCCATACGTTGTATGAATTGAAGCATCAGGGCAGGATGGGCGATAGGCCTGACGTCAGGGGGGATAACCAAAGCACAGAATACCTTACATTTACTGATGTCGTCCGTTTTACGCATTCCTACGGCGGCGCAAGCGGTTCCGTAGGCACGGTAGGTGAGCTCATGCTTAAGATCTTTGAAAAAGCAAAAGGCGTTATTTCCATAGAGCCGGCATTTTCAAAAAAAGGGCCTGATACCATGCCGGTATTCCGTACATCTAACAAGAAGGTCTGGGAAACGGCATTACAGAGAATAGCGGATCTATATACATATTTTCCGGAAGCCAGCCTTATCATATATCTTGATGACATGAACCAGGCCAAAGAATTCGAAAAGGTCCTGAAGGATATGTTGGATAAGAGTGGGGTCAATCAAAGAGCCGGCAGCGCGGTCAATATAAATGTGTTTGCGGATGAAGATTCAAGGAGTGAAATTGAAATAGTAGGAAATGCGGGCAAGGCCAGGACAATAACGCTGACCGATGCCAAGTTGGGCCGCGCGACTAACGTTGAACTTGCTGAATCAGTAGGTTTCAAGCCAGACAAGATCACAGCAGCCCTTAGGGAAACGCTCAAAGGGATGCCGGGCATGGATGCTTATAAAATAGACGACGCCGTAAAAAGAATAAGTGAATCGCTCGCTTCTGATAAAGGTCTTTTTTACGAGACAGATTATGCGGCAAGAGCAAGGATGCAAAATGAAATAGAGAAATTACTCAGAGATCTGGGGGTAGGTGAGGATAACGGGATATGGTGGATGCTTAGGAATAAATATTTTAACGGCCTTTATCTCATGACATTGACTCCTAACCGCAGCGATCAGGGGGAAGTACAGATGTTCGGAAGGGCCAAAAGACAGGGTGATTTTGGCCGTGTCGATCCTTTCTATTCTCTTGAAGAAGGCTCTAAATTCTATAAGATGGTCCAGCAATTATACGATCCACGCTACAATCCCAGTCTTACACCAAGGCAAAAACAGCAAGGCAAGGCAAAATTCGAAGAGTTTTTGTCAAAAATTACCAGGTTAACCGAGATAGAAGACGCCATATTTGACGCGAATGGGCGTCTAAAGAGCGGTATAGAAAAAACTGTCTTTGACGAATGGTGCGATCTGCAGAACTATTTCACAGACCTCCTTAAGGCAGTGCAATTTGAATCGCAGAAACATCGCGATGAGTCGCGCTTTAATAAGATGAAAAGGGACAGTAAGATCCAGAAGATCCTCGAAATGGTCAGGGGTTATCCGGTCCAGTTCGGCAAGAGAGCATCAAAAGCCGACCGCAGATTCCTGGAAAAGTACCTGGAGAGCCAGCTTGACGCTATATTGGATATCTATTTTGATCCGCGGAAAGTAAAAGTGGGCGACGACGGCATAGGCCGGCTTGACCTGGAAGAATGCCTTGGTGTTATCGAAAAGAGGTTCCATATAGACTTGGGAGCCGCTAAGGACAAGATAAACCAGCTGACCCTGGACGGGACGAATTCAGGCGAAATAATAGGTGCCAGGAACAGGATCAGGCTCGCGCTATTGCGCGATATCCTGAAAATCGGGACGGTATTTGTCCGGTCAGGCGAAGAGGGCATTCTGTGGGTCGGCAACAATTATTATACTTTGCAGGTAAATGCCGCGGGCGCTGTTGAAATAAAAGAAGCGGGCCGTATTAACGCAGACAGGGAGATAGAGAAAACAGAAGTAGAGTATAGTCAGGACAGGTTGACAGTGCGTATAGGCGAAGATGTCTATGTAGTCTCACAGGCGGATGACGGGAGCCTTATACTTGTCGAAGAAAACGGTTTTCTTGTCCTCGTCGGCAATGCCTGTTATCGCCGGGATGGTTCAGTGCTAAGCGATACGCCTCAAATGAGCGGGGACGGCATGCATGTTAAAGTAGGGGGAGCCGATTATCAGGTCATATCAAGGGACGGTTCTGGCAGGATCGCTCTTGCCAGGGCCGATGCCGGCATGCACATGTTTAAAAAAACGTCCGTAACAGGCGGAGCTGCAATTGAAATGACAGGAGCTTTTGCCGCAGCTGTTAAGGCCATATACGGGGAAGGGCTTAATAATCTTAAAAAGGAGATAATACGCGAAGCAAGAGAAAGGGGAAATATCGTAGAGACAGATACATCGGAAGAGGGTCTTGCCAAAGCGGCGATAGAAGAGGCGCGGCAGAGGTATTTTGACGAACGCAACAAATACGCGGATTATGCTTCAGCGGATGGCCAGAAAGCGATAGCAAAGGCCACGGAAAGAATGGAACCCTTGCTCAATGGCATGGCGGATACCCTGCACGACGCTGAAAAAGAGGCGGAAGACGAGAAGGGAAAACTTAGGGAGGAAGGCAAGATCAAGGATGAACATATAAAGGAAGAGCGTTCTGTCAGAAGTGTTGCAAAGACGGCCGGTCCAGAAGCACGCAGGGATGTCGAACTTGCCCCTGCCGAAGTCCCTGAAGCGCAGGAAGTAATGACCGCATCTGTCGATACATCTATGCAGCGTTATTCCACGCCCGGAAGGTTCGCCGCCTTTGTTGAAAGTGTGTTCCATGAAGGAAGAAATGCCGAAGCGTCCCTTCTGAATGAAAGGGCGCAAGAAGAAGCGGCGAAAGAGAGGAAAGATGAAAAGGAGGCGGAAGACAAAGCTGAGCGAGATGCATTGGCTGAAGAGATGAAATATATAGAGGTCGAAGGCGGAATCTTAATAGAAGTCCCTGAAACAGCTGATGGATCCCTTACTGATGAGCAAAGGGTCGCAGCGGCTTCCTCTATTCCGCCAGTTCCTAAAGATAAAGCAAAGACTTTTTCAATAATGGTCGTTTGCCCTGGCCCTGTTGTCCGCAATATGGATAGCGCTACCAGGGAAAAGATAATGCGTGATCTGCAAGCCAGATATGGAGATGCCATACCTGAGGGCGGAAGACTGCTGGTATCTTTTGACAGACGGGGTAACGGTTACGTGATCGACGAAACGAGCGGAGAGGCTCAATATGGGTTTAGCGGAGTAATGATCCTGGATGAGGCATCTGTGCGGGCCCTTGGCGAGGAAAGGCTGAAAGACAAGAAGATAACACTGTTAGGTCGCGAAGGGGCCAGGGCGTTCATAAGAAGAGTAGGCAATTCCAATTTTTTAATGATAGTAGGCGATGACAATGTGACCTACGTAAGGGGCCTTGGAGAAAATGTGCTGCGTCAGACGAGAAGGCAGGTATTGCGCGTTAACTCTCTTCTTACGGGTGAAGATCGTGATCGGGAAAAAAGCGGCTTGCTGCCGGCAGATTACGAGCTGACAGCCAGCGGTCTTTTCATCAGGGCTACCGGCTCGCGCGTAGTGGATATAGACAGCGTGATCAATGAAAACAGGGGCGGCAAGGAAGAGGTGGAGAGGCTGCCTCTTACTAAGGAGACAGGGCTGCCTATCAGAGGGTGGGTAGGTGAAAATTTTGCCAATAAGATGAAGTTCCTGGCGGCTAAGATAGGTGAAGCGCTGACGTGGTTAAAATGGAATGCCCTGATCGGTCCGGCCAGGTGGCTGGAAGACGGGAAAAAAGACGCTGATTTTATGTTCGAAATGGCCATTAGAAAGGGCGGCAAGGCAGCGATCTTCTTTTACGGCCTGGCTGATCTATCGGCAATAATACTTGTAGGTATACCGGCGTATCTTATAAAAGATGCCCGCAGAGATTTCAACGTATGGGGATACAAAAGCAAACTTGTGCGCGACAGAGTATTAGATGCGTCGCGACAGGTGTGGAACAGGACGCCGTGGTATCAAACAGTCAAATACAGATTAGACAGCGTAAAAAGCGACAACAAAATCCTGAAGGGGCTGGCGCGCTTTGCCTCAAGTTCGATCGATTTCTTTACGGCAGGATTTAATTTCCGGTCTAAATGGGCTTCTGCAAAAATAGTTCCATTTTATTTTATAAGGATAACAGGCGCTATCATAGCAGGTATTTTATGGAAACTTCCCAAAAAAATATTAAAGATGTCTTTATATGATTCCTGGCATTACCCATATTCAAAAATAAAGGGCTGGTTGGAGAAGAGAAGAGAGGGGCGGTGGGTTGAACCGGAAAAGGATGAAGTGTTGAGGGCAAGGTTATATGAAAAGGTCCGGGACGGTTCGTTCACAGCCGACGAAGCTATGCAGGCCGCGGAGAAGATCGCGGGTAAGACATCTGCGCCTGAAGATAAGAAGCAGATAGCAGATATGTTAGTAGAGGTATCGCTTGATGGCGCGCAGGATTCCGATGCCGGAACATTCATAAAGATAGGCCAGATAACGTTACGTCTAGCCGAAGGATCCCTTGCATTCGATAGCGACATAAAGAAAAAAGAGGGGCGCAGGCTGCTTCTTGAGGCATATAACTATTTTTCTGTAGCATCCGCATTAAATCCTAAGGATATGGCTGTTAAGGCATACATGGCGGTGATCCTTTATTCTTTAGGAGCCAAAGAGAATGCGGCAAAAATAAAAGCGATCTTAAAAGAAGTTGTAAAGAAAGCGGATCCGGCTGCCGATCCAACGCTCATGGCCCGCGTCATTTACGGGAAAATACTGGAAGAAGATAAGAATTATAAAGAGGCGGCAAAGACATATGAAAAAATATCCGTTCCCGAAGTAACTGTCCTTGGAGAAAAGATATCTGTTACCTCAGCCAAAGCGCGTTGCCTGGAAAGGTCAAAAGAAACAGAGAAAAAAGAAGGGCCAAAAAAAGAGGGGGTGTCGGTCAGAAAAACACTTACAGAGATCAGGGCAAAGGTGTTCAACAGAAATACGGCTATAATAGCGTTTATTGTAACAGCTGCGGTCATAGCATTGGCGGTCTTTGCCCCCGGCACCCTGCTGGCGATAGGCGCTTTCTTCAAAGCGGTGCCGTTGGTAGGCTCGTTCTTGCAGGCAACCTTTGTTACCAATGTTATAGCAGCGTTCAAAGCCCCATTCGACACCTATTTTATATTAACGACAATATTCGGGATCCTTGGCATAGCCAATACGGGCGCATTCTTCATGACCAGCATTCTAAAAGGCATAAAAGGCATTTACAATAAAGTCCATAGCTGGTTTACGGATCCATTTTCAATAAAACGGCTTACTTCTCCTGAAATAAGGGATATGAAAAAAAGCCGGTATATGGCCGAGCCCAGGATCAGGCTTATCAAATATTATAAAGAACTGGGGAAGACCTCTAAGAAAGCCGATAACCTTAGCCAAAAAATGATAAAAGATACAATAGACAATATAATAAAAGGAAGGATCGCGCCGGAGGAGGCGGTTAAATTCATAGATTATCTTGCCGCAACAGACGCCGAAAACGCATCCAGGCTTCTAGGATTTGTATATGAGAGGAATAAGGATAACGTATCAGCCCTTCTTTTAAGAGCCAGGCTCGCGCTTATGGACCGCCCGATCGAGGGTGTGAGAATAGCGGGCGGCCCCGAAGGATTCAATGATATAGCCATAGAGTGCGCCTTAAAAATACTGGAACTAGACCCCGCTAATATAGACGCAAAACTCATACTTCTGGAGGCATACAAGAATAAATGCGAGAAAGAGAATGACAAAAAGTCATTTGATGACCATACTGCGCTGACAACGGAATTGGACGGATCGTCAGATAAAATGACAGAAGAGCAGCTGAAGAATTTCAGGGCCGTAGGGGAAGCAGTATATAAGCCCGCAGGAAAAGTGCCTGCGCGTGATGATCTGGACAAGGTAAAAGAGGCAGATGGGCCTTCCTCGACACCTATTCTCGTATGGGAAAAGGAAGCGCCTCCCACAGGAGAGCCTAAAAAATATGCGGGAGACAAAGCAGAAGAAGACAAAATGAAAACCCTGGAAGACTTATTCAGGCATGACAAAAAAATGCCTTCTGAAGGAAGGATAGAACTTGCATCGTTATATGTTGCCAAGAGTAAACATATAAAAGCCCTGGCAGTGTTACGCAGTATAGGGGCAGGCGATGTTAATGCGGTCATGGCTGCCAAAATGATCGTAGAGTGCTATACAAGGATAAGAGATGAAATAAGGTGGTGGAAAAGGCCCATTTTACTTAAAACATGGACTCTAAGGCTGGCAATTAACAGGCTAAAGAGCGCCGGAGGCAATGACGCGGCATGGGCAGGCTGGATCAGGAATACCATTTATTCGCCCAATATATTCAAGGCGCAGACAGCTTTCGAGGCCGTAGTCGGGTATTATGCAAGAGATGCAAAGACAGATGAAGAAAAAAATAATAATTTCCTTATAGAATCAGGTCTCAAGGCACTTGACAGGATCCAGGCAAAAGACATGACCAAGGTTATGGCTATGAGTGAAATGCTTTCCGCAAAACAGCTGCCGCCTGACAAGGACATTTTCAGGCAATTACTGCAGAATAATTCCGCCGGCTTGAGAAGGGCGGTCGCCAGAAGATCTACGGATGAAGCGAAATACTTTGTACGCAGTCGTACCTCCGAGATCAATACCAGATTATCCGAGATACGCAGCATAGATGAGAAGCTGAAGCAGGGAACAGATGCGTATGTTACTGATGCGGATGAAAGGAACAGGTTGTCTGCCAAGCGCGACAGATTACGGCAAGAAATAGCATATCTTGAAAATGAAATATTGGGAACGTATGCGCACTTCCTGCAATCCAACGCCTCTTCAGCCAGCGTTGCCGAAGAATTGCGTGTATTAGCAGCCAATTTTATAAATGACCACCCGGACATACTGGATATGCCGCCGGAAGGATTCGGCGCCCGTCTTGACAGCATAGGTGCTATGGCCGGTGCGGAATCTGGCAGAGCCATTTTATATGCGCTTTTTACAGGACTGTGGTTGCAAAAAAATTGCAGGATCTACAACAAGACGGCCGATGGCAAGGTCATTGAGACTGAAAACATCCCCGCTGTGGCAAGAGATAAAACCGTGATGCTGGGTTATGTCAGGGATCTATTAAGAATATACGTAGGAAACGATAACGAAACGCTCCGCAGGATAATAAGAGATATTCTGGAAAAAGTATCCGCATACAGGCTCAATGGCGGATGGAGCGATGCGGGCCGGCAGACTTTTGGGGTCATAGATGATGTGATAATAGAACTGTCAGGAATAAAAGAAGAAGGCGCTAAAGCGCTGGAAATGCGGCTTAGGGACAGGGAATTCAGGGCATCACTCAGGCAGGCGCGCATACTCATGCGCGAGGCCAAAGATGCCAGGGCTGAATTCGTGAGAGCCTCTGACATGCTGGCGGCCTTGGGCACATATTATATAGAAGGGCTGCTTAAAAAGGGTCTGGATAAGGAAGCAAGAAAAGAATTTTTTAACAAACTTATGGAGATCGCCGGATTATTATACGGACAGGATACGGCCAATGTCCTGAAGCTGTTTCTCAGCGAGACCATTAAAAGCGATAAGCCAGAGGCGGATATCATCACCTACGTAAGCAATGTCATTAAAGATGTGGCATTCACACTATCCCGCATGGAAGGGCCAGACACGGTACGCGGCAAAGCGATCGTGAACAGGCTATTGATGGACAAAGAAATATCCTTGAATGACAGGCTTTTGGCACTAAATGCGGCCGGTGAGTTGCTGAATTTTGACGATAAAATTAAGGTACTGGCAGAGCTTGCCGGTCAGCACCAGGGTAATAGCAGGGAATATTCAGCATGCCTGGATGCCGTTAAGAATATTGTTGAGCGTGCGACTGTCGGAGAAGTCACGGCCGGCCAGATTACCGCGATAAGTGCGCTGTTAGTAGAAGTGCCTTCGGACGGCCCGGAGACGATCTCAACGAAAATTGGTATAATTGCAGCCATAATAAGGATCAGGAGAGACCTTGCAGATGCTGAAAAGGCCGCGCTGAATGCTAAATTCGAAAGCTTGAAACAGGTCCTCATAAACAAGATTGAAGATAAAAGACAGGCGGAAGAAGCGGAAGAGTTAAGCGGCGCATTGGATAGGGTCAACAGGTTAATAGTCGATGCAGCGCGTTATGAAAGCGCCGGCAAGTTCAGGGAAGCAGAAGGCTTGCTTAGTTCAGCGGTCGAGATGGTTAATGGCCTTTTTGAAAGGAGCATAGGTTATGCGAGAAAGGAAAAGCCCGCTTTTCCCATAGGTCAAAATATCAAGGATAAGGCCACGGAACTCTCAGGGAGGATGGAAAAGGTTCTGCGCGCGCAGGGAAAACATTACGAAGCCGATATTATGAGGGCCAGGGGGTGCGTTCTTCTGGCCAGGTATTCAATAGAGGTAGATCATCGCAGCGCGCAACAGTATGTATTGGACGCCCAGAGATTCTTCGAAAGAGCGGACATGCTAAGGCCAAATCAGCCTGCGTTAGCCATAGAAATGATGGAGCTTGAGATACTCGAACTTGACATCATCAGGTCCAGGATAAAAGAATCGTCGGAATCGTATGATGCGAAGGAAAAAAGAGTCAATGAACTGGATAAAAAAATAGGGGAACTGGGCGAAAGGATCAAAAAAGTAAAGGAAGAGATCGCCTTGGATGAAAGTCAGGCTGAAATAGGCCTGGCTGCAGCAGCAGGTATAGCCAATGATGACGGCGCGGTCAGGAACGACCGCAAGGCAAGGCTCGAACGCATAAGGGCTGATGTTGCAGCATTGGAAGAAGAAAAGAGAGTATCTGAGGCTGGCCGGGCAAGGGCTGCTACTGGAAGAGATGAGGCAGGTACGAAGAGATCGGCCCATGAGCGGGCAGAGGATGAATCCTATCAAAGACAGGGGGCCAGTATAAGAGCAGCTATCCTCAGGGCATTTCAAGCCATGATGTACGCGGATTACGAACTTTCCGATGATAGTGTGAAGAAGGCCGTTGCATTCCTTGCTTCGCTTCCTGCAGGATTTAACGGTGATATATCAGCCGGCATAGAAGCAATGATATCATCCGAAAAATTCCTCAAGGGCACGTCATTATATAAAAGAAAGGTATTTGTGGAAGGAGCCTTGCTGGAAATATTTTTTAAAGGTAATAAGGATGTTCTTCTTGGCGTGATCGGGCAGATAGAGACTAGCGCGAATACCGATGCAGTAAAGCTTACCATATTGGGTAAGGAATTCACATTCGATTCCATACGTTTATTGGAATACATCATAGAAAAGACAAAGGCCGAAGATAGCGCTGTCCTTGCAGAAAAGCTATGGGCTTTGTACAAGACAGCGATGGCCTTGTCCGCGAAGAATGTTCCTTTGGCCGCGGCAGCCCTTGCGGGCCTTTATGACATTGTTGGCCTTGAATCTGATAATGAGCTGATCTCTTCCGATAACTTTGAAAAGGACGGTTCGGTAAGAACGGAAAGAATGGCATATCTTGAGTCCAGATTAAGAAAGATCCTCGAAGGCAGGAAGATGGACGCGTTGAAAGGCGACACCGATGCGCTGAAAATACTTCTTTTGTTCATGGAAAACATGCGCAAGGACAAAAAGAATTGGCAGGACCTTAAAAAATCCGGAAGGATGGAAAAAATAGGGTTTGCCATAGATTTCTGTGATCCGGCAGGAAAGGAAGGCTCCAGATCAAGGTTCTATCAGTCAATAAGGAGTTATTCAACAGATGCTGAAGAACAGAAGAAGGTACTGGAAAGGACCGGAAATAGATCAATAAAAGATAAAACCCAGGATCACGCCCTATTGAGGCAGATATCCGATGAGCTTTACAGGATCGATGCCGGATCTGCTATAGCGGGGTATTTCCTTGCTGTTTCATATTATCTTGTGAAAAATTCCAGCACGGAAGATAAGGAAAGAAGAAAACGTTACTGGGCAATCCAGCAAATACAGGGTTATATAACTGCAAATCCTGATGATGAACAGGCGCGGCTTTTCCTGGCAGACATATATAAAGAACGGCATGATGAGATCTATGGGCACAATATTGATGGCAGGGCAACCGATCCGGAAGCTTCGAAATATTTTTCAGGTCTTTCAGATTTCTTCCTGGGAAAATCTGATGAAGCCGCTGTAAGAGGCGAAGAGCTAAAAAGTAAAGAGCTCCTCGCTGAAGCTTTGAAGTTTGCCAATCTTGCCATTACCTGTAATCCAAGGAGCGGAACGCTTGCCTTAAAGGCAGCGCAGATCATGGTGAAGTTTGGATCGACCGATGAAGCCAGGAGGATAGCGCTATGGGCAATAAATGTAAGGAAGGCAGGCACAGAACAAAGGATGTCCAATTTTATCGTTGACCGGGAAAACGAATCATCTGCGCGGCTGATCCTGGCCGATATAATGATCAAAAACAGAGACTTTGCAGGCGTGGTAAGATCGCTCGGCCGGGGAATATTGTTTATTCTGGGCAGCCGCATATTTACGATATATGTTTCATGGATCAGGGCAGACTTGATAGCGCGCATTGCTCTCGCGCATTTTAATCTGAGGAACACGACAAGGGCAAGATGGTATGCATCCTATCTTTTAAGAATAGCTGATAAGCGTAAGGATGTGGCAGGCGCCGATATTCTAAATGATCTGGCAAACGCTCTTGTGCAAAGCGGATCATATACTGACATGGCCACTGCCCTGCGATTAAGGAATATGCGGCTGGAAAGTTCCGGTACAAATAAGGAAGCCGAGAAGAAGCTGATAGCAGACCTGAATTTGAAATTAGCGCAAATGGATGTTCCCTCGAGGTGGTGGCAGAGAAAGGCCTCTGTAGAAATAAAGGTAAGGGCGAGAAAACGCGAGAACATCGCCGCTGCCAGGGAAACCGATCCCGAAACAGCAAAAGAAGCCGATGGCTTGACATTAAAACTGAATAATGAGGAACTGGCCAGCCTGAGCAGGAACCAGGAAATTTTCTGGAGGACGAGAGACAGGTCCTGGATAGGCAGGCTTATAGGAATAGGGTTCAGAAGGCTTGTCGATGCCAGTGAAAGGATGGTTAAGCTATATGCTGAAAATGCCGCTTTATTATTAGATCAGGCGGACAAAGAAAGCGACGTTGCAGGAAAGATCGAATTGATCAGCAAGGCGGAAGATGAGCTGAATAAACTGCAGGGAGCATCCAGGATGTATGCGAGGAGCTATCCGCCGGAATATAATAATCTTCTGGCCCGGATCCTTGCCTTTAAAGGCGATCGGGCCATGTCTGGCAGGGACCTGGAAGCAGCCCTCTCTTACTATGACGAGGCGCTCATGAAAGACGAAGACAATGCGGATGCCAGTCTTGGCAAAGGGCTTATCCTCCTGGAAACCCCAGGCGCTTCTTTGCCGCTCGCGGCAGGGTATATTGAAAAAGCTATTAGCTCAAAACCGGCACTTGACGGCGCTGATCTGCAGTACTCGCGGCAGCTTATAGATATTTATAAAAAATTAGGACAGGTGGAAAAAGTAAAAGAGATAGAGAAAAAGATGGAGACTAAACTCCTAAGGGAGGATACAGAAAAAGCCGTAAAGGGCATCGATGCGATTGAGGCCGGGGCTAGATCTATCGACGCTATTATTAAGGAAATGGCCGCTATAAAGAGCCTTAAAGCGGGCATAAAAGAAGGAAGGGCTAAGCTTAGTAAAACACTAAGATTTATTCCTCGCGGCGAGAAGATAAGGATATATACCAGGGAAAATCTCAAGATAGACGAAGAAGAGCTTGGCCGTAGAACAGCGCTTATCGAAAACAGGATGAATGAATTTGCCGGCCTCCTGAGAAGGCAGGATGTTTTCAATAATGTCATAGGTAATGCCAGGGGGAAACCGGCGGATGAAGCTATAGCGTATTTTGAAGCGTTGGTGGAATTGATCAATAAAAACAATGAATTAAAACAAGACAGGAATCTAACCGACGAAGTTAATTTTGCGCTAGCCGAATTGTATTATGGTAAAAATAAC
>CAZHPY010000001.1:57430-66011 GCA_964534705.1 uncultured Planctomycetia bacterium | reverse complement strand
GGTTGTGGACCCCGGTATTTATCTGGATGGGAATGATATTCTATTCTTCCTCCATGGTAATGGAGGAATCGAAGATAGATATCCCGAACATAGATAAGCTGTTCCACTTTATCGAATATTTCATTCTCGGTTATCTATGGACAAGGGCCTTAACATACACATCGTCCAATCCCAATTACCTGTATATTTTTATAGCCGCAGTTATTATATCAACCCTGTACGGGGTCTCCGATGAATTACATCAGCTTTTTGTTCCCACAAGGTCTTGCGACGCAATAGATCTTTTGTCCGATCTCGTAGGCTCGGCTGCGGGAGCGGGGCTGTCTGTATACAAGGAAAGGATAAAACGTGCCATCGATAAGACCGTTTAAAGCCGTCATATATAATAAGAAACAGATAAGGGATTATGCCAAAGTGGTGGCCCCGCCGTACGATGTAATATCGCCTGCTATGCAAGAGGCCCTTTATAAAAAGCATAAAAAGAACGTTGTGAGGCTTATCCTGGGCAAGATCAGGAAAACCGACGATGCTTCGGATAACAGGTATGTAAGGGCTAAAAAATTCATGGAATCATGGATCATGGAAAACGTCCTTACCCCTGACGATAAAGAAGCCATCTACCTGTATTTGCAAAAATATAGATATGAAAATAAATGGATCGAACGGATCGGGTTCATGAGCCTGATCAGGCTTGAGATGGATGGCAAGAAAAAGGTGCTGCCCCACGAGAATACCCTGAAGGCGCCCAAGATGGACAGGCTAAACCTTATGAAGAGCGTTGCCGCTAATCTGAGCCCTATATTCATGCTCTATGAAGATGACAGGGATAGGATAACGGGCATATTGAAAAAAACGGTTTCTTCGAAGAAGCCATTCATAGATATCAATATCGATAATATACACAACAGGGTTTGGAAGATCTCCGAAAAAGGCGATATAAAGAAGATAGAAGGATTCATGAAAAATAAGGATGTATTTATTGCCGATGGCCACCATCGTTACGAAACTGCGGTAAATTATGCCGCTGAAATAGAGAACAGCGACGCGCCCAAAAACCTTAAAGATAATTCAAAGTACGCCCTGGCCTATTTCTGCAAGCTTGACGACCGGTCTCTTACCATATTACCTACGCACCGCCTTATAAAGGATATCGGCAGGCTGAACAGGGATGCCATCCTCAAAAGATTAAGGGGATTTTTCGTCATAGATGAATACGCTTCTGCGGGGAAGCTTATTTCGGCGCTTAAAAGATCGAGGGGATATCATGCGTTCGGTATGTATATGGGCGGTAAAAAATTTTATTGCATGAAATTAAAAGATGAAATAACGGCCCATGGCGCGATGGGCAAAGGTTCGGCTGATTGGAAAAATCTCGATGTGGCGATCCTGCACCTGTTTATAATACAAAATATATTGGCTATTCGCGATGAAGATGATAATATAGAGTTTGTCAAGGATGCCGGTGAAGCTGTCAGATCGGTAGCCAAAGGCAGGTCTAAGATAGCATTTTTGCTTAACCCGACAAAAGTTACCGAAATGAAAAAAGTAGCTGAGCGCGGGGAAAAGATGCCAAGAAAGGCCACTTATTTTTATCCTAAGCTGCTTTCGGGACTGGTAATCAATAAGTTCTAGCGATTAGCGGTTAGCGCGTAGCGATTAGTAAGTCGTCTATACGCTAAACGCTATCCGCTATACGCTAAGAGGAGTATATACGGATGGATGAAGCACTATTAAACAGTCTTAAAGACGCACTGGCAAAAGGCGACAGGGCAGGCGTATCAAAACTTACAAAAGAAGCGCTTGATAAAGGCATCGAAGTAAAAACGATATTGGAAGACGGGCTCATAGCAAGCATGAACGTCATCGGAGAGAAGTTCAAGGCAAATGAGATATTCATCCCGGAGGTATTGATCGCCGCGAAGGCAATGCATGCCGGTATAGCGGTCCTTGAGCCATATTTTTCGGCCTGCGGTATTAAGCCTGCCGGAAAAGTCATAATAGGAACGGTAAAAGGCGACTTGCACGATATAGGCAAGAATATCGTGAGCATGATGCTTAAAGGCGCCCGTTTCGAGATCATGGACCTTGGGATAGATGTGCCGCCCGGAAAATTTGTGGAAATAGTCCAGGCCAAAGGCGCGGATATAATCGCGATGTCGTCGCTGCTTACAACTTCGATGGGCGCGATGAAGGATACGATCAAGCTGTTGAAAGATGCAGGCGTACGTGATAAAGTTAAAATAATAGTAGGCGGCGCGCCGGTGACCCAGAACTTCGCCGATTCGATAGGGGCTGACGGTTATGCAAAAGACGCCGCAACGGCCGTAGATAAGGCGAAAGAGCTCCTAAAGGTTTAAATGCCGTTATTTCCGAAAAAACCAAAATACACCATAGTAAAAGTCGCTAAAAGGCGCGGGGACATCCCCGGTGATCTATGGACAAAGTGCGAGGACTGCAAGGAGCTCATCTATAATAAAAAACTCGACGAAAACTTCCATGTTTGCCCTAAATGCAGCTTCCATTTCAGCCTGAACGCCCTTGACAGGGTAAGGCTTACAGTCGATGAGGGAAGCTTTAAAGAGATGGACCCTGATATGGAGTCCCTGGACCCGCTTTCGTTCGAAGGGCCAAAAACTTATAAAGAAAAGATAAAGAAGGACCAGGAGCTTACAAGCCTCAAGGAAGCAGTTATAACGGGCGAAGGCGCCATAGACGGCAGGAAGATCGTATTGGGAGTAACGGATTCGCGTTTTATAATGGGATCCATGGGTTCTGTCGTAGGAGAAAAATTAACACGCGCCATAGAGCGTTCGATAGAAACAAAATACCCTCTTATTATCATTTCAGGGTCAGGAGGCGGCGCGCGCATGTATGAAGGTATGTTCTCGCTGATGCAGATGGCCAAGACCTCAGCTGCCCTGAGCAAACATAATAAGGCAGGGTGCCTCTTCGTATCGGTGCTTACAAATCCTACAATGGCAGGCATCATGGCAAGTTTTGCGTCTTTGGGGGATCTTATAATAGCCGAACCAAAGGCCCTGATCGGGTTCACTGGCCCGCGCGTTATAGAACAGACTATAAGGCAGAAACTTCCGCCTGGTTTTCAAAAGTCGGAATTCCTGCTGGAGCACGGCCTTATAGATATGATAGTCCATAGAAAGAATTTAAAAGAAACGCTTTCAAAGCTTCTAAAATATTTCTAAATATGGCACAGGTAAGCTTACAGAATGTTTCTAAGATCTTCCCGGGAAATGTCTACGCAATACGCGACATAAATCTAGGCATAGAAAGCAAGGAATTCGTGGTTTTTGTAGGGCCTTCCGGCTGCGGTAAGTCCACGACACTAAGGATAATCGCAGGATTGGAAGAGGCTACGAGCGGGAATGTATACATCGGGAACCTGCTTGTCAATGATGTCCCGCCTAAAGACAGGAATATCGCAATGGTATTCCAGAATTATGCGCTCTATCCCCACATGACAGTATATGAAAATATGGCATTCGGCCTGAAGCTAAGGAGATATCCGAAGGCAGAGATCGATGCGCGCGTCAAGGATGCCGCTAATATACTCGGCATAGAAAAGCTTCTCCATAGGCGTCCAAGGGAATTATCCGGAGGCCAGAGGCAACGCGTTGCGGTCGGAAGGGCAATAGTCAGGAAGCCGCTCGTGTTCCTTTTTGATGAACCCCTGTCCAACCTAGATGCCAAAATGCGCGTGCAAATGAGGACCGAGATAAAAAAGCTGCACATACGCCTCCAGACAACGATGATATATGTGACCCATGACCAGACGGAAGCCATGACAATGGGCGACAGGATAGTGGTCATGAAAGACGGTATAATCCAGCAGATCGCCGATCCAATAGGCTTGTATGACAAGCCGGTAAATAAATTTGTAGCCGGGTTTATAGGCAGCCCTCCGATGAATTTTGTCAAAGGAGTATTGATAAACAGGGAAGGGAAATTTTACTTCAACGAAGGCAATTTTCAGGTAAAGATAGTGGAGGCGATGGTGCCTAAGATAATACCTTATGTTAATAAAGAGGTTATATTCGGCATCAGGCCGGAAGATATATATGATAAGCTCTTTGTTTCTTATGCCCCTTCCGAGAACACGATAAAAGCAAATTGTGAGGTTATCGAGCCTATGGGCTCAGAAGTGTACCTGCATCTCAATACAGGCCGTAGTTCGCTGATAGCAAAGGTCGGCGGGCATGACAGGCCTGCAATTAACCAGGACATGGACCTTGTGTTCGACATGGCAAAGGTCCATTTTTTTGATAAGGATACGGATCTGACAATTGTCTAGCCCAAGCGGCCGCTTAATAACAAGGGTTGCTTCAATAATAATATTCCTCGCGCTGTCCTATCTTCTTTTCACGCCAGTTCCAAAAATATATCAGGGGCAGGCACATTCACTTAGCGTAATCTCCGTCGTGATATTAAGCTTCAACATATCGATAATCCTTTCCTTCATAGGTTTCGGCATAACCATGGGTATGGCTATGTTCGTAGTATCGCTGGCAGTAGCCTTGACCGGGATCCTCAGGGTAGGCTGTTACGGCGCAGCCATGCTTTGCTGGAGCTATATCTTATCGGCGCTTATCGGATACAGGCATTGGAAGACTACGAGGAACATAGAATATTCCACGGAATTAAATTCCGAGAAAGCCGAAGAAGACAACAATATACTTTCAGACGATCTTCGAAGGAAGCAGATGGATGCCATGCACCTTGAGGAAAAATTACTGCGTTATAGCATGCTTAAGGACGTTGCCGAAGCGCTTACCACGACCCTTACAATGGAAGATATAGCCAAGCTTATCATAGAGAAGGCGTCTGCTACGATAAAGAAAGGCGGCCGCATACTGCTTTTTCTTGTAGATCCGCAGAAAGAGGAGCTTATGCTATCGGCGTCTCAAGGGGCCCTTAAGGTAAAGGCTAAAAAAGGCGACATATTCGATAGATGGGTCTTGAAGCACGGGATACCTCTCATAGTGGAAGACGTCGCAGGCGATTTCCGTTTTCCAAGTAAAGATGCGGAAGAGGCCAGGGGGGTATTCAGGTCCCTGATCGAGGTGCCCTTGCTGAGCAGCAATAAAGTCATCGGGATACTAAGGATGGATTCTTCAGCAGGATCTTTTTACACCCAGGACGACCTGCGGCTGATGGATATATTGGGAGGGCTGGGGTCTGTCGCGATACAGAATGCTTTATTATATTCGTGGGTACAGGACCTTGCCATACGGGACTCCCTCACGGGGCTTTTTGTCAGGCGTTATTTTTTAAAACGGCTGCATGAAGAGATCAAGCGCGCTACCAGAAAGGGCGATTCGATCGCGTTTTTCATGCTTGATATAGACAGGTTCAAGTGGTACAACGACAAATACGGCCACGCGACGGGCGATATCGTACTGAAGTCCATAGCAAACATAATAACCAAAGGCTTGCATGAAGGGGACCTGGCGTCGCGTTACGGCGGAGAAGAGATCGCCATAGTTTTGTACGGAACAGACGCTAAAAAGGCCCATAAAAGAGCGGAGAACCTCAGGAAAGAGATAGAAGAGCACGCTATTGTAGTGCGCAGGGAGCGTCACAACGTTACGGTTTCTATAGGCGTTTCCGTATATCCGAAAGATTCGGTTGTTGAGGACGACCTCGTAAAAACGGCGGATGACAGGTTGTATAAGGCTAAGTCCATGGGAAGGAACAAGGTATGCGCAGGTTGACCTTTATTATCTGCATATATGCGGTTGTCCTGGCGTTACTATTCCATTTTTTGTCTGCCGTAATATTTTTTATACCGGTAACGATATTTTTATTGTCCGGGATAGTTGCGGCGCGCAGATTATACAATGACAGCCTGGAAGACCTGAAAAAACAATCGGCTTTACGGCTGGAAAATTATAACAGCGAGAAACGATCTCTTATTGAAGGGATCAAAGTGGAGGAAGACCGTGTTGCAGAGTTGCGCAATAAGGAAGCAATGACGGTCAGCCTTTACGAAATAACAAAGAAATGCCATCAGGCCCTTACGTTCAATGAGATCTTCAGCGCCCTTAACTCGTTCCTGAAAGAATATTTTATATTTCAGAGAAGCGAGCTTCTTATCCTGAAAGAAACGGAAGGCTATATAAAGATAGACAAGATATATAAATTGCACAAAGAAGACGGCGCAGGCCATGAAGAGGTGGAAAAAGATTATGGCGACATTCTTATGCTTTTCACGAAGGATAAAAAGGAGGTCTACGTCTCCAGGGAAGACGGGCACAGTTTCGGGGCCGTCCCTCTCCTGAGCGAGAAAAAATTTGTAGGCGTACTTACCGTTGAAGACCTGCCGAAGGCCGATTTTGACAGGTTTGTCATCGTTGCCACGCAATTCGCCCTCGAAATAAAGAAGGTTCTTTTGTATGAAACAGTCGAAGCCCTTGCAATAACGGATTCTCTGACAGGGCTTTATACGCGCAGGTATTTTTTTGAACGTCTTAACGAGGAATTGAACAGGTCAAAAAAATATGGCCTCAGATTTTCGTTCCTGATGATAGATATAGACGACTTTAAGAAATGCAACGATACACATGGCCACCTGGTAGGGGATGTCATACTGAAGGATGTCTCCCGCCTGATAAAAGAAGGTGTGCGGGAGATAGATCTCGTCGCAAGATATGGAGGAGAGGAGTTTTCCCTTATCCTTCCGGAAACCGATAAAAATGGCGCGATGCTGGCGGCAGAGAGGGTACGCAAGAAAATAGACGAAAACGTTTTTAAAGCCTATGATGAGATCCTGAAAGTTACGGTCAGTATAGGGGTATCTGTTTATCCGGAAGATGGTTCTGACGCAGGCGAGATAGTGGAGAGGGCGGACAAGGCCCTGTATGCCGCAAAAAATTCCGGGAAAAATATTGTTTGTGAGTATAAAGAATAGTATAGTATAATAACACAATTAATCATGCACTTATTAATAGGTATAGACATAGGCGGGACCAATATAAAGCTCGCTTTGATGGATGAAAAGGCCCATATTAAAGCGAAAAGAATATTCTCTACTTCACAGTTCAGGAATAAAAACGCCCTCATAAACGAGCTTGTGAAAGAGATAGAAGCGCTCCTCTTCGAGCATTCCGTTCCCAGAAAAAATCTATTAGGTATAGGCATTGGCGCTCCCGGCATAGTGGATATAAGGACCGGAACAGTCCATGTCCTGACCAACATCCCTAATTGGCGCGAAGTGCCTTTAGGCGACATCCTGAAGAAAAGATTGCGTATACCGGTTTTTGTAGATAACGACGTAAATGTAATGGCCTTGGGTGAACTGCGTTTCGGCGCGGGCCGCGGTGTCCGTAACATGCTATGCATAACCCTGGGTACAGGCGTAGGAGGCGGCCTTATATTGGATGGCAAGCTTTATCGCGGCTCAAGTTACGCTGCCGGTGAATTTGGGCATGTCCCTATAAATATTGAAGGCCCGAAATGCGGCTGCGGTTCTTATGCGTGCGTTGAGGCGTACGTCGGCAATAGTTATCTGGTAAGAGACGTAGTGGCAAGGATAAGGAACGGCGAAAGAACCATGATAACAAAGCTGGCAGGCGGGGAAGCTTCGAAGATAACGGCAAAGATGATCGGTATCGCCGCGCGTAGAGGGGATAGATTTGCCCGGAAAGTCTGGGTAGACGCGGGAAATAAAATAGGCATCGGCCTCACTGGTGTTGTAAATCTCTTAAATGTCGAAAAAATAGTCGTAGGCGGCGGAGTTGCTGAAGCAGGCAAGGCATTATTCGATTCCATAAAGGATACGGTCGCGGCCAGGGCCATGAAGCTTCCGGCAAAGACAGTCAAGATCGTCAAGGCAAAACTCGGATATGATGCCGGTGTCATCGGCGCCGCAACGCTCGTGTTGTATGAGCTACGCAGTACGCCCAACGCAGTACGCAATACGAAAGGCTAGTATGAAGTTATTTATAGACACTGCAAATATCAATGAAATAAAAGAAGCTAACGCGCTTGGCATTATCGATGGCGTTACCACGAATCCCACATTGATAGCAAGGGAAGGCAGGGATTTTATTTCGGTTGTAAAAGAGATATGCTCGATAGTCGATGGGCCGGTCAGCGCCGAGGCCGTAAGCCTTAAGGCCGATGATATTGTTAAAGAGGCCAGGCCATTGTCCAGGATACATAAGAATATCGTGGTTAAGATACCATTGACCGCAGAAGGCCTAAAAGCAACGAAGGCCCTGTCTAACGAAGGGGTAAAAACTAATCTTACCCTTTGTTTTTCTCCTATGCAGGCGTTGCTTGCGGCAAAAGCAGGGGCAACTTATGTGAGCCCTTTTATTGGCCGCCTCGATGACATAAGCACGACCGGGATGGAATTGATACGCGATATAAAGGTCATTTTTCATAATTATAATTTTAAAACAGAGATCATAGTCGCAAGCGTACGCAACCCGATACATGTGCTTGACGCGGCAAAGATAGGCGCAGATATAGCTACGGTGCCTTACTCAATACTAATGGCGCTAGTCAAGCACCCGCTTACCGATATAGGGATACAAAAATTCTTGAAGGATTGGGAAAGTGT
>CAZHPY010000001.1:0-57330 GCA_964534705.1 uncultured Planctomycetia bacterium | reverse complement strand
GAGATGAAGCAGAAGGCGCCCATCATCGTCAACGGTGACAAGGTAGAATATTTCCATGAGCAGAAAAAAGTCGTTGGCACGAATAATATATCGATAGATTACGAAGATGTCAGGCTTACGTGCGATAAGGTCACGGTCTATCTGGATACGCGCGAAGCCGTAGCCGAAGGCAATGTCAAGATAACCCAAAAAGACGCTTATTTTACAGGCGAAAAGATAAATTACAACTTTGACGCCAGGACCGGTAAAGCTATAAATGCCTATGTAAATTATGTCCCTTTCTATGGCAGGTCCCAGGACGTTGAAAAGCAGGGCGAAGACCAGGCGGAGATCCGGAAAGGTTATATTACCACCTGCGATCTCGAAAACCCCCATTATCGAGTTGCGGCCAAACAGATAAAGATATATTTTGACGATAAAGTCATTGCGAGGGATATAACTTTTTACGTCGGCAATTGTCCCATCATGTACCTTCCTTATTACGTCCAACCGGTAAAAGAACAGTCTGCGCATGTGACGGTCCAGCCGGGCCATGACAGGGATTGGGGGTATTATGCCCTTGCTTCGATGAAATATGATTATAACCGGTATTTTCATGGCAGATACAGGCTGGACTACAGGACGGCGAACGGTTTGGCCGTAGGCTTTGATAACGAATATGAACTGGAAGGCGCAGGCAAAGGCGTAGTCAAATTCTATTACACGCATGAAAACGACAGCCTTTCGTATGAGCCTGAAACCAGGTCAGAATCAAAATACCGCTTGCAAGTGCGGCATGAATGGCAAGTTAACGATGATACCTTGGCGACCGTTGAACTTAACAAGGTCCGCGACGACAACTTCATGAAGTATTATTTCCTTAAGGAACAGGAAGAACAGAGGCAACCCGATAATTATGTAACATTTGTTACGACAAAAGAAAATTATACTACTACATTTTTAATGAGGAAGCGCATGGATAAATATTTCGATGTCGTTGAGAGGCTTCCGGAATACAACATAAACATATCAAAATGGAAGATCCCGAACACGCCGTTTTATTACGACGCTGATTTTACGCCTGTATATCTGAACCATACATTCCCCAATACCAGCGTCAGCGGACAAAAGGACATAGACGTTATACGGCTAGATACCTATAATAAGGTTTCTTATCCCATAAGGGTCCTTAATTCGTTGAATTTTACCCCCTTTGCTGCGACACGTCAGACATATTATTCGCGGAATAAATACGGGCACACTAATTTCATAAGAGGGGTTTTCGATGCAGGCGTTGACGTTTCCACAAAATTTTATAAGGTATATGATATAAATACGAATGTACTGGACCTGGACATCAATAAAGTAAGGCACATAATCACTCCGACGGTACAGTATTTATATACGCCCCAGCCTACAGTCGACGCGGACAGCCTCCATCAGTTTGACGCGGTGGACGCGATCAAAACAAACGACGAATTCATCCTTGCCCTTGAGAATAAAATTCAGACAAAAAGACATGTTGGGGATAAATTAGTTTCGGTCGATCTGGTCGATTTTATAATCAGTACTGACTTTGTATACAGGTTGAAGAATAATAATCGCGCCTTCAAGGATCAGATATTCAGGACGGTTGATATGCAGCTTGAATTAACGCCGTATCCATGGTTATATACACTCTGCAAGATGGGCATGGATACCAAGAGAGCGCTACCGCAAACAGCCAGCATAGACTTTGTAGGAGGAAAAGAGGAGGACAGGTCCCTTGCGTTTGGCTATAGATATGAAAATGACCGTAATCCGGATTCAAACACAGAGAAGCTTAATTACCTGACCGCAGATGCTATATATAAGATAAATGAGCTATGGAAGATAAGAGGCTACTGGCGTATGAACATGGATAAATGGTCTTTTGATGAGCACGAATATACTATCTACAGGGATCTGCACTGTTGGACAGTTGAGTTCACTTATGACATCAGGCCCTCTGAGGATAATGGCTCCATAGTAAGCCAGACCTTCTGGATAGCTTTTAGGCTCAAGGCATTCCCGCAGACGCCTCTTGGGCTCAGGAGATCATATTCAAGGACCAGGGCAGGCGAACCCGGAGACCTTGCGTACAGGGAAAGCTCGTCCGTAGGCCTTTCCCGGTAGCCTATATTTTATTATAGACCTTCCAATCCTTTCCTGCTATAATATTTACCTTTAAATGGAGGCATAATATGAATATATGCATCGTTGGTTCCGGATATGTTGGCCTTGTTACAGGTGCTTGCTTTGCCGATCTTGGCAACAATGTTATGTGTGTTGATAATAACAAAAGTAAGATCGTAAAGCTAAAAAATGGAATAATGCCGATTTATGAGCCCGGCCTCGATGAATTGGTAAAGCGTAACGTAAAAGAAGGCAGGCTCTCATTCAGCAGTAAGCTCAGGGAAGGCGTAAAGAGGTCCGAGGTTATTTTTATCTCAGTTGGGACCCCATCCAAAGATAATGGCGATGCCGACCTGACCTATGTGGAAAATGTTGCAAGAGAGATAGCCCTGGCTATGCCTTCCTATAGGCTTATAGTAGAAAAATCCACCGTTCCCGTAAATACAGGGGAATGGGTAGAACACACCATAAATGTCTTTAATAAGCGGAAGATAAAATTCGACGTTGCGTCTAATCCCGAATTCCTGAAGGAAGGTTCCGCAATAGATGATTTTATGAACCCGGACAGGATCGTAGTAGGGGTAAGGTCCAAAAAAGCGGCCGATATACTCAGGGAGCTATATAAACCTCTTAAGGCGCAGATCGTGGTTACGGACATAAAATCGGCAGAACTTATCAAGCATGCCTCAAATTCATTTCTTGCCACAAAAATATCTTTTATAAATGCCGTAGCAAATATATGCGATAAGGTAGGCGCGGATATCGTCGATGTCGCGCGCGGCATGGGCCTGGACAGGAGGATATCCAAGGATTTTCTTAATGCAGGGATAGGTTTTGGAGGATCATGTTTTCCGAAGGACCTGGCAGCATTCATCCATATAGCTGAGAAGGTAGGCTACGATTTCGGATTGTTAAAAGAAGTTTTTAATGTCAATAAAGAACAGAAAAAGCTGGCTATAAAAAAGATAGAAGGGTTGCTCTGGAATCTACCCAAAAAGACAGTGGGTATATTGGGCCTGTCGTTTAAACCCGGGACAGATGATCTTAGAGAGGCCCCCTCGCTGGAAATAATAGATACCCTTCTTAAGGAAGGGGTACGTGTTAAAGTGTATGACCCCGTTTCAATGGGCAAGGCCAGGGAGCACCTGAAAGGAAACGTCAGGTTCTGCAAAGACGCTTACGAGGCGGCAAAGGACAGCGATTGCCTTGTTGTGGCAACGGAATGGAATGAGTTCAAGGAGCTGGACTTTAAAAAGATCAAAAAACTTATGAGGCAGGCTGTCGTTGTTGATGGAAGAAATATATATGATCCGCTTGAGATGAAAAAGCTCGGGTTCAGGTATGTGGGGATGGGGAGAGCTTAAGATGATAAAAGGGGTCAAAGTTAAAAAGCTTAAGATAATACCGGATAAACGCGGCCACCTTATGGAGATACTGCGCTGCGACGACGAAGTATTTAAAAAGTTCGGCCAGGTATATATGACCACTGCCTATCCGGGCGTAGTTAAGGCATGGCATTATCATGAAAAGCAGGATGATAATTTTACGTGCGTCAGCGGCAAGATCAGGCTCGCGTTGTATGATCCCAGGGTAAAATCCCCGACTTATAAAGAGGTCAACGAATTTATGCTTTCTACCGACGACCCTATACTGGTCACGATACCTAAAAAGGTGTATCACGGGTTCAAAGGTATCGCTGGCCATGAATCTATAGTCATTAATACGCCCACACTCCCTTATAATTACAAAAAACCTGATGAGTTCAGGCTGGATGCATATGATAATGATATCGACTATGATTGGAGGAAGTAAGATATGGAACTAAAAGGCGTTATACTTGCCGGAGGCCTTGGTAAACGGCTCAACCCCCTGACCAAAATAACGAACAAGCATTTATTGCCCATATATAACAAGCCGATGATATATTATCCGCTTCAAACGCTTGTTGAATGCGGAATAAGCGAGATACTTCTTGTTACGGGAGGAAATCACGCCGGGGAATTTTTGCGCCTTTTGGGGAACGGAAAAGAATTCGGATTAAAACATATCCATTATACTTACCAGGAAGGGGAAGGCGGCATAGCAGAGGCATTAAGGCTGGCAGAAGATTTCGCAGCCGGCGATAAGACCGTCGTAATTCTGGGCGATAATATAATCGAGAAGAGCATCAAAGGCGTAGTGGATGATTTCAGGAAACAGCAGAAGGGGGCAAAGGTCCTCATAAAGAAGGTCGAGGATCCCGAGCGGTTCGGAGTAGCTGAGCTTAAAGGAGACAGGATAGTATCGATCGAAGAGAAGCCTAAAAAGCCAAAGTCCGATTATGCCGTAACGGGCGTCTATATGTATGATCCAGACGTATTCAATATCGCGAAGAAGCTTAAACCGTCAAAAAGGGGAGAGCTTGAGATCACAGACGTAAACAACGTCTATTTGAAGCGCGGAGAGCTTTCATACGGGATCTTAGACGGCTGGTGGACGGATTCAGGCACATTTGATTCTCTGTTGAGGGCAAACCTTCTTGTAGCCAGGAGGGAAAGAGGCAACCTAAAGATCAAGGAAAAGATATGCAGATAATAAATAAAGGCCTGAAGATGCTGGTTACCGGTGGAGCCGGTTTTATAGGTTCTAATTTTATCAGGCATATCCTTACTAAATACGAAGATTATCATATCATCAATCTGGACAGCCTCACCTATTGCGGGAACCTGGGGAATCTGGCCGACATTGAGAAGAACAAGCGGTATAAGTTCATAAAAGGCGATATTACAGACGCAAAAACAGTTGAGAAGATAGTTAAAGATTGCGATGTCATAGTCAACTTTGCCGCGGAGACACACGTTGACAGGTCCATAAAGGACCCGTCGATATTCGTAAAAACAAACGTCTTCGGCACTTATACATTGCTAGAAGCGGCAAAAAAGTTTGGGACAAAATTATATATCCAGATAAGTACGGATGAAGTTTATGGCAGTGTCCCGCAAGGCTATTCCAAAGAAGGCGATCCGCTAATGCCTAACAGCCCTTATTCGGCCAGTAAGGCGAGCGGCGACCTGCTGGCCAGGTCTTATTTTATCACATATAAAGTCCCGGTTATCATCACAAGAAGTTCAAATAATTTCGGGCCTTACCAGTACCCTGAGAAGGTCATACCGCTATTTATAACAAATCTTTTACAGGATAAAAAGGTCCCTGTTTACGCAGACGGGATGAACATGCGGGACTGGTTATACGTTGTTGATAATTGCGAGGCGATAGATCTTGTTATCCATAAAGGTGAGCCGGGAGAGATCTATAATATAGGCGCCGGATGCGAAACAAAGAACATCGATCTTACAAAAGCTATACTGGCCCTTCTGGGTAAAGATGACAGCATGATAGAGTATGTGAAGGACAGGCCGGGCCACGATAAAAGATACGCGCTTGATATTGCAAAGCTTAAAGGATTAGGATGGCGCCTAAGGCATGATTTTAAATATGCCCTTGAACTTACCATAGAATGGTACAAAAATAATAATGCCTGGTGGCAGAAATTAGCCAAATGCCAAAACGAGATAAAATACTGATTATTGGGTCAAGCGGCATGCTTGGCATTGATCTTTGGCAGGAATTGCGCGGGAAATATGACGTGATAGGGGCGGATTTAGTCCACGGTCAACGGTCCACAGTCAACAGATCCTATAAGGTTGATATTACGGACAGGAAAGATACTATCGACGTTATTAGCAAAATAAAACCGGATGTTGTGATACACACGGCGGCATATACCGATGTTGACGGCTGTGAGCGTGATCCGAAGAAAGCATACAAGGTAAATAGTAACGGTACAAGGAACGTAGCATTGGCTTGCAGGAAAGCAGCAGCTTTATTGGTCTATATAAGCACTGATTTTGTTTTTAACGGAAAAAAGAGAAAGCCGTACAGAGAAAATGGTAAGCCGGCGCCTCTTAGCGTATATGGAGATTCAAAGTTAAAAGGGGAAGAGGCGGTAAAAAACATCCTTAAGAATTATTTTATCCTTCGCACAAGCTGGCTTTATGGAAAATACGGAAAGAATTTTGTAGATACGATCATCGCGAAAGGCAGGGAAGGAAATACGTTGAGAGTAGTAGATGACCAGATCGGCTCTCCGACGTATACGAAGGATCTGGCAAAGGCGATCCATGTGTTAATAGATAGAGTGTCAAAGTGTCAAAGCGTCAAAGTGTCAAAAGCAGGAAAATGCAAGGACGCGCAGTACGGAATATATCATGTAACGAATTCTGGAGCCGTTTCGTGGTTTGCTTATGCGAAGGAAATATTAAAGTTAGCCGATATAAAGACGAGGGTCTTTCCTATTTCAAGCAAGGAATTAAACAGGCCGGCAGAACGGCCTGCAATGTCAGTTTTGGATAATTCCAAATTTATTGAATTTACAGGTTATAGGATGTGTAATTGGAAGGGGGCGCTTAAAAGTTATGTTCGATAGCTTGAAGAATAAGATCTTAAATAAGAAGGCCAGGATAGGAGTCATAGGTTTAGGGTACGTAGGATTACCTCTTGCCATTGCGTTTGCGAAAAAAGGATTTAAGGTATGGGGCATAGATGTAGATAAGAACCGTGTCGCAAGACTGAAAAAAGGCCAATCGTATATCCTGGACCTGAAACCCGCCGAGATAGTGGCTTTACAGGATAATAATTCCCTTGTTGTCACTACGGATATAAGTAAAATAAAAAAATTGGACGCTTTTATCGTATGCGTTCCCACGCCGCTTTTAAAGACAAAGGAGCCTGACGTATCGTTTATAGTATCTGCCACGGAAATGATAAAACAACACATGAAGACAGGCCAGGTTATCGTGCTTGAATCGACTACTTATCCGGGTACTACCGAAGAGATCATGCTGCCGATACTTGAATCAACGGGTTTTAAGGAAGGAAAAGATTTTTATCTTGCTTTTTCACCGGAAAGGATCGATCCCGGTAATGCTAAATATTTTGTCACGAACATACCGAAGGTTGTGGGAGGGGTGACCGGAAAATCCACAGAAATAGCAGCGTTGTTATACAGGGAAATAATAGACAAGGTCATGACCGTCTCTTCGCCCAAAGCGGCGGAAATGACAAAACTGCTTGAAAATACCTTCAGGATAGTCAATCTGGGCCTTATAAACGAGCTGACCCTGATGTGCGATAAGCTTGGAATGAACATATGGGAAATAATAGAAGCGGCAAAGACGAAGCCTTACGGCTTCATGCCTTTCTACCCGGGCCCCGGCGTTGGCGGGCACTGCATACCGATAGACCCTCTTTACCTGTCATGGAAGGCGCGTGAAAAAGGTTTTGAGACCCGGTTTATCAATTTAGCTTCAGAGGTTAACGGGAAGATGCCTCATTATGTAGTAGAAAAGATAGCAGACAATCTTAATAATAACGGTAAGGCGTTGAATGGGGCGAAAATATTAATATGTGGAATTGCCTACAAAAAAGATGTAAGGGACCTGCGGGAATCGCCCGTATTCGAGATAATTGATATATTAAAACATTACAGGGCAAAGGTAGCGTATTATGACCCCTATTTTTCTTACTTTAGAATAGACGGTATAAACTTGAAATGCGTGAAATTCAACCGGAACGTGCTTAAAACTTTTGATTGTGCGGTGGTTGTAACAGACCACTCTAGCGTGGATTACGGCTTTCTGGCGGAACATTCAAAATCAGTCATCGATACCAGAAATGCGTTGAAAGATGTCAAGAGCAGGTCAAATATTGTGAGGATATAAAATGGCTATATATCTTGTAACAGGCGGGGCAGGTTTTATAGGGTCCAATATCGTGGAAGAGCTTGTAAAGCGCGGTAAAAAGGTGCGTGTCCTGGATAATTTTATTACTGGTAAGCGCGAAAATTTGATACCTTTTAAGAATAAGATCAGCCTGATAGAGGGCGATATAAGAGATAAGAACGCTATTGCCAAGGCTGTGAAGGGAGTAGATTTTGTTATACACCAGGCAGCCCTTCGTTCAGTGGCAAAATCGGTAGAGGACCCGTTGGCGACAAATGATACAAATGTTTTTGGTACATTGAATCTTCTGGTAGCCGCAAAAGAAGCCGGAGTCAAAAGGTTGGTATATGCGTCCTCAAGCTCGGCTTATGGCAATGCTAAAAAATTCCCCCAGAAAGAAACGGATCTTCCGGTGCCGATCTCACCCTACGGCGTCGCGAAATTAGCAGCAGAGCATTATTGCATAACATTCGCGAAGACATTCGGCCTTGAAACGGTAAGCCTTAGGTATTTTAATGTGTTCGGGCCCAGGCAAAATCCTGAAAGCAAATATTCGGCAGCGATCCCCGCTATCCTTGTCAGGATGCTCAAAAACGAACCTCCTATAGCGGAGTGGGACGGGAAACAGTCTAGGGACTTTACCTATGTTGCCAATGTGGTAGAGGCGAACCTGAGGGCATGCATTGTTCCAAAAATATCGGGAGAGACATTTAATATTGCATGCGGATCGACAACTTCCATATTGGACATAATAAGGGAAACAAATAAGATATTAGGGTTAAAACTTAAGCCGGTATATGGCCCAAAAAGGCCCGGCGACGTCAGAAAGAGCTATGCCGATATAAGTAAGATGAAAAATATCCTGGGCTTAACGAAAATCGTCGGCTTTGAAGAAGGGCTCAAGTACACTATAGATTGGTTCAAGAATAAATGAGAAAAACTGTATTGATCACAGGCGGTGCGGGATTTATCGGTTCTCATCTATGCGAATTGTTTCTCGCAAAAGGTTATAAAGTTATTTGTCTGGATAATCTGATAACGGGAAAGATGTCCAATATTTCCCATTTGTTAAAAGAGAAAGATTTCAAGTTTACAAGGCACAATGTTTCAAAGTATATAGACGTTAAAGGATCGGTCCATTATGTTCTGCACTTTGCGTCACCCGCCAGCCCCATAGATTACTTAAAATACCCCATACAGACCTTGAAAGTAGGTTCGCTCGGTACTCATAATGCTTTAGGCGTAGCAAAGGCCAAAAAGGCAAAATTCCTGTTAGCGTCTACCAGCGAAGTTTACGGCGATCCGCTTATAAACCCCCAGCCGGAAAGCTATTGGGGTAACGTAAATCCCATAGGCCCGCGCGGTGTATATGATGAGGCGAAAAGATTCGCGGAAGCCATTACTATGGCGTATCATCGGTTCCATAATGTAGATACGAAGATAGTGCGTATATTCAATACATACGGCGAGAGGATGAGAAAAGAGGATGGCAGGGCGATCCCTAACTTTATAAACCAGGCTTTATATGACCGGCCGATCACGGTATATGGTAATGGATCCCAAACGCGCAGTTTCTGTTATGTTTCAGACCTTGCTGATGGCATATACAGATTGTTAATGTCCCGGGAGCATGGCCCCGTGAATATAGGCAATCCCAATGAAATGACTTTATTGGCGCTTGCCAGGACAATTATCAAATTGACAGGGAGCGGGAGAAGGATAGTATTTAAGCCGCTTCCCATCGATGATCCGAAAGTCCGCCGGCCCGATATAACGAAGGCTAAAAAGCTTTTAAAATGGCAGCCAAAGGTAGGGTTGGAAGAAGGCCTTGCCAGGACCATAAATTATTTTGAAGGAGCTTGAATTTAAATGAAAATACCTATTTTAGACCTGACCGCGCAGTATAAAAGTATCAAAAAAGAGATCGACGCAGCGATCAAAAAGGTTGTTGAAAGCCAGCATTTTATACTAGGCCCGGAAGTCGAGAGTCTTGAGAATGAAGTTGCCGGATATTGCGGCACAAAATACGCCGTCGGGGTTGCGTCAGGCACAGATGCGCTGATACTCTCGCTAAAAGCTCTTGGTATAGGAGAAGGGGATGAGGTCATAACCACACCCTTTACATTTTTTGCGACAGCAGAAGCCGTTTCTATAGTAGGCGCAAAGCCGGTATTTGTGGATATCGATCCACAGACATATTGCATGGAACCGGAATTGATAGAGGATAAGATAACCAAAAATACAAAGGCGATCATACCGGTCCATTTGTTCGGCCAGTGCGCGGACATGGATCGTATATCGGAAATAGCAAAAATAAATAATCTTAAAGTTATAGAAGACGCCGCCCAGGCGATGGGTGCCACATACAAGGGTAGGCGGGCAGGTTCCATGAGCGAAGCAGGCTGCTTGAGCTTTTTCCCGAGCAAGAATTTAGGCGGGTTTGGTGACGGGGGCATGGTCATAACAAATAATAAAGATATCGCAGAAAAAATAAGATCACTGCGCGTTCACGGTAGTACTATAAGGTATATCCACTCAGAGATAGGCACGAATTCCCGTCTTGACGCTCTGCAGGCAGCTGTGCTTAGGGTTAAGCTAAAATATCTGGATAAGTGGCTGGAAAGCCGGCGCAGGATCGGCCAGTACTATAATGATAATCTGCAGGATAACAAGGCGCTGGCGATACCGGCCGCGCCTTCTTATAATACACATACCTATCACCTTTATACCCTGAGGGTCAAGCCGGGGCCGGAAAAGCTTTCAAGGTCCCTGAATGAAGCGGGTATCGAGGCCAGGACCTATTATCCTGTACCGCTGCACCTACAGGAATGTTATAAAGGCCTGGGATATAAGAAAGGCGAACTTAAAGTATCCGAATTAGCCGCTTCCCAGACTTTCTCTATCCCGCTATATCCGGAGCTAGGCGCAGAGGAGCAAAAATTCATAGTCGAAAAGATTAATGAAAGCCTGCGATAGGGCCCCTAAAAGATCCGGATATATTGTATCTTTAATTATCCTTGCCATATTAATCAAACTCTCCCTGTTCGTTTTTGTATCGATACACGCCCCGCAAGGCAAGATGCTGCCAGATTCCGAAACTTATTTAAAGACGGCGTCCGTGCTGGCATCTAAAGCCGCATTCGCTACGCAGGATAAGAGTGGCGCACTGTCATATGAAATATTAAGGACTCCCGGCTATCCGTTATTCCTTGCATTTTTTAAAGAAATATTAAAGATCCCTCTCGACGGCATCGTATTCCTCCAGATAATAATGACCATTTTAACTGCCTTTATTGTATACAGGACCGCTTTGGAAATAGACCGGGGGATAGCATTATTAAGCGTTGTCATAATACTGTTCGATCCCCCGATCACCATATTTTCATTAACAATTTTAACGGAAACGCTCTTCCTTCTTTTAATATCTCTTTTTATGCTCAGCTTTACGTTATATTTGAAGCATAGGAGGATCAAATATATTATATTTTCAGCATTACTGGCGGCTGCAGCAACATATGTAAGGCCGGTAAGCTATTATCTGGGGCTCGCGCTTATCTTATTTATTTTATGTATGAGCAAAAAAGGCGAACTTAAGAAATACATTATTCACGCAATGGTCTTTGGGGTTGTTGTATATTCGCTTCTTGGCGCATGGCAGGCCAGGAATTATTTCAAATACAATGACACGGCTTTTTCTTCTGCGGGAAGGCATAATTTATCAACTCAGGGCCTATTCAAAAGTTACGCAAGGAATAAGGACTCTTATACCAAAAACATGGCACCGTTTCCTTATTATGTTAATGTGTCGTTCAGATGTTTAATGTCCCTTATGACCAGGCCGGGCAATTTTAAATATTTCCAATCAGAAGGCCTTAAGGTAGGCAGCTTTATTTTTTCCTACCCATGGATGGTCTTCTGGTTGTCTGGATTCCTGATGGGTGCCTTCAGGATAAAGCGTAATATATATCTGTGGTTCATGCTGTTAGTAGCGGTATATTTTATAATCACCTCTATCGGCGCCCTGATGTGGGGCGTAGGGGAAAGGCTGCGCGTTCCCATGATGCCTTTCATAGCGATAATTTCAGCATATGGATGGAGAGTCATTCATGAGATGTTCTAGATACCTGCTTATCCTTTGTACCGTATTTTTCCTGTCATTATGTTTTTTGCACTATTTTTCTTGCCGGCCTTTATGGCTCGATGAAAATTTTATTCTTGAGAATATAAAGGGTCTTAAGGTCCCGGAGATCCTGGGCCCTCTCAGTAATAGCCAGGTCTTTCCTCGTATGTATCTCATGGCGATCAGCAAGTTCGCGGAGCAATTCATTTACGACCCTCTTGCGCTAAGGCTTTTTCCTTTATTGAGCATGTTCCTCGCGTTTTTCGTGTGGTTAAAGGTGTATAGCATAGAGATCGCGGACAAGTGGGGAGCGCTACTTGCTGTCCTTTCGATCGCCTGCAGCTATTCTTTCAGTTATTACGCAGCGGAGCTGAAACACTATTCCATGGACCTTTTGGTGGCAGGTATTTTTTGCCTGTATTTTATAAACCAGCGGGAGCTCACGGCAAGGGCGCCCTCAAAGGGTTTTATTTTTTTTACCCTTGTTTTACCGTTCACTATTTTGGTGTCCTACAGCAGTTTTTTTCTTTTCTGGATCGTAATATATAATTTTTTCCTCATTTCAAGCAGGGATGCAAGGTTAACCGGGGTCTTATGCCTATATACGTTATTATCTTTGGTGTTTTTGACATTTGTTTATTATTTTGATATGCGGCATACGCTTTCTACCGGACCCCTGTTCTCATATTGGGACGACTATTTCATAAGCACAAGCTCTTTTGGCTCATTCATCAGTTCTATAAGCGAAGGTGTGCGCAAACTTACGACATTGTGGTTCGGCAAAGGGAAGATATTCATAAGATTTGCTTCTGTCCTGATACCTTTATTTGTATTACCGCTGTTTATAGGCGGAATTAAAGCCTTGAAGAGAAGTAAATTCAAGGTTTGGGACATAGATTCCATAGGGTTGGTCATCTTTATCGAGCTGTTTATCTTAGGGATCCTTAAGAAGTACCCGTTCACAGGGGGCAGGATAACCCTTTTTTATGCGCCATTTGTGCTTTATTTTATCATAAAGGGGATCACCTATCTTAAGGTAAATAGATGGCTTTATTTTGTGTCAAATGCCTATTATGTTACATTTCTTCTTCTTTGCGGCCTGAATTCCCTCATAACATATTCTAAGCTCTATCTGCCCTAATATTATATGCTAATAATATCATATAATTAATTGACTTTTCTCTGCTGTCTGATAGAATATGTTCAATGACTGAACGAGCTCAAGAAGAAACCCTGTCTGTAATAAAAGAGGTGGAATCAAATCCTGCCGCCACGCAACGTGTCGTTTCTAAGAAGCTAGGTATATCCTTAGGAAAGACTAATTACCTTCTAAAAGAACTCATTGCAAAGGGTTGGCTTAAGGGAGAGTCCTTTTCTAATAATCCTGGAAAATTGAAGAAGGCAAGCTATCTCCTTACCCCTAAAGGGGTTAAAGAGAAGATGCGTCTTACCCGGTATTTTTTAATGAAGAAAGAGAAGGAGTATAGTATCTTGAAGGAGGAATGGGAAAAATCCAAAGGAATACAAATGAGATGAGAAAGAAAATATTAGTTGCGGGGGCAGGGGGGTTTATAGGCAGCCATCTTGTTAAAAGGTTGAAGATGGATGGCGACTGGGTACAGGGAGTGGATTTAAAATATCCTGAATTCGGTAAAACAACCGCCGACAACTTCATAATAGGTGATTTGCGCGATCAACAAATTGTTAAGGACGTGGTCGATATGCCATTTGATGAGGTGTATCAGCTGGCGGCCGATATGGGCGGGGCAGGCTACATATTCACCGGTGAACACGATGCAGATGTTATGCATAATTCAGCAGCAATTAATCTTAATATGTTAGAGCGCTGCAGGATCGCAGGTGTAAAGAAGATATTTTATTCTTCCTCCGCGTGTATGTACCCGGAATATAATCAGCAGGACCCCAATGATCCGAAATGCTCAGAGGATTCGGCTTATCCTGCTGCGCCTGATAGTGAATATGGATGGGAAAAATTATTCAGCGAACGGCTTTATCTGGCTTATCGTAGAAATTATAGACTAAATGTTTGTATAGCTCGTTTTCATAATATCTTCGGCCCGGAAGGCGCCTGGAATAACGGCAGAGAAAAAGCCCCCGCCGCCATTTGTCGTAAGGTCTCCAAAGCGGAAGATTGTGGCGAAATAAAGATATGGGGAGATGGTAAGCAGACTCGCTCGTTTTTATATATTGATGAATGTATAGAAGGTGTTTTGAGGTTAATGCGTTCTGATTTTTCAGGCCCTGTTAACATTGGTTCGGAAGAGATGGTTACTATAAACTATCTCGCAGAGATGATTATCAGGATATCCGGCAAGAATTTAAAGATCAAAAATGTGGAAGGGCCTACCGGAGTCAGGGGTAGGAATTCAGATAACAGTCTCATTCGCGAGAAGCTAGGCTGGTCGCCAAGCATGAAACTTGAAGATGGCCTGAGGATTACTTACAAATGGATCAATGCGCAGGTAGAAAAAAGCGCCCAGAAAGTCCAAAATGTTTAGATTATTAGTTCGGCTTACTCATATTTTCGAAAAAAAAGATTCTTTTCATTTTATTCTTTTTGGGATAGCCATCCTATTTAATTCACTGCTTGAGATACTGGGGATCGGGCTGCTGGTTCCTTTTACCGCTTTACTTGGTAAGCCGGATCTTGTGAAGACAAATGAGATGGTCCGCAGGGTATATGACTTCTTTAATTTTCAATCGTATCATCAATTTATGATAATAATAGCTACGGGGGTCATAGTCGTTTTTATTATTAAGAGCATGATGCTGTTGATCATTTTTTTCTGGCAGGCAAATTTTGTTTTTGAGAAAAAAATATATCTCAAATCCCGTTTATTTCGCGCGTATTTAACAAGTTCTTACGCTTATCATCTGAAAGGCGATCTTTCGCGTATGCAGCGTAATCTGGACTTGGTTGAGTCTATAATGAATAATATAGTACTTCAGCTCTTCTATGTTCTTACCGAGATCGTACTGGTAGCGTGTCTTTTCTTATTATTGGTGTGGGCGAACCCCATTCTCACGCTGGCGACCACATTATTCTTAGGCGGGATATTTTTTATTTTCTTTTATTTCAGCAAAGAGAAGCTGAATAAGTGGGGTAAGGTAGCCGTTGAACACAGAGCGTTTGCGCTCCAACAGGTTAACCAGGGGTTAGGTAGTATCAAGGAAGTCAAGATTTTTGGAAAAGAGAACTTCTTTGCGGATCGCTATCTATACCATTCTAATCGGTATTCATGGCAGGAGACCAAGGGGGAGTTATTGAGCAGGACCCCGAGGCTGTTGATCGAAGCCCTGATAGTCGGGCTTGTCATGTCGGTTGTGATCTTTTCTTTTATGGCCGGTAACGCGCCTGAAAAGATATTTGTTACCATATCGTTATTTGCGGTCGTAGCCGTGAGGCTTATGCCCAGCCTGAACCGTATCAGTTCCGGATGGGGCAGCGCAAGGCTTTGTTCTGCTTATTTCGATGAAATTTATGATGACCTGATTGCCTCTAAACAGGTGGATGGGATTAAAAAACTGCATAAAGAAGATAGAGCCGTAACCATTCAAAAGGATATTAGGTTGGAAAATATTTTGTTCTCATATGAAGGTTGTTCCAGATTGGCACTGGATCACGTGAGCCTTGCGATCCCGAAAAACGCTACGGTAGGTTTTGTAGGTTCTTCGGGCGCAGGGAAGACGACCGCGATCGATATTATAACAGGGCTTTTAAAGCCTTCGCAAGGGCGTGTTTTGGTCGATGGTTTCGATATTTATGGAAACCTCAGAGGATGGCAGGATCAAATAGGGTATATTCCCCAGGCTATATATCTTTGCAATGATTCCATTAAGCACAATGTAGCTTTTGGGGTAGAGCCGGCTGATATAGATGAGACGAGGGTGTGGGTTGCATTGCGCTTAGCTCAGCTGGATAAGTTCATATTAGAGCTTTCCGACGGGATAAATACAGAGATAGGTGAAAGAGGTGTCCGCTTGTCCGGCGGGCAAAGACAAAGGGTGGGAATTGCCAGGGCCCTATATAATAATCCGCAGGTTCTGGTCATGGACGAAGCGACCGCGGCGCTCGACAATGAAATAGAGAAGGCTTTTATGGAATCTCTGGCCAATTTGTCAGGCTCAAAGACTATATTAATCATTGCGCACAGGCTTACGACCGTAAGGGCATGCGATGTGATCTTCTTCCTGAAAAATGGCCGGTTAATCGCTTCAGGGAATTACGAAGACCTGCTTAATAAATGTCCCGAATTCCGGGACATGGCAGGTATAGGCATATATACAAAGGTGTGATTATTTTTTTATTTAGCACGAGGAGGTAAGGGGTGGCTCGCTTTATCAGCGCGACAAGGTATTACTTAGACCATTTTTTGGGCCGAATTCCTTTTTCCGGGCGTGTTCTTGACGTTGGAGGGAAAAAGCACAATAAGCGCGGTTCTTTTTGTCCGCCGTTAGACAGGACCTACTCCTGGGAATATGTAAATTCAGATCCGGCTACACAACCCGATTTTCTTTGCAGTGCTGAATCCGTGCCAGTGGCAGATGCTTCTTATGATTGGATTGTTATGACCGACGTTCTCGAGCATGTTGAAAATCCTGGCTGCGTTTTAAAGGAATGCGTGCGTTTGCTTAAACCGTCCGGGCATATCGTTGCTTCCATGCCATTCCTATACCCGGTTCACGCGGATCCAGCTGATTTTCATCGTTGGACGCCGGCCAAAATACATAAAGAGTTCAAAGAAGCTGGATTTACAGTGCAGGAGATCGCTCCTCGCGGCGGGATCGTGGCCGTGGTATTGGATCTTTTGAACTATTATAATGATGCACGGAAATTGTCTTTTGGGATGAAGTTATTCCGGGTTATTTTTATTTCGATTGCGCCTACTATACTGTTTTTTGACCGTTGGACAAGGTATAAAGAAGAGCTGACCACGGGTTATTTGATCAGAGCTACTAAAATAGGGTAATGAAAAATGGATAAAGCAGATATTATTACAGCCAATTCAGATACTGGTCTAACCCTGCCAAGCCGAGTCTTTCTTTGTGGAGGGGATGGTTTCGGATGGGCATTAGATGACCTGCTGAACCAGACTAAGCATTCATTGCAAAATTTCCAGGGCTTAATGAGATTTACCGGACTGGAAGATTCCGATGTGATCCATTCAGTTTCTACTGACTATTTGGCTGATTTACAAAGCCAAAAAATTACAGGCAAGCGCATTATATGTAATCTGGACAATGATGTATTTCAGCTTTTGAAATCTCCCGGCATGCTCAAGGCTTTTGAAAGGGTGGGTTTATGGTTGGCTCCAAACCAGCTCAGCTTTTATTGGTTAAACAAGATCGGTAAGCATGCTCAATATATGCCCAATACTATCCTGCCGACCACTTTTACTCCGCGTCCCATAGCAGAAGAGGTGATAGATTCAATGAAATCCAAATATAACCTGCCCAAAGGGAAATTTATCATCGGTAATTTCATGCGCGATACTGAAGGTGCTAGTTTTTCAGGGGGGGCGCTATTGCCAAAGTTGCAAAAAGGTCCGGATCTATTCCTTAGCATAGCAGAAATTCTACATAAAAAAGGGTTGCCTATTCATATTTTGTTAATAGGTCCGCGCCGTCATTGGTTAAGGGGAGAATTGGATATGCGCGGCATACCTTATACTTTTCTGGGCACCACCACGAAGCGGGACGATATACATATCAATACCGTAGACCATGGAATGCTTAATGAGGCATTTCATATGCTGGATCTATATGCTGTCACTAGCCGATGGGAGGGCGGACCGTTTTCAACGCTTGAAGCGGTGGCAACGCATTGCAAAGTAATATCTTCAAGAGTGGGGCTTTCGCCGGATATACTTGAGCCGGAATGCATATTTGATAATGTAGAACAGGCGGTTGCATCGATTGAGAGAGAGATCCGTGCCCCATTCCTTAAAAACACAGTAGGTATTCATTACGAGCGTTTATTGAAAAACTTTACTCCTGAGGCTAATGTCTTGCGGTTTCTCCAGATCTATAAGGATATTTCCAAGGTCCCGATATATCAACCAAAAAAATCAGTCTCATGCTCCATGTTAGATAAGGCATTGTTACGCAAAGATAGCCTGGTAAACAAGATATTGCGCCGTATGCCAACGGCTGTTAAAAAGTCTTATTTTTTCGGTCGCAAAGTGCGGGTTGGATTTTGGCATGAATATCACAGGCCTCCGTACGGTGGCGGGAACCAATTTATGCTTGCTCTTCGCAAGGCTTTTGAAAGTAAAGGGATAAATGTAGTCGATAACCGTTTAGGCCGGGATATAGATGTGTATATATGTAATTCAGCATGGTTCGACGTGAAAAAATTTTATGAGTATTCACGCAGATTCCCGATAAAGATGATACATCGTATTGATGGGCCGGTCGCTCTTTATCGAGGCACAGATAGGGAGATGGACGACAAAATATTTGACCTTAACGCAAGATTTGCGTCTGCTACAGTCCTGCAATCAGTGTGGACCATGAAAAACCTGATTGAAATGGGATACAGGCCTGTTGAGCCGGTAGTTATAGGTAATTCGGTTGATCCCGAATATTTTCACTCTAACGGCAGAATTAAATTCTCTACCGATAGAAAAATACGGCTTATTTCTACGAGCTGGTCGCATAACACTCGAAAGGGCGGGCCTGTGTATAAGTGGATAGAGGATAACCTGGATTGGGGACGCTTTGAATACACTTTTGTCGGTAATTCCTCGGAAAAATTTTCAAAGATCAAACATATAAAACCTGTCCACTCACGTCATCTGGGAAAGATTCTGAGGGAACACGATATCTATATAACAGCCAGCCAGAATGACCCCTGTTCAAATGCTCTTATAGAAGCGCTGGCATGCGGCCTTCCGGCCCTGTATCTGGATAGCGGAGGCCATAAGGAAAATGTTGGTTATGGGGGGATACCTTTTTCGGACAAGGAAGAGCTTCTATCAAGACTAGACTGCCTCGTATGTAATTATGAATTGTTCAAAAACCTGGTTCGCGTGCCTTCGATTTCTGCGATTGCAGAAAAATACCTGGAACTAGTGCGTTTTATGATCACATAGCCGCTATGCGGACATAGGACCTAAAAATGAAATATATATTTAAAGCTCCTTCAGCTATAAATCTTGAGATAACCGATGCTTGTAACCTTAAATGCAGGCATTGTTACAATTTTTGGCGGGAAGAAGGGTCTAAGACACTTTCGATGACAAACGAGATGGTCGACAGGCTCGTTGAGATGTTTGTTGAGGCCGGTATCTTTCATGTGGTTTTAAGCGGCGGTGAGCCAATGTCCAGATTCGATCTGCTGGAATACGCCATAAAAAAGTTGACGAAAAATAATATATCGGTGAGCTGTAACTCTAACCTGATGCTTGCGACTGAAGACAGGATTAAAAGATTGTCCGATGCGGGGTTAGACCATTTTCTTACAAGCCTTAATTCTTTTGATCCGAAAACGAACGATTATCTCGTCAGACAGGATGGGGCTTTTGAAAGAATAATAAATGCCATCCAACTTGCGGTCCGGAACAGGTTCAGGATAAGCGTTAATATGATAGTCTCAAAAATGAACAGGGACCAGGTTTACGGCACCGGTAAGCTATGCCATGACCTGGGATGCCAGAAGATATTCGGGACTCGTACAGTCCCGTCTGTAAATATAACCAATGCTTTTAAAACAGAATTTGAGATGCTAAAGGAAGACGCCATCTATGTTCTTGACCAGCTGGTCAAGATAAAGAATGATACAGGTATGATGATAGGGACGCTTGTCAGTTATCCTCTTTGTCTGTTGGGCGATCTGGAAAGATACAGCGATTTTGTTGGGAGAGGATGTCCTGCGCAGTCCGGACACGTTATAGGTATCAATGCAAATGGTGAAGCCCATGCTTGTGTCCATGAAGCCGAGAGCTATGGCAACGTATTCAAGATAGGAATCTTCAAGACATACGAGAATATGATCAAGTGGCATGACGAAAGCTATAGATATAAAGGCTGTGAAGGCTGCGATTACGTTGACATATGCCAGACCGGTTGCCGGATGTCCGCACGCGCTTACCACGGGTATTTGAATGAGGCCGACCAGCTGATGCAGGAGAAAAATAGTTTCATCAGGCCTTATAAGCTTGTACACGACCCAAATTTTTATAAGGAGTTAGAGACGGGAAAGAGATTTTACGTTCCTGAAAGGCTGCGGTTCAGAAAAGAGCAAGGGTTCTATCTTGTTAACATACGTTGGGCCAATACTACAACCGTTTCCAATGATGTTGCAGAATTTCTTATAAAATACAAAGCATCACATCAAAAATTCACTTTAACCGATTTCGGCGTAGAAAGAAAAGAGATTCTGGCAAAGCTATATTTTAAGGATGCTATCGTTTCAGATGATATTAGATATGATGACCGCAGGGATAAGATGGGTTTAAGTATAGATGTTATGAAACATACTGATTAAAATGGAATAAAGGGAGCGTGCATATTGAATAAAAAACAGAGCTCTTTAGACAAGAAGCGTGAGAAACTTATATTGAACGGTATTATAAAACCGGATTTGATTGAGAACATAAAATATCAGATAAGCCAGCCGCATGGTTTTGCACTTAACCTTTGCGGGCACTGTACATTTCGATGCAGTTACTGCCCGCAGAGCACTGTAAATGTTCCGAAAGAATTTATAGATATGGATATCATAAAGCGCTTGTTAAACGATGCTAAAGATGTGCCTACATATTTTCAGTTTGGGACAAGAGGCGAAAATATTCTACACCCGGATTTCTTTAATATCATTGCCGGTATCAAAGAGAACAACAGGCTGCATTATATAACCTTGAACACGAACGGCCTTATACTCAGCGAAGACCTGGCTTTAAAAGTTCTAAGGAGCGGTGTAGACCAGCTTATTTTTTCGTTGCAGACGATAAATCCAGACCTTTACACAAAGTTGACTAATTATCAGGATTTTTCGAAGATCCTGAATAATGTCATACAAGCTATAAAACTGAGGGATAGAAATAATATAGATGTCATGATAGGTGTCCAATTCTTGAATACCGCAGAGAACAAGCCTTATTATGATGAGTTTGAAAGATTCTGGAATGATTACAATGTCTTTACCTACAGTCAAACTCTGCACAATTGGGGCGATAAGTTTGATTTTATAGAAAAGGTCAGCATAGAGCGGTATCCATGCCTTTATTTATGGCTATATCCGAATATAAGCCATAAGGGAAACGTATGTTCCTGCTTTGCGGATTTTTTTGACGAAAACAAGTTTGGTAATTTAAGTCAACAATCTCTATCAGATATATGGACAGGATCGGAATTAAGAAAAGATATGATAGATAAACATCTGCATTCCAGGTGGAATGAGCTTAAATTATGCAAGTCCTGCAATGGCTGGATCGAATTTGCAAACGTATTTAAAAAAGATAAAAAGACCTTTTTTATTGAAAATGAATTAACGGCAGCGAGGGGGATCTAATGAAAGATGATAATAACTATTCGGAAAAACTGAAGATAGAATCCAGGTCTTTTGACAGCCAGATAGAAGAGAGGGTAAGCCATGGGCACGTTCCGGACCTGAGGACGGCAGGTAGGTGTGAATGGTTTTATAATAATCCATGGCGCGACGCAGCTTACGCTCAAATGCTGTTTGGAGAAGTAGTTAGCTATATAAGAAAGATTATCAGTAATTATTTAAAAACTGAACCCAGCGATGTTAACGTTCTGGAGGTTGCGTGCGGTCCGGGCCACATTTCATTGGAACTTGCCCGTTATGGATATAATGTGACAGGCATAGACATTTCAAAAAAATGTGTGGAAATAGCGCGAGATGTGGCGGGAAAAGACCCTTATAAGGAACACAGGGGCAGACTTGAGTATATCTGTTCGAATATTCATGAGTTCAATAGCAAACATGAATTCGATATGGCCGTATTTTCTTCGTCCCTTCACCATTTCGGAGATCAGGATGCGGTGCTGCGCAAGGTATCATCGTTACTTACTGCGAGAGGCATTATTTTTGTTTCCGAACCGACAAGGATAAGGTTAAGGGATGCGGATGCCGCAATAATACATTCTATCAGGATGTTATTGGCGCTGGGAAATAATTACTATCAACCTGTCAAGCTACCTGAAGATGAGGAGGAGCTAAAAAGACTATTGGAAGGGATAAAGAATGAGTTTGATTATAAGGATTCTTCCGGGAAGAATGTTCAGTCGCCGCTGGACAATGAGGCGGCTTTTTCCGATATGTATCCTGCCCTCAAGGCTAATTTTGAAGAGCTGGAATTCAAGAATACTTTTTCTTTTTTTGACAGGATAATAGGAGGCTTAAGGATGGAATCAGTAGACATGGAGCATAAAGTTGCGAAGTGGATCAACATGGTAGATAGATTTTTATGTTCATCCGGTTTTACTACTCCGGAACAGTTTATATTTGTTGGAAAAAAGAGAAGTTAATTTTGAAAAACAAGGCAGAAGAAGCAGACATGGCAACTAACCAAACTAAAGTCAAGTGGGGTCTCCCGCCAGAAGTTAAATTTTGCAAGAAATGCGTTATGTCAAATCAGGTGCCTTCGGCGGTCGTAGAGACAAGGCATCAAAGATCGGACAGGAAACCGACTTTGACTTTTGATGAAGATGACGTATGCCATGCATGCCGATTCGGTGAGATAAAAGACAGGACCGATTGGACGGCAAGAGAGAATCTGTTAAAAGAGCTTCTTGGCAAGCATCGTAGGAATGACGGATACTATGATGTTATAGTGGCCAGCAGCGGAGGGAAAGACAGCTGTTTTGCTGCCCATCTTTTGAAGTACAAATATGGAATGAACCCGCTGACCGTTACTTGGGCGCCGCACATCTATACCGATATAGGGTGGCGAAACTTTCAGAATCTGATCCATACCGGCTTTGACAACATACTGGTTACCCCTAACGGTAAAATTCACAAAAAACTGACGCAGCTGGCCTTTAAAAACCTGGTTCATCCATTTCAGCCTTTCATAATAGGCCAGAAGAATGTATCCCCGCGATTATCGGTCGAAAAGAAGATACCTCTTATAATTTATGGTGAAAACCCAGCCGAAATTAACTCGACCGTAGCCAATAATAACTCCCCGCTAATGGAATCAAGGTATTTTGCCGTTGAAAAAGAAAAGATCTTTGATATAAAATTGTCAGGATTACCTATTGACGAGCTGACCGAACACGGAATACCGCGCTCCGAACTGAATCTCTACCTTCCCGTAGATATGGATGAAGTCATGAAAAATAAGACCGAGGTTCATTACCTCAGTTATTATGTAAAATGGGATTCTCAGTCAAATTTCTACTATGCGTCGGAGAATTGCGGTTTTCAGGTAAATCCGGAACGGACTGAAGGGACTTATTCTAAGTATTCCAGCCTCGATGATAAGATAGATGGTTTTCATTATTTTACATCATTTATAAAATTCGGGATAGGTAGGGCTTCCTATGACGCCTCACAGGAAATAAGACGTGGCCATATAACGCGTGAAGAAGGTGTGGCACTCGTCAAGAAATACGATGGGGAATTCCCAAAAAGATATTTTAAAGAGTTCCTGTCATACATAGGTATATCCGAAGAAGAGTTCTGGCAGGTTATTGACAACGCGCGCTCAGAGCATCTGTGGCGCAAGGGCACGAACGGGGAGTGGTGCCTTAAGCATCAGGTTGAATAGTGCCGGGAGGCTTATAAATGTATAAGGGCAAGAAGATATTGGGTATTATTCCTGCGAGAGGCGGGTCTAAGGGCGTTCCGAGAAAAAATATCCGGGAAATTTGTGGCAAACCAGTTATTGCGTGGACCATAGAAAGCGCGCTCCAAAGCAAGTATCTTGATAAGACTGTAGTTTCTACGGATGATGAGGAGATAGCAAGCATCTCGCTTAAATATGGCGCACTCGTTCCATTTGTCAGGCCAGTAGAATTAGCCGGAGATAAAACTCCCATGGTAGATGTTATATTGCATACGACCGATTTTTTCAGGAAGAAGCATGAGCTGTTCGATATAATAGTGCTTTTACAACCTACGTCACCCCTTAGGGCCGTCGAGGATATCGATAATTCAATAGAGGAAATGTTTGTTAAGGATGCGCAGGCTATTATCTCGGTATGCGATACGGGTTATCCCCCTTCATGGGTAAACCTGCTTCCGCCTGATGGGTGCATGAAGGATTTCATGAGTCAGAAAATGAAAAATAAGAACAGGCAGGAATTCCCTGCGTCTTATCGCTTAAACGGTGTCATCTACGCCTCGTATATAGATTATCTTAAAAAGGTTAAAGGGTTTTTTGGCAGAAGAACATTCGCATATATAATGCCGGCCGGCAGGTCTATTGACATAGACAGCGAGCTTGATATGAAACTGGCAGAATTACTGCTTAAGGCGCAATATGAATAGGCGACCAAAAGTTCTTTTTATAATACACGACCTTTATCAGGATGATAATCATTTTCCTCTGGGACCGGCCTATCTCTCTGGCATACTCAGGAATAACGGTATAGATGTTGAAGTGTACTGCCAGGACGTATTTCATTATACAAATGATGAGCTTGCCGTTTTTCTGGATAATAATGACTTCGACATGATAGGAATAGGCTTTCTGGCATCGCGGTTCATTGAGACGATAGTGCCGCTCTGCGAGATGGTAGGTCTTCACAAGAAAAACGCATGGCTTATTCTCGGCGGGCCAGGGCCATCACCTGTCCATGATTATATTTTAAAGAAAACAAAGGCAGATATCATTGTAATAGGAGAAGCTGAGGAGACGATCACGGAACTGGTGCGATGTAAGGAAAACCGGGGCGATCTTGCAAAAGTGAAAGGCATAGCTTATGTGCAAGATGGCCGACCCGTTTTGAATGAAAGGCGTAAGCCCATAAAAAATCTTGACCTTATTCCGTTTCCGGAGTGGTCGCTTTTTCCGATGGATAAATACACATCCTGCCTTAAGCCTTTCCGCGCTGATAGTAAAGATATTGTGCTTGGCATGATATCGAGCAGGGGATGTATAAATAGATGTAATTTCTGTTATAGGATGGAGGATGGCATACGAGTCAGGAGCGTGGAAAATGTAATCAAAGAGATAGATTTTTTGAAAAGAAATTACGGCGTTAACTATTTCACTATGCTTGACGAGCTTTTCATATTCTCAAAAAAAAGGTTATACGAATTCAGGGACGCCTTAAAAGATAAGGGCTTGGAGATCAAATTTTCCTGCAATGCCAGGGTAGATCTTTTTGACGAAGAACTTGCAGTTGCCCTGAAAGATTGCGGTTGCCAGTTCCTCAATTTTGGAATGGAATCCTCTGACCAGACAGTGTTAGACCTTATGAAAAAAAGGACAACTGTCGGACAGAATATACGGGCCGCAGAAATTGCCGGAAGGATCGGCATAGGACTTGGCCTTAACTTCCTGTGGGGCAATATAGGAGACACTGAAGAGTCCCTCAGGAGCAATGTGGAGCTTATAAAGAAGTATAATACTTATGACCAGCTCCGAACCGTAAGGCCTGTTACGCCTTATCCGGGCTGCGATCTTTATTACGAAGCCATAAAGAAAAAATATATTTCCGGAGCCGAAGATTTCTTCACTCTTTTTAAAAACTCTGATCTTGTCACTGTCAATTTTACCGACATACCCGAAGATAAATTTTACAACCTTCTTTTTGACGCCAATAAAGAACTTATAACGGATCACTATATGCATACGTCAAAAGATATGGCAAGAGCAGAATCCATGATAAACGATTTTAGAGAGCTCTACTTCGGAGACAATAGTAGTTTCAGGGGCGCGAGGCACTATATAAAATGAACAGGAAGATCAGGATAATCCCCCGGCTCGATATTAAAGGCCCTAATCTTGTAAAAGGGATCCATCTGGAAGGGGTCAGGGTTTTAGGCAAGCCGGAAGACTTTGCTCGCAAATATTATACTGGTGGCGCTGACGAATTAATATATATGGATGTAGTTGCGAGCCTATACAACAGGAACGGTCTCTTTCATTTGATTGAAAAAGCCTGCGAGGAGATTTTTGTGCCATTGACGATAGGCGGAGGATTAAGGACTATAGGCGATATCGAAAAAGCCTTAAGGGCCGGAGCGGATAAAACGGCTATAAATACACAGGCTATAAAGACGCCGGATTTTGTAAAGGAAGCCTCAAGGATATTTGGTTCCCAGTGCATTGTCGGTTCAGTCGAAGCCAAAAGGAAGGGGAACTCCTGGGAAGCGTATATTGACAGCGGTAGAGAGTGCACCGGCGTAGATGTTTTAGAGTGGGTAAAGAGGCTTGAAGACCTTGGCGTCGGAGAGATACTCTTGACCTCCGTTGACCAGGAAGGTACGAAAAAAGGATTTGATGTTGATCTCATAAAGAAGGTGACGGAACGCGTATCGATACCGGTTATTGCCAGCGGAGGCGCCGGCACGCCGGAACAGATCAGCGATCTGATACTGAACACGGGGGTTAACGCCGTAGCAGTAGCTTCGATGCTGCATTATGATGTTTCCTCGATCGTCGAGATCAAGGATCGTTTATGTAGAAATAGCGTAGAGGTGAGAATTTGAAAAGAAAACGCATCTTTGTTATCGATTATGATATAGGAAACGTAAAAAGTATACTGATGGGGCTTAAAAAAGTAGGGGCAGATCCGACATTAAGCAGGGATAATAAAGATATCTTCTCGTATGACGCTGCGGTCTTGCCGGGCGTAGGGGCGTTTAAGGCAGGGATGGATAATTTAAAGAAATACAGCCTTATTGATACGATCTATCGGTTCGTTGAGACCGGGAAGCCGTTTTTGGGGATTTGTCTGGGCATGCAGATGTTAATGGGTGAGGGGGAGGAATTCGGCCTGACAAAAGGTTTGGGTCTGCTAAATGGAAAGGTAGTGAGATTATCTCTGAAAAAAGGCTGTAATGATAGGATACCGCATGTTGGATGGAACAGAATAAATGAGCCAAAGAAAGATAGGTGGCTCGGGACTATATTTAATAACATGCAAGATCAGAGCAATGTTTATTTTGTGCATAGTTTTACGGCGCAGCCGTATGATGCCGGTGACATATTAAGTACTACTGATTATGGCGGAAATGCATTTTGTTCCGCTGTTCATAAAAATAATATTTACGGTTGCCAGTTCCATCCTGAAAAGAGTGCTATGGTAGGATTGCAGATATTGAATAATTTTGTCGAATTGGTTAAATGAAGGGCGGCTAAGGGTAGGATCATGGCAGGTATAAAAAAAGAGATGGTTATCGGAGGCCGCACCATAGGGAATGGCCATTCTCCTTTGATCATAGCTGAGATAGGGATCAATCACAATGGCAGTTTTGCAAAGGCTGTCCGCATGGTTGATGATGCTCATATGGCAGGGTGCGAATGCGTTAAATTCCAGTCGCATGTAATCGAGGATGAAATGATCCCTAATAATGTGATCCCTGGTAATGCAAAAGAGAGCATCTGGAATATTATGTCTAGGTGTGCTTTGACCGAAGTCGAGGAACGTAAGATAAAAAAATACGTGGAATCCAAGGGGATGATATTTCTCTCCACGCCTTTTTCGCGTGCGGCAGCAGTACGTCTTGAGAAGATGGATGTTTGTGCATATAAGATCGGATCGGGTGAGTGCAATAATTATCCGTTGATAAAACACATTGCTTTGTATAAAAAACCTGTAATCTTGAGCACTGGAATGAATAGCGTGGAGACTGTGCGGCCTGCCGTGGAGATCCTCAGGATGGCCCGTATCCCATTTGTGCTGATGCATTGTACTTCTGTCTATCCCACGCCATATAACAAGGTGAGACTAGGGGCGATATCAGAGCTTTCCTTGGCTTTTCCTGACGCCATCTTGGGATTGAGCGACCATTCGACGGGTAATTATACATGTTTTGCGGCGGTTGCCCTGGGTGCGAAGGTATTGGAAAAGCATTTTACGTCAGATAAAAGCTGGCCCGGGCCAGATATCTCGTTATCTATCGATCCAGTAAAGCTTAAAGATCTCATTGATGGCTCACGGGCGGTCTTTGCTGCTTTAGGCGGGTCAAAAGACATTTTAAAGGAAGAGCAGCCAACAATAAATTTTGCTTATGCCTGTGTTGTTACTATAAAAGATGTGAAAAAGGGTGAAGTCCTGAGCCCTGAGAATATTTGGTGCAAAAGGCCGGGTAACGGTTCGATCAAAGCCCGGGATTTCGAGAATGTCCTTGGGAAGGCGTTCAATAGGGATCTCCCGGTCAATACTCAATTGTCCTGGCAGGATATCAAATAGAGCATTTTTTAATTTTAATGTGAGGTATTATGTCTAAAAAGAAAAATATCCTTTTTATAACAGGAACGAGGGCAGATTTTGGAAAACTGAAGGCGCTAATGCAGACAGTGGAACGTTCGAGCAAGTTCGAATGCAAGATATTTGCGACTGGCATGCACGTCCTTTTACGGCATGGGATGACATACGAAGAAATACTGAAAACAGATTTTAAGAACGTATTTCTTTTTATGAACCAAACGGAAAGCTCCAGCTCCGATATGGACCTCATAGTAGCCAATACGATCCAGGGGCTTTCTAACTACGTCCGTGTTTTTCGTCCGGATTTGATAGTCGTCCACGGTGACAGGGCTGAGGCGCTGGCCGGGGCGATCGTAGGCGTCCTGAATAATATCTTAGTAGCCCATATAGAAGGAGGGGAGCTTTCCGGTACGGTCGATGACTTGATCCGGCACTCTGTGTCGAAACTATCTCATGTTCATTGCGTGGCTAATCAAAATTCCCGGAAACGCCTTATTCAGTTGGGGGAGTCGCAGGATTCGATCCACGTAATAGGTTCTCCGGAAGTTGATATCATGAAGTCACGGTTATTGCCTTCTTTACAGAAAGTAAAGAAACGTTATGATATTCCGTTCGAGGAGTACGGTATTTTTTGTTATCACCCAGTAACGACAGAGATCGCGATGCTCCCGGATAATATTAAAACAGTAGTCTCCGCCTTGCTCCATTCTAAAAAGAAATTCGTTGTTATTGAGCCTAATAATGATAAGGGGTCGGAAGTCGTTTATAACGCGTTAGGTCCTTTGAGGAACAACTCTAATTTTCGTGTTTTCTGTTCTCTGCGTTTTGAGTACTATATAAGTCTTCTAAAGCACGCCAATCTTATTATCGGGAACTCGAGTTCCGGTATCCGTGAAGCCGCGGTATTCGGGGTGCCCTGCATCAATATTGGCACCAGGCAATCGTCGCGCATAGAGAATGACTCGGTTCTTAATGTTAAAGAAGATGAAAAAGAGATCGCAGCTGCTTTGAATAAATGCATAGTCCGCCGCTCGGTGGATTTTTCGTTTGGACGCGGTAACAGCGCCAATATGTTCATGAAGATGCTTTCGTCGCCTTCTTTTTGGAAGACGTCTATCCAGAAGAAGTTTTGCGATATACATTTTTAAATAAGGGATAATATGGGCCATCAAGACTTTGAGAAATACGCAATAGAACGTTCCATGAAAGGAATGGTCGCGGATGGTTTTGTCCGCGTTCTTGATAAACATGTGCCCAGTAAACCCATGACAGTTTTGGACCATGGCTGCGGAGATGGTAAGTATTTCTCCTTTTTATCCGATCGATATGGAGCCGATAATATTTTCGGTTGTGATATTTCATCACTTCGCATAAAGAGGTGTCGGGAAATCGGCTGGGAGCGGGCGCTACTTATTGATGAGAACAGGCCGTTGCCTTATCCGGATTCAAGCTTCGATCTCGTCATCAGCGATCAGGTAATCGAGCATATCTTATCCCATAAATCGGCAGCGTGTATCAGTGAATTGCACCGAGTTTTAAGAACCGGCGGAAAATTAGTAGTAATGACGCCTAATTATCCGATCAAGCGCTTTTACGATATAATTAACGCGGTGGTATACCGTAATTTGCGCATGCTACGCGACGATCCTACACATGTAACCTTCTATGACGCGGGGCAACTTAAGGATCTGCTAGAAAAATGTTTCGGTCATATTGAGGTCATTCCGACAGGTGGAATATTATTTAAACTCTTTCCAGCTATGTGTTTCTCTCACAAACTGATAGCAGTGGCCATAAAATGAGCTTAAAATGAAAAAAATAATTCTCTTCACAGATGATTTTTTCGCCAATAGTAACCACTGCGGCTTACGTTTCAAGGCAAAGGATATCGCGCTTTCTTATTTAGCTTTTTTATCAAAACGTTCCGGGCTTGACGGGGTGGGGGGTATCTGCAGTAGCGCTCTTTTCCTGGAAAAAGTTAAGGACGAAGGATTGCGGCGATACAATTATGGAATAGAAAATGTTGCCGCATGGAACAGCGTTGATTTTTCCTCGCTCCATTCTTTCGCGGACGCGCTTTATTCCCAGTCTAAAGAATTAGGCATGGAATATGGTTTAGTGCATCGCGATATCCCGCTATTGAGTACGATAGAGCTCCGATGGCTTCTCCCATTATTTTTTAATAACTTGATCTATGTTAACACTATCAAGGGCGTGATCGAAAAAGAGTCCCCTGATACGGTCCGGACCATTGGCCGAGGACCGGTTGCTGGCATTGTTAAAGCGGTCGCGGCAAAAGAAGGGCCGCTTCTTGATCAGAGACACGGGCTCTTCACGTCTCTCTTTGGTTTAACGGCTTACAGGAGAGGCATCCCGGATTATCGATTATTAATCCGTTCTTTTGCTAAGCGACTGCCGTCTAAAGTAGAGGGCGGTATTTTTTCAGAGAAGAAGACGCGCCCTCGCATTCTATTTATTGGATGGATCGACCGTTCGGTGGAGAGGCTCGTTGCGGCGTTACCTTCATTGCGTCAAAATTTGGATGCAGATATATATCTCCTCGCCGAAAAAAGGGTTTCCTTAACGGAAAATTTAAGACGAGCCGGGGTAAAATGTAGTTATAGCCACGAGTGGATAAATACAAGAGAGGGAGTTAAGTTGACACGAAGCGTGGAGGGCGCGGCTCGCCGCGGATGGGATCAATTAAAGAAGCACGCTCCATTACGCTTAGGACATAGTTGGTATGGCGTACCGATATTTCCTTACGCCGAGCCTATCTTGAGAAACTCCTGTTTGGAAGGAGGCCGGTTTTCTGCTTATTATGTGGAAGTTGCAAAACGAGCGGTTGAACGATGTCAGCCCGACATGGTCGTTTGTTTTGAGGATTGGGAACTGCCCAGGGCTGTTACCTTGATCTGCCGTCAGCGTAAGATACCAACAGTGGCGTATTATGCGCTTTCCTCGAACGCTTACAATAACGTGGTTGTGCGTTCTCAGGAGTGGATGGCCGTTTCCGGAGATGTTTTTTATAATAGTTTCTTGGGACAGTATGGGAAAGAGCGCATATGCGCTGTGGGAGATACGCTCGTTGACAGGGCCGTCATAAGCTCGAAGGAAGAAGCGAGGCGCAAAGTTTGTTCTGATCTTGGGTTGTCGTTTGAAAAACCGATAGTGCTTTTAATTTCTTTTTTCGCTGCCAGTCCGTTTACAATAAGAGACGTCGAAGCACTTTTTAAGAATACAGGTCAGGCTGTTAATGCCATTAAGGGTGCACAATTAATAGTCAAAACGCATCCTCTTCAGGCCACAAAAGATGTGAAAAAATGGATTAAGTTGTGGGGATGCAAGGGGCGGGTAGTCGATAATTACAATCTTTTCTCTCTATGTTCAGCGGCCGATATAGTATCTGTTCCTATAACGACTGCGATATGGCAAGCTATGTTGGCAAGAACCCCCGTTGTAAGTATTCAGTACAAGGGATTACTGGAAAGATTCGAAGGGCAGGGGTTCGATTACTTGGAAAACAAGGGAGTTGTTCATATCTCTCCGGATGAGAACGCCGCTCCTGTATTTGAAAAGCTTATTTATGACAATGATTTCCGTCTGGCCCAGATCGCGCGTGGCCTTAAGCATGTGCAGGAACACGTTGGGCCGTTAGATGGTAATGCTACCTTGAGACTGACCGATTTCTTTAAGACAATAATGGGTGAAAAGGTGTTGATATAGGCGTAATGTTGGCAGGCGGCGCAGGTAAGGTATGGATAGATGCAGATATTATGACACAAAAAATGACAGATTAGTCGAGCTTCAGAAAGTTTCTGGAAAAGCGTTCTGGAACTTATTGTGGGGATCGCAGGACCTGCATTCATTTGTTGAAGACGGGAAGAACAACTGGTTTATCAGGGCTTGCGCGCGCAGATATATCAAGCCCGGAGGAAAAGTCATTGATGCGGGTTGTGGCGCCGGCAACATAGTCTTCGGCCTTTCATCTTGGGGCTTCGATGCTTACGGAGTGGATTTCGAGGAAAACACGATTGAAAGATCAAAGAAGGCGTTTCCAGGATTAAAGCTGTCTATTCAGGACGTCAGGGCCTTAAATTTTCCAGATTCTTTTTTTGATGGATACTGGTCGCTGGGGGTTATCGAGCACTTTCAGGAAGGTTTTGACGGGATTATTGCAGAAGCGGCAAGAGTACTGAAGCCAGGGGGCTGCTTGTTCTTAAGTTTCCCGAACCTTAATCCGTTACGGCGGTTAAAAAAAACATGCGGCCTCTACTCTTTTGAAGAAAATAAAAAAGATGATCAGGCGTTTTATCAGTTTATTTTGTGCGCAGACTTTGTGGTTAATAAGGTAATGCCGTTCGGGTTTAAGCTGCTGTCAAAGAAGGCATTTGACCCGAGCAAGGGGCTGATGGAGGAGATATCCTTGCTTCACCCTTTTTTATCAAACGTGTATAAATCCAAGCGTTTGTGGGCGCGGTTGATCAGAATGATGAATTATTATTTATTTTCGGCTTTCGCCGGACACTCGATTCTTCTGGTGTTTAAAAAAGACTAAAAGGGAGCGATGATGGCGGAAGCGGGAAAGAGTAAAATGATGCGCGGAATAATCAGGCTGTATAGTCAAACAAGAAATTGGGTGGAAAGGCGGCTCTTCGAACGGTTCCTGATACGATTTTTCAAGGGGATCCACCCAAAGAACATTTTTAACTATCGCTACGAATTTTTTGCCGAGAATGTTTCTCCGGAAGATGTTGTTATTGATATAGGTTGTGGTACCGGACTTATTCTGAATAAGATCGCTTCATATATCAAAGAAGGATATGGCATTGACTCTGACCCGAAGCTTGTGCGGCATTGGAAAATGTCCCAGCGCGATGGGAATGTAAAGTTCGTACAGGCGGACCTGAGGAAATTTGACTTTACCGGTTTTTTTAGGGAAGCAGGCTATAACGTATGCATCCTTTCTCATCTTCTCGAGCATATCGAGGACCCCGTCGCTTTTCTTAAGCGAATTAATGCTTCGCGTCTTCTCATTTGTGTTCCTAGCCAGGAGAACTGGCGGACGCAGCTATTGATCTACCTGGGTTTGCCATATTTAAGTGACACAACCCATTTTCGCGAGTACACACGCGCTATGCTGAAAGACGAGTTAGTGCGCGCCGGCTATTGCGTGGAAACGATGGGTTTTAACGCCGAAGGAGAGATAGTCTGCAGGGCACAAAAGAAACCTTAATGGGAGCGGCATGGATGTTTTGTTGATCACCCCTGATACAGGAAGCAGGTTCATCAATTATCCCTGGGGGGCGCTGGCGATAGGAAGTTACTTAACGAATGTGCGCGGCCTGGATGTAAAGATCCTGGACGCAAGCGAACATCCTAAAACAGATTTCTTTACGATCTTAAACGATCTGATCAGTAATGCAAAGCTTGTCGGTGTTAGCATGATGACCACTGACGTTACTTCTATGAAAGAGGTGGTAGATCGTATAAAAGAAACTTACCCCGATAAACCTATTATAGTTGGCGGTCCGCATGCCATCTTGCAACCGGAACAAACATGTGCATACAAAAATATCGATTTTGTCGCATTCAGTGAAGGGGAAGAAACTATCTGGCGTTTATTCGAAGAGGTTGTTTCCGGAAGAATGGGCTATGATAATGTCCCGGGATTGGTATATAAAAAGAACGGAAACGTTATCAGGACACACTCTCCGGAACCAGTCGCTTTTTATGATATTAATTACAAATTGTTATCGGCCTCAACTCAGGATAACTTTTCCAGGTCTATCCAGATACTTTCAGGGAGGGGGTGTTCTTATCGATGCACATTCTGCTTTAACGCTGTATGCGGTCAAAAATGGCGCCCGCGTCCCATGGAGGAATTTCTAAATGAAATAAAGCATATTGTTCATAAGCATGATCCCCGCCATATATATTTCCGCGATGACAATTTTTTCCTATCCTCAAAAAGAGTCGAAGAGTTTATTGCCGCATACAAAGAGAATAAATTCAGTTTTAAATGGACCTCCTCATGCCATGCTAATTGCTATCGTTCCGGCTATTTAGATCGTGCTTTCTTGAAAAAGTTGGCAAGCGTAAACTGTGAATGGCTCAAATTCGGGCTCGAAAGCGGTTCGCAAACAATATTGGATAGTTTAAAAAAGGGTATAAAGGTGGAAAATGTCCGCTCGCTTATCAGTGAGTTCAGGAATGTTCCCCAGGTTTATCCAAACTATTCATTTATTATAGGCGTTCCGGGGGAGACCATAGAGTCGTATCGCAAGACTTTAGATCTCGCCAAATATGCTATAGAGCAGACCCCTCGCGCGCGGATCATCGGCCCTCAATTCTTCCGTGTTTATCCCGGAGGCGAGCTGTACGAGAGCATAAAAGAAAAATATCGGTATTATGAACCATCATCCTTTGAAGAGTGGGCGATTAAATATAGGCCGGAAGAAGGGGGTATGGTTTTTAGCAAAAATTTTAATTATCCATGGATCGATCGACGCTATCTGTTCCTTACACAGAACGCGTATCTTTTAACAGCTATTTATAGCAAGAGTTTCCAGAAGATGAACTTTTTAAAGCGTATTGTATTGTCTCCGCTGTTTTTTCTCATAAAGCTACGGTTTAAATACGGCTGGTATGAGCATTTATACGATCTAAGATTGGTTGTTTTTTTGAGAAAGTTATTTAACCGTTTGAAGCGTATTTGATATTCTATATGGATGGCATATGATAGCCAAAGAAATTATTACGGCGGCATACAGAACAGCATGGAAGTCGGTTTTTGTTTTTCCTGGACCATTGCTCGCCAGAACTAAAAAACCATTACTTTCTTATGCAGGATTATGCTCAGGCAATAAATTGCCTTATTACGGCGGTAATGTCAAGCTTGCGGCCCTCTGCGGTGTTTTTCCTGAACAAACAGGAGAGCTTAATCTGCTTTACTTGATAAGCAGCGGGATTTCTGTTCGCGCAGAAGCATGGGCTGATATTTGTGTCCAGCGCGGCATCCGGCTTATTTGGAATCAGAACGGTGTAGCATACCCTGCATGGTCTCCGAAGGATCATCGGCGGCTAAACTCCAAGATGTCGCGATGCATGCACAGCGCAGCTTTTGTTATATATCAAAGCCAGTTCTGCAAGAAGGCCGCGGATCATTTTCTCGGAGAGTTTATGGGGCCTTCGACAGTGATGTATAACGCGGTCGATACGACCGTTTTTGCCCCTGTTGAAGCGTCTGTGCGGACGGAGTCAGGACCGCTTCGGCTTCTTGTCATGGGTAGCCATGAAAGTCCGGAACGCGTGATGGCTGCCCTGGCAGCAGTGGCCTTACTTAAAAAAGATGGTCTGGCCGTACGGCTTACGATTGCCGGGCGTCTGGTATGGCCCGGAGCGCTGAACGAGGTCCGTGCCGCTGTTAAAAGCTCAGATATTGACGATCTTGTTGAGTTGCGCGGATCATATAGCCAGGCGGAAGCGCCTGAGATCTATCGTTCTGCGGATATCCTGCTGCATCTTAAATATGCGGATCCATGCCCATCTGTTGTGATTGAGGCGATGGCTTGCGGTCTTCCTGTGGTCGCTTCAGATAGCGGAGGGGTTCCGGAACTTATCGAGAACGACGGCGGTGTGCTTATACCGGTACCGCAGGATCTGGAGTCATTGCATACCCCATCGGCGGATGCTGTAGCTAATGCGGTAAAAAAAGCCGCAGGACAATTAAAACTATATTCCGCATCGGCTCGGCGGAGAGCTGTTTTGTATTTTGATAATGTCGCCTGGATTGAGCGTCACCGGAAGATATTTGAAGAGGTGTTAAGAAAATGACCACGCCTTTAGTAAGCGTTATAGTTCCTACATATAATGGTCTGAAGCGCGGGTATTTACGCGAGGCGCTTGCCAGCGTGCTGGCGCAAACATATGCAAATTTTGAGCTTATAATTGTGGATGATGGCTCGGATGACGATATAGAGGTCGGATGTTCCGATATTTTAAAAGATGAGCGTGTCCGGCTGACTAGACGGGATAATGGTGGACTGTCGGCCGCGCGCATGACTGGTATTGAGCTTGCTAAAGGCGAATATATTGCGCTTCTCGATGATGATGACCGATGGCTGCCGGGCAAACTCGAGGCTCAGCTAAAATTCTTTGTTAATAGTACTGACCCGAAGACAGGCATGGTGTTTACCGGAGTGAGGCTTATTAACTCGAATGGAGTTGCGATCGGCGTAAGGATTAAATCCGCCAACGGTGGAATGTATCGGTCTTTTGTTTTTCACGGCAATGGGATAACAGCCCCGTCTGCTGTAATGTTTCGCAGGGACGTGGTTGATTCGGTAGGGAATTTCGACCCAACCATGCGCAGCCTCGAGGATCTGGATATGTGGCTACGCATTTCCAGGCGGTTCAGTATTTATTCCATGCGGGAGCTTTTGACCGATTATCGTCTTCATGGAGATACGATCACCGCAAAAAGTTTCAGCCGTGAGGAAGAGTATGAACGAAAACTTTATAAACGTATCTTAGAGGAGGATCCCACGCTTGATTCTTATGTTGTCGAACGAAATATGCTGCGCCGTTTTGCAGTGCGCCATTTGTCTCTAGGAAATTACCGTGATGCCCGCCGCGGGCTTTCAGAAAGTCTTCGGTGTAAGTTTTCCTGGGAGAGCATGGGATTGTTCATATTGGCCATCTTTCCTCCGGCGGTACTCAATCTTATGAAAAATTACCGCCGGCAGTACTTATTGAAGGTTTTGTCATGAAGATACTTCAGGTTCATAATTCGTATCTTTTTCCGGGAGGAGAAGACGCTGTCGTAGCATCAGAGGCTGTACTGCTGCGTTCTCTGGGGCACGATATTGCGGAATATCTCCGGTCAAATCGCGAGTTGTCCGATCTTCGGCGCTTAGAAAAGATCCGCTTTTATCTGCACGATATTTATTTTTCTCGCCGCGTGTATGAAGAAGTTGGCGCATTGATTGCCCGAAGAAAACCGGATGTTGCACATTTTCATAATAGTTTTTTTGTAATAGGCCCAGCGGCGTACGAAGCCTGTTTTGATGCGGGCATTCCCGTTGTGCAAACACTGCATAATTATCGTTTTCTGTGTGCTGCCGCGACCTTTTATCGTGATGGGCAAGTCTGCGAACAATGCCTTTCCGGTGGAAATCTTCGCGGCATTCTACATGGTTGTTGGCACGGCTCACATTTTTCGACGTGGATGATGATGCGAGTTTTTAGTGAGTATAAAAAGCGCAATATTCTTAAAAGGATCGCAAAATTCATTGCTCTTAGTGAATTCAGCCGTAGAAAATTTATTGATGCCGGATGGGACGCCAAGCACATCGTTGTTAAGTCTAATTTTCTTGAAAGAGACCCCGGAATCAGGGATGGAGTACCGCGTCATGTTGTTTATATTGGAGCGATTCAGCCATATAAAGGCGTTAGGACGCTTCTTAATGCGTGGACATCACGGTCGTGGCCGCTACCGCTTAAGATCGTGGGGATCGGCCCATTACAAAAAGAATTGCAGGCATTAAATGTGCCGGGAGTCGAATGGCTCGGGCAGAAAGATCAGGCTGACGTAGTTTCTCTTCTGAAAGAGGCGTTGTGCGTTGTTGTACCATCAGAATGTTATGAAAATTTTCCGCGTGTGATCATAGAGGCTTATGCCTGCGGTGTGCCGGTCATTGCGAGCCGCCTGGGAGCGTTATCCGAGATCGTGCAGGACGGTAAAACCGGTCTTCTTTTTGATCCTGCGGACGCCGAGGAGCTTGGGCAGAAAATAGAGCGACTTATAAGTTCGGCCGATCTTCGCAGGGAGCTGGGCGAGAATGGACGCCGTAGTTTTAACAGTCATTATAGCAGCTGTGTGAGCGGTATCCAGTTTACAAGCCTTTATGAAGATATCTTAATGCGAGGAAAATATGAATAAAGCATTCAGTCTTATCATGAGGCGTGCGACGGCTTATTCGGTCTTAATTATTATAGGCGGGATTAGCGCGCTCTATTCTATCTTTAAATCTTCTTTTGCCGAAGTCCATTTATTTGTTCCCGGCCCGAACTTTCCAATATTTATCGGAGAGATCGTCATGGCCATCTGTTTTTTTCTGTATGGCTGGAGATTCTTTTTTGACCTTTCTTTACCCAGGCCTCTCAGGGCCGGAGTCACGATTTATATATTATGGATAATTTGGAAATCCGTATTTGGATATTTCGAGAGTGGGGCGTTCGCTTTTAGGAATGCGGCACTCTTTTATTATCCTTTCATCTCCATGATAGTGTTTTTAGCGATTAGAGATCTGAGCTTAACGGATCAGGCCATAGCCAGCGCAGATAAAAAAAAATTTATTCGTCAAAAATTACTTGGAGTTGTTTTTTTTGTTATCCTGTTAACGTTTGCTTTCCTGGAAGCAGGTGTTTATGTCGGCTATATAGCGGTCGTCTTCTTTGTTATTTTTCTCCCCAATATAGGCAGTCTATGGATAAGGTGGATTTTTTTAACGATTGCGATCGCATTTGTATTGAAGGGAAGAGTCTTTTATTGCCAGGTCCGCTCTGACCTCGTTGGATTGTCTTCGGCGGTTTTATTTACAGCTATTTTTTTCTTTCCTTTCCTATCCAGAAAAATCCGTAAGAACAAATGGATGGGGATGGCCGTAGGTGTTATTTTGGTCAGCCTCATTTTTGCATTTGCGGACCGGAACGCAGTCCGCTCATTGTTTAATATTGCGGAGGTCAAGAAACTTTATATGAAGTATGAAAATAAAATTGACAGCGAAAAAAATGCCTATATATCTATTCCTATTGAAGCGAGGGCCTATAATCCGGATACGCCGCTTCCAAAGACAATAGGCTCTATTAAGCTGTCTGCGGAACAGCCAAAAGAAGATCAGTTAAAGAACGACGCGCCACGCCCTTTAACTACTGCATATAACAATATATTGTTTCGTTATTTTATTTGGAGAGACATGATATCTGATTTGGTACACAAAAAAGCTTTTTTTGGGTTCAGTTTCGGACGCCCTCAGCGGTCGCGTTCAGTGGAGATCTTAAGGTGGGCGCATGATGATTGGCGCCGGGACGGGTGGATCGCTCCGCATAACTCCTGGCTGCATATAATTTACCGGGGAGGGGTTATCGGATTTGCGGCTATAGGGGTATTTCTTTGGTTTGTGGTGCTGTGTATACGGGATTTTGTACGCTTGCGGTCGGTTGAGGGGGGGGTATTGGTGTCTACTGTAATTTTTGGTATGGTCGTGGCGAACTTTTCAGTTTTTTTGGAGCTTCCTTATACAGCTTTTCCTTTTTGGGTTTGTGTCGGTATTGTTGCTTTCTATCGGTGGCAAACCATGGACCGCATATGAAAATTCATTCATGCAATTTTTGTGGTTCAGTTGATAGTAAATTGGTTTTTCCATCAACTGTTTCCTCTGAGAATACTGTAAATACTTACTCATGCACAAGCCTGGGGCATGGGGATCATTATAGAATTGTCCGTTGCCAACAATGCGGGCTTGTATACAGCTCGCCTCGGCCTGAGGCATGTGAATTAGAGCAGGAATACGCTAAAACCGAAGATCCGGTCTACGAAAAGGAATTAGATGGACGGCTGCGGACATTTAGCCGTAACATAAGGTCTTTGTCGCGCATTAGTTCTCCGGGTCGCCTGCTAGATATCGGCGCCGGAATAGGGTTCTTTGCGGATCTTGCCCGTAAAGACGGATGGGATGTGCGCGGGATTGAGCCGTCATCGTGGTGTGTCGGTAAGGCAAAAAAGATTTTTGATATAATTATTGATCATGGGACTTATGAGCAGGCAAATGATTTGGATATAGATTTTGATGTTGTGACTATGTGGGATGTCATAGAGCACCTGGACGATCCGATGTCCGCGTTAAAGACTTGCCATAAAGTGCTTCGGCAAGGCGGGGTCGTTGCGCTTTCAACGATGGATATCGGAAGCCTCTTTGCCCGTATTATGGGGCGAAGCTGGCCATGGCTTATGAAGATGCATATCTATTATTTTGACAGACAAACGATCCGCGCTTATTTAAATAAGTGCGGATTTGAAGTTTTGAGTATGCGTGTCTATCGGCATACGATCAGCGTGCGGTATCTTGCCTATAAATTGGAAGCAATGAGGGGTATCTGGCGTTTATTAGGGCGGTTATTATCGAATGTACCTTTCATTAACAATAGCTATGTTACTTTTGCATTAGGCGATTTTATGGAAATATATGCGCGTAAAGTTTAGGTTCAATAGAGTAGAGGCAGTCGATGGAAAGTAGAAAAAAAGATATTCTACAGGTTGCATTATGGGCACTCCCTGTTGTGGTGCCGTTGGCGATGATCCTATTAAGTTTTATTTTGCATAAGTGGTATTGGGGGCTCATGGATGATGCGACGATCTTACGCGGCGTGGCACATCCATTGACAGGCTTTTGGGGATATTTTTGTGGTCTGTGCCGATGGGGTATCTTTCGTCCGACGTTTGTGCTTCACTCGGCTTTTCTTTATACGATCTTTCAGGATGCTCCTCAATTGTTTTATATTGCCAAATGGGTCGAGATAGTATCGATGCTTGCGGTGTGGGGGGTATTGGCTTACCGGGCCACTGAGAAGCCGTTGACATCCTTCCTATTTGGCGCCATAGCGCTGTCGTTTCATTATTTTTACGATGCGTTTTTTTTCTTATCATCACAGGAGATCCTGGGGCTTATTTTTTGCGGGATCAGCCTGCATTTATTTTTTAGCATGCTTACTTCAGTATCAAATATTATAAGTTGGCGCAATGGAATATTGGGGGTGTTTTTCCTGATAGTCGCATTCGGCGCTAAAGAGCCATTTATTGCTTGTGGAGTTGCTCTTGGCCTTGCGGGATTGATCGCGGGTCGTTTTATACCTTCGATCGGACGGAGGATCTGGCAGTGGAGCATTGTCATTCTTATAATATCGCTTTGTTATGGTATAAGCGTAAAAACTCTTTTGCGCGGCAGTTATACTGCTCATTTTTCTTTCTTTGATATCGGAAAAATATCCGGTAATTTTCAATCCTGGATCAAGAAAGACCTGCTGAATCATATACCATGGATCGCGGCGGCAACGTTTCTTTTTGCCCTAAGCATCCGAAAGTTGTCATGGAGGGTATTTGCAAGTCGATATTCCGATAAGGAGGCCTACGGAGCATTACTGGGGGTCCTTTTGTATTGTTCATTTTTGTTTATTTTACTTCCCTGGAATACATTATCTTATTATGCAGGGCCACTTGGGATATTTTTTGCTTTTGCAGCCGCGGTATTGCTCACCAGGGAATTGCATAAAGCAAACATATTAATTCAGGTGTCAGCTATAATCGGAAGTTTATTGTTGAATATACTGGTTTGCCAGTACGCATTGGCGAGGGAATCCGTGTATAATTATGATACACGGAATCTAATGGAATGGGTTCGGAACAACGCTGATTTTCAAGCCGCAAGCCGTCAACGCATGGTTTTCTCGAACGCAGATGAACCGTCCGGTGCAATTCCGGCACATTTGAACAGAAGTTACGGTCTGAATGTAAGCGACTTTAAAATAGCTTCTTTGGCTGAAGACATGCCCGCAGAAGCGTTCTATGTCTTCTCCCGTCGTTTTGGCAGTGACATCCCTGACCGGAACCGGGGATGGTGTGCGGTATTTTACAGTAAGAACTGGCAGATCTATCGAAAGGAAAAATAATGGTCTATTTTATCTTACCGATGTACAACGAAAAGGAAAATCTGCCAGGCCTTATTGCCGGTATTCGTAAGGCCATGGTGGGCAGGCCGTACCGTATTGTAGTGGTTAACGACGGATCTACCGACGGGTCGATGGAGCTTCTTAAAACACTGCAAAGAGACGATCTGGTGATCACGGGTTCGGTCATCAATATGAATGTTGGCGCTGTTTTTTCAGCCGGTATCCATGAAGCATTGAAAGAGGCAAAGGACGATGATGCAGTGGTTATTATGGAAAGCGACCAGACCAGCGAACAGGAGCTGGTCCTGCCAATGACTGATATTATCGTGGGTGGAAAAGCGGATATCGTTGTGGCTTCGCGGTATCTTCCGGCCGGCGGCTATGTTAATTTTCCGTTGCCAAGGCTCATATTCAGTCATTGTGCCAACCGGATGATGAGGACCTTTTTTCCGGTAGGGACCGTTCGCGACTACACGATCTTTTTTCGGGCTTATCGTGCAGCCATACTCAGGAAAGCATCAGAATATTTTGGACCGTTTGGGCTGATTCAGTCCAAGGGGTTCGTAGCTAATGCCGAGCTTCTTGTTAAATTATCGCTTTTGACAAAAAATATAGCAGAGATACCGTTCGTTTATGATTACGGCAGGAAAAAAGGGGCAAGCAAGATCAATATTCTCCGTACGATCAATGAGTATTTTACGCTCATAAATTATCTGAAACGCATACTGGCTAAGCACGATAAACTGATAGGCATGCAAGGAAGGCTATGATCGACCTGCGTATATTTTTTCTCACAGCTTTATTGGTTTTGGCGGCCATAGCCGTTGGGAATTTTATCCTTCCTACAAATGACGATATCCTTTTGAGCCATCAGCTTAATAAGCTTAATGAGTCCGCTGACATTATTTTCGTAGGAGATTCTTCTTTAGGTAATTCTCTTGACGCCGAATTTGCCTCTTTGATGACCAAAAAAAAAGTGGTAAACTTTGCGCTTACCGGCGGCTATGGATTGATCGGAAGCCAGATAATTATAGAGAAGTATCTTGAAAGGCACTCGCCCCCCGAAGCGATTTTTGTTGTTCAGACCGTAGATAGTTTTTCCAGATCTATAAATGCAAATGATATCAAGTTGGCCCTGAACAGGGATATCGTGCCTTCTCAGCTGATAAGCGCGCGCAGGTTATATTTGGCGCTTAAGTCATATTTTTCAAAAAACGATAAAGTTGATATCACCAATGATTATATAAAACAAGGTAATAAGATCGACGCGAATGTTAAGAGCAAGCTTATATTACATAGGATGAGCGATGTCAACTCCAATGCCGCTTCTGCAATCGGCGCGATCTGTGCAAGGCTAAAGGTCAAGTCTTATCTTGCCTGTGGCCCTATCCTTGACAGGTACAAATTTGTTGCTGATAGCTATTTTTCTAGCTTGCCGAAGTTTCACGGACTGAACACGATCTGTACTTTAACCCCATTTGGCATATCGAAAGAAGACATAGGCGACAGTATCGACCATGTCGCTCCAGAGGACCGGAAAAAGTATACCCTGAAGTGGGTCGAACTTATTGAGCGGTTGTCTTATGAATAAAAGGAAATAATGCTTTTCAATTCGTACGCTTTCATTTTTTTATTTTTTCCCATAGCCTTTATCGGGTTCTTCTTTATCGCCAGATACAAGCACACTTTTGCTGCCGGATGGCTTGCGCTTGTTTCATTATTCTTTTATGGCTACTGGAGCATCAAGGCAGTACCGTTGTTGTTAATTTCTATATGCGCAAATTATTTATTTGGCAAGAGGTTGACGCCCCTTGAGAATAAAAATGTGTTGGTAAGAAATGGTATTTTTTACTTCTCGATCATTGGTAATCTTGCCTTGCTTGGTTATTTCAAATACGTCAATTTCTTTATCTCCAACATCAACGTTGCGTTAAATACATTCAACCTGCAGCAAATTGTGCCGCCAGAAGTTGTGCTGCCTTTAGGTATCTCGTTTTTTACATTCACACAGATCGCTTACTTAGTTGATTGCTGGCAGGGTAAGGTCGGGGACCGTAATTTTGTTCACTATTTATTATTCGTCAGCTATTTTCCTCACCTGATAGCCGGGCCTATCCTGCATCATAAGCAGATGATGCCGCAGTTTGCAAAAGCGGATATCTATCGTCCAGACTACGATAGAATCGCAGCCAGCATAGTTATTTTTACCGTAGGTTTATGCAAGAAGGTATTACTTGCGGATCCGTTAGGAGTATATGCCGACGGACTGTTTAAGGATGCCAGCGCCGGTTCCATGCCCATGTTATTCATGTCCTGGTTCGGTGTGTTGGCGTATTCTTTTCAGATCTATTTTGATTTTTCAGGATACTCAGATATGGCTATCGGGCTGTCATTCTTTTTCGGTATCCATCTGCCGATCAATTTCAACTCGCCGTATAAAGCCACTAGTATTATTGATTTCTGGCGGCGTTGGCATATATCACTTTCTACATTTTTAAAAGATTATCTTTATATTCCATTGGGCGGGAACAGATTAGGCGCATTTAGGCGCTATCTTAATCTGTTGGTCACAATGTTATTGGGCGGGTTATGGCACGGCGCGAATTGGACTTTTGTACTGTGGGGCGCTCTCCACGGCTTATTTCTTATGATAAATCACGGTTGGCGAGCGTTAGCGGGCCAAGTGCATGATTTTGGACCGGTTGGTAGAATTGCAGGCAGGGCAATCACTTTTCTCAGCGTATGTTTTGCGTGGGTGCTATTCAGGTCGGACAGCACGGCCACGGCCTTAAACATTTATAAAGGTATGTTGGGACTGAACGGGATTTCCTTGCCTTTCGGGCTGGAAAGAATGATGCCTGGCATAACATTTGGAAATTTTTTAATATTTGAAGGCTTTTGGCAAGGCACAGTTACGGGAACATTATCATTTTTGGTCCTGATAACGTTGGCATTTATAATAGCGTGGTTTTTACCGAATATTAACGACTATCCCTATATGCGTGTGAATATAGGAAAAAATATCCGCCTTGGTCTTTCAGTTGCTGCCGGGGCGTTATTTGCTTTAGCGGTCAGTTTTATTGTAAAGGATTCCCCTTTCCTTTACTTTCAATTCTGACCTGAGTTTTATTGTAAAGGGGCCTCTTTCGTGATATTCTATGAATACTGTTAAATTATATATATCGTATGTAGTATAACTATCGATCATAATAGTGTTAACATAATATGAAGAAACTGAATATTGCTTTAATCGGATGCGGCAGGATCGCTGTCAAACATGCGGGGCTTTTAGGGTCAGGGCAGATTGCCGGTGCCCGTTTGAGCGCTGTATGTGATGTGGTCGCCTCACGGGCAGACGCATTTGCCAAACAATATGACATACCCGGTTATACGGATATCCATACGATGCTTAACAAGGAAAAGGATATCGATGTCATTGCTATTCTTACGCCAAGCGGACAACATGCGCGCCATCTCCTCGATTTAGTCAAGTATAAGAAGCATATTATTATTGAAAAACCTATGGCTTTAAAATTGGACGATGCGGATGCAATGATCAGTGCGTGTGACCGGAATAATATTAAATTGTTTGTTGTAAAACAAAACCGTTTCAATCTTCCGGTGCGGCGGCTGAAAGAAGCGATTAATGAAGGGCGCTTCGGGAAATTGGTGCTTGGCACGGTAAGGGTTCGTTGGTGCAGGACGCAGGATTATTATGACCAGGATGCGTGGCGGGGAACCTTGGCACAGGATGGCGGAGTTTTCGCTAACCAGGCCAGCCATCATATTGATCTTTTAGAGTGGATGATGGGGGATGTTGATTCAGTTTTCGCTAAAACCATTACTGCTTTAGTGGATATTGAAACTGAAGATACCGGTATTGCGGTGGTTAAGTTCCGTAGCGGTGCTTTGGGCGTGATAGAGGCTACCACAGCTACCCGTCCCAGGGACCTGGAAGGATCGATATCCATTCTCGGTGAGCGGGGTTCCGTCGAGATAGGCGGGTTCGCAGTTAATCAATTGAAGACATGGCTTTTTGAAGATATGAACGAAGGGGACGCTGATATTATACGTACGAGTAATGAAAATCCCAAGGATGTCTACGGATTCGGGCATAAAGCCCAGTATGACCACATTATCGATTGCATCGTTAGCAATAAAAAAACGCTTGTCGATGGGCTGGAAGGCCGTAAAAGCCTGGAGATAATCTCGGCGATATACGATTCTGTAAGAACGGGTGGGGAGGTCTATTTGCGGCCCATGCCAATAAGCGATACTGTGAAGGAGGGCCTATGATAGCTAAAACTGCCCGTATCCATCCCGGCGTCCGGTTAGGGAAGAATGCCGTTATAGAAGATTACTGTATTATTGGTTATCCCATAAAAAACTGTCGTCGGCCGACTGTTATCGGCGACAACGCGCATATACGCTCTCACACCGTGATTTACGCCGGTAATAGTATCGGTGTAAATTTCAAGACTGGGCATCATGTTAATATTCGTGAGAACAATACTATAGGTAACAATGTTTCGATAGGTACGTCTAGCGCTATTGAACACCATATTTGTATTGAGGACGATGTAAGGATACATTCGCAGGCGTTCATTCCCGAATATTCGATACTTAAAAAAGGCTGCTGGCTAGGGCCGCAAGCGGTCCTGACGAACGCCAAGTTCCCATGCGCTCCCGGTGTTAAAGGAGCCTTGAAAGGTCCGACCATCGGTCCGAAAGCAAAGATTGGTGCAAACGTTACGGTGCTGCCTGGTGTTATTGTGGGGGAAAACGCTCTTGTCGGAGGAGGGTCTGTGGTTTCTCGCGATATTCCGTCGCATACAGTTTGTGCAGGCAATCCGGCAAGAAAGCTAAGGAAGATTCATTACTGATATGATCGGCTGCATTTTCGGGACCGTTAAAAATTTTCCATGAAGTGACGGAGGGGACATGTACAAAAATAAGAAAATTGCGCTTGTGATCCCGGCTTATAATGAAGAGAAGCTGATACGGTTGACCCTTGAAAATAATATACCGACTCTTATCGATGTCATCTATGTAGTTGATGATAAGAGTACGGATAATCAAAATGTCGTGATCCTGGAATGCGCAGCCCTCGATCCTCGTATACAGCTGATCAAACATGACCGTAATAAGGGGCCGGGAGGAGCGATCATTACTGGATATTTAAAGTCGTCCCGGGAAGGCTATGATATCGCATTGGTCGTTGGTGCGGATTACCAAATGCCGCTTGATGAAGTCACGCATTTTCTGGATCCTATAATTAATGGCGAGGTTGATTATACCAAAGGCAATCGTTTTATGTTAAGCAAACTGGAAGATACGCTGGGAAAGATGCCGCGGCTTCGCTTGGTCGGCAATTGGATCATTACAGCGTTAACAAAGATCGCCTCAGGATATTATAAGGTCATGGATGTCGTTGACGGCTATACGGCGATAAGTAAAAAAGCTATCGATGGGATCGATTGGTCAAAAGCCTGGTCCGGCTATGGATATCCGATGGATTTTCTAATACGCCTTAATGCCTATTCATTCAAGGTGAAAGATATCTCCCGAACCGCCATCTATTTAAAAGGAGCGCGCCAGTCCCAGATCAAAGGGTTTAATTATGCTTTAAGGGTTTCGCCTATGCTGTGGCGCGGTTTTTGGTGGAGATTGAATTTTAAATATCTTTTTCTGGATTTTCATCCCTTGGCTTTTTTCTATTATTTGGCTTTTGTGTTGTTGCTTGCGGGTTTTGGCTACGGAGCTTATCTGGTTGCCGATCGTATTTTATTCGGTGGTTATGGCGTAACAGCCACCCGGGCGGTTTTGGATGCGTTGATGCTGATAAGTGGGTTACAATTTTTCTTATTTGCCATGTTATTTGATATGCAGGAAGGGGAGCGATGAGTGTAAAAGTATGCAAACGATGTTTGTTGGATACGACATTGCGCTCTATCCGGTTTGATGCGGAAGGTATCTGTAATTATTGTCATAGTCACGATATGTTGGTTTCTTATTATCAGCAAAAAATACGTAAACCCAATGCCGTGGATGAGCTTGTCCTAAATATTAAGAAGACAGGACGTAGGCTGGAATACGATTGTATCGTCGGAGTTAGTGGCGGCGTGGACAGTTCCTACGCTCTGTATATGGCTAAAAATATGGGTCTCAGGCCGCTGGCGGTACATTTCGACAATGGATGGGATACCGACGAAGCGGTTACTAATATTAAAAATATGACGGCTAAACTGGATGTAAGCCTTTATACATATGTTATGGATTGGCAGGAGTTTCGAAGCCTTCAAGTCGCATTCTTAAAGGCGTCTGTTCCCTGTATTGAGACTCCGACCGATGTTGGTATCCACGGAGCCCTTATGAGAGTCGCCCATCGCGAAGGAATACGCTATATTATCGGAGGACAGTCGTTCTTTACAGAAGGAACTGTACCGCGTGAGTGGGGATATCTTGACGGACTTTATATCCAATCGGTCAATAAGGAATTCGGAACAGCCCCTTTAAGATCATTCCCAAACCTGACGATCCCGACAATTCTGTTCTATATGTTTATCAAAGGTATACGGCAGGTGCCATTGCTGAATTATCTGGATTATGATAAGGAAAAAGCCGGGCAGGAATTAACCAGTAAGTTCGGATGGCGGCCGTATGGGGGGAACCATTATGAGAGCATCTATTCAAAATTTGTTTTTGGTTGGTTGCTTCCTCGCAAGTTCGGGATCGACAAGAGGAAGGTATATCTTTCGGGTCCCGTTCGTTCAGGATTGATATCTCGAGCCCGGGCGCAATGCATATTGTCACAGTCGCCTAGCATACCAGATGATCTTGTCGAATATTGCATCCGAAAATTGGAACTGACTGCACAGGAATTTGACCGGATCCTGGCCTTACCCGTGAAAAGTTACCGTGATTATAAGACGAGCGATTCTTTTCTTCAGTCGTTCAAGGGCCTTGTTAAGACAGCGGTTGACTGGGATCTCGTTACCCCGGTGCTTTACGAAAAATATTGTAATTGACCATGCAAACGATCTGTTTCACAGAATTCTTTAAGCGTTTTTTCCAATTATCTGTTGGTTGCGGAATTTTTGATCTCCCTCCTTTTTATCAATTGCGTAATATTGTTTATCGATGGCTTTTTAAAACTGGACCCGGCATGATTGTCGGAAGCTCCTGTAGATTTATCCGTGCCGATTTCTTATCGGAACCGAAACCAGTCGGGCGATTATCTATCGGTAAGAACGTCGCTATTAATCATCATGTCGAGATAGATTATTCCGGAGGTGTTATAATTGAGGACGATGTCTGGATCAGTCAAAATGTATTGATCGAGACGCATACGCATCTTATTACGCGTGCACCTAAATCACAATGGGCGATTACCAGATCGCTTTTAGTCATAAGACGGGATTCCTGGGTCGGGGCCAACGTAGTGATCATGGACTCTGTAAGAGAGATCGGACAGGGCGCCATTGTCGGAGCTGGAGCCGTTGTGGTCAGCGACGTGCCTGCCTGGTCGGTAGTAACAGGCGTCCCGGCACGTGTTATCAAAGAACGCTTTTAAAGGTTTGTATCAATGAAAAAAGTTGCAAAAATACTCGGTTTTGCTATTACCTCTCTGGCATTTTTTTATCTAATACGTATCTGCCTTCGATTGAATTTCAGCATCGTTCATTTGTCTCGTTCCGGATCGTTATGGGCGGCGGCGGTATTTATTATTATCTATGGAGCCTTCTTTGCTCTCTTAGCCTGGGGATGGTTTTTGATATTGCGATTTATCTCCGCGCCGGCAAGGGGAGTCCCTTTTCGGGATGTGTTGGGGATATATTTCCGTGTCAATATTTTAAAATATTTACCTGGTAATTTCATGGAATTTGTTGGACGTAACTACCTTGGTTATCGATATGGGATATCCAATGGCGACATTGCCCTTGGGAGCGTCCTGGAAACTGTTTTTTTGATTTTATCATCCCTACTGGTGGCAGCGGTTTTTTCCTTATCATCCTTAAATAAGGTCTGGGCAGGCTGGCTTGTCGGGCATGGGTTGCTGAAAATCACAGTCGTGGCCGTGTGCATTTTTTCAGCCTTTGTGGTGTCCATTATTTTTGTCAGGCGGATGAGTCCGGCCGACCGCCGGCATTTTTTTTCGGCGCAATTTATAAAGATTATCGGTATTCTATTGTTTATTAACTCTGCGGTAATTATATGGCTAGGACTATTGCTGGCGATGATACTGGTCTTCATCATTGGTGTCCCGGTCAATCTATTGCAGGGCATATTTTTAATTGGCGCTATGGCATTATCGTGGACCTGCGGGTTCATTACTCCCGGTGCCCCGGGAGGCCTGGGTGTCAGGGAGGCGGCGTTGTTTATGCTCTTATCAACGGTGATAGCGCCCGAACCATTAATGATAGCACTGGTATTGCATCGGCTTATTGCGATATTTGGTGACGGACTTGTTTTTGGAGTTGGATGTCTTATGCCGCTTAAAAGATCCGGTGAAGTTGCGGGGGTTGCGCGGTGATAGTGATAGTTGATTATGGAATGGGGAATTTGCACTCGATCTTAAGCAAGATTGGTCGGCTGAAATATGGAGCTATCGTCTCTTCATGTATTGACGACATAGAGGCTGCTTCTAAAATCATTTTCCCCGGGGTCGGTCAGTTTGCCTCCGGTATGGCCAATATCCGCGCACGCGGGTTGGTAGATGTCCTGAACAAAAAAGTGCTTAAAGAAAGAACGCCTATCCTAGGCATTTGTCTGGGCATGCAATTGATGACTTCTTTTAGCGAAGAAGGCAATGTTGATGGGTTAGGATGGGTAGAAGCGCGTACTCGGCTCTTTGATTTTTCCGGCAATAAGACAGATGCGGCATCCTTAGTGAGATTACGGATTCCTCATGTGGGTTGGAACAAGGTAAATTTTCAGAAGGATAGTCTCCTGTTTAGGGGGGTAGTGTCGGGCAGCAGATTTTATTTTTCCCATTCTTATCATATATGCTGTGAGCGCATCAAGGATGTAACGGCAGTCACGGATCATGGTTATGATTTTGTATCCGCTATCGAAAAAGAGAATATCTTTGGCGTTCAATTCCATCCGGAAAAAAGCCATTCACACGGGATCTCTGTGATCGAGAATTTTTTGAGGTATGCCTGACATGCTGTTACCCCGCATAATACCCTGTCTTTTATTGCGCGGCAAAGGTCTTGTAAAAGGCAGGCAATTTAAAGACCATGTCTATATCGGAGATCCTAGTAATGCCGTGCATATCTTTAATATGAAAAAAGCGGACGAGATAATTTTTCTGGATATTACGGCGACCCGGGAAAACCGCATTCCTGACCCCATATTGATCCAGCTGGTATCAAATGAATGCCAGATGCCGTTCGGCGTCGGCGGCGGATTAAAAACGGTCGATAGTATGCGTGCAATGCTCAATGCCGGCGCTGAGAAAGTCTGCCTTTGTTCTGTTGCCGTTGAAAATCCTGAGGTTGTAAAAGAGGGGGCAAGGATTTTTGGTAATCAATGTATTATGGTATCTGTTGACGTCAAAAAGAGTTCGCGGGGCAATACCGAAGTGTACATACATTCGGGAGTTAAGGCTACGGGGCTTGATCCTGTCAAGCATGCTGTTGCTATGGAGAGACTTGGCGCCGGAGAGCTGCTAGTGAATTCCATCGACCGGGATGGCTCGATGAAAGGGTATGATGTTGAGCTTATTCAGCAGATCGCCGATTCTGTGAAGATCCCCGTTATTGCCTGCGGCGGCGCGGGGGCCTTAAAGGATTTCAGTGAAGCGATCGAAGATGGGAGGGCTTCTGCGGTTGCGGCGGGAAGTATCTTTGTGTTTCATGGACCAAAACGCGGTGTCTTGATCAGTTACCCATCGGACAAGGAATTGGCGGGAATCAGGGGCGAATGAAGAAAATAAGTGTTTTGATATTTCTGGTCGGTTTCCTGCTTTTCAGGCCATATCAGATGGATGCCGGCCGGATGATGTATTCCGGCGATGACTATTCTTATTTTGCGCATGCCTCGTCTATAAGTTATGGGCAGTTTCCCTCTTATAGGAAAGAATTTTACATGAACGACGGGGATTGCCCGGCGCATTCCATAGGCCCGGGATTAATGGCGTCTCCGTTTGTTTATCTTTTTTCATGGCTCGACCGTTTTATGGAGAGTTCTATAGCGTTACAGCGAGATCCGGGCAATATACCCCAAAGCTGGTCTGTATATGGTTTTGTGCTATCCTCGGTATTTTATCTCTGGTTGGGTTGTTTTTTATTGTACCGCGGGCTTAGGCATCATTTTAAGGAATACGAAACAGTGCTGGCTGTATTTTTAATTGTCCTATGCCAGGGGATCCCCTTATTCGCTTTTCGCAGGCCTGTCTTTAGCCATATCTCTGAATTTTGCATGATAAGCACGCTGGTGTGGTTTTTATTGCTGCCTCAAGAGGAATGGCATGTCTGGGGCCGGAAATATATAAGCGCTGTGGTTGTCGGCGCTATCACAGGGCTTCTTGTTTTAATACGCCTCAATAATGTGGCGATGTTGGTAGTGTGGCCTGTGCTCTTGTTCGCTATCCGTGTTACCCGGCAGGACCGAGCCGGGGCATGGAAAAAGATATTGCTGTCATATATTTTTGCAGGAGGCCTGGTGGCGGCCTTTCAGGTACTGCCCGATATTGTTTACCACAATACCAGCAACAATAGCGTGATCAAGGATTTGCTTCTGAACTTCCATGCGCCGCTTTTTTATTTTCAGCGGCTGTGGCATATCTTGACCGGTATCGATTGGGGCCTGATCTATACAGCCCCTTTTATCTTGATCGGGTTGCTGGGCGCTGTGTTTTTCAAGTACCCTTTACGTCGGGCGATCCTATTTAGCATGTTGCCGTTACTGGTGAATCTTTATGTTGTCATAACCTGGAAGACTCAGGGGGGATGGTATGGTTATCGGTATTTAATACCGGCAGCGGCCCCATTATGCGTATATCCTTTGGCATTAGTGTTGAACAGGGCTAGCGATCGTTTTGGCAGGGGTGTGGTTCTTATTGTTTCTTTGGCATTGTGCACATTGCCGTTATTGTCGATGTTGGCCTTTGAAGGGAACCCTAAAGAATTGACGCTGCAGGTCGTAAAGCAGTATTTTGGAGATAGCGGCTGGGGAAATAACACATATCAGAAAAATATATGGACGATGTTGGTAAAAGATCCATCCGCGCTTTTCACCGCCATTTTTAAAGGCGGACCGCTGTATCTTTTGATTTGTATTATGATGGTTTTTAATATTTCTAGCCCGGCGGTAATTGCTATGAAAGGGATCTATCTTAGCTTTTATCCGGTTCTTCTGGTCAGAGCTTTAGGAATATATTTGTTGCCGTTCATCCTTACATATATTTCAGAACGGATACCCGATAGAAATGTTAAATAAATTCTCTGTTTTAGATGTTAATATTTCAGCGATAAACATGAGCGATGCACGTTCATTTGTAGAGAACGCGATACTAAAAAAACAAAAGATATATATATGCGTATGTACCGTTAATACTGTCATGGAATGCAAGCGGAATAAAAGAATGTTCGCGAGCGTTAATTCTGCGAACCTGGCTACGCCTGACGGCATGCCTTTGGTATGGGCAGGACGGATGTTTGGATACAAGAATACAAGAAGGGTGTATGGCCCGGAATTAATGCAGGAGATCTGTAGGGTCTCCGCTGAAAAAGGGTATAGGAATTATTTTTACGGTTCAGGAACGGATGTCCTGGATAAACTGAAAGAGAATCTAAATAAAAAATATCCAGGCTTGATCATTTCCGGCATATTTTCCCCGCCTTTTCGAAACTTGACCAAAGAAGAAGACGACAAGATAGTGAAAGATATTAATGACAATAATCCTGACGTAATTTGGGTCGGATTGGGTTCGCCGAAGCAGGACATGTGGATGTATGAGCACAGGAGCAGAATAAAAGCCCCTGTTATGGTAGGCGTAGGTGCGGCTTTCGATTTCCTGGCAGGGGCAAAGCCTCAGGCGCCTCGCTGGATAAGGAATAACGGCTTTGAGTGGCTTTTCCGGCTCGTTACCGAACCCAGGAGATTGTGGCGCAGATACCTGATCGACATTCCCTCGTTCATTTATTATGTAGTGATAGAATTATTCAAACGACACCGGCGGGATAACGGCAGGCCATGAAAACGGAGGCAGGATTATGCTTTTTATATTGATTTTGTTGATAGCGTTTTTTGCCAGTTTCTTTTTTTATAAAAAGACACGACGCCCTCTGCTTGCGCTACTTACGATACTCCTGCTTATCTTTATAATATTAGAATGCTTAGTTTATGGCTATTTTGTTTATCAATGCTATCTGGGAAAGGGGCTTTTTTTAATCGGAAATCAAACGATCCTGGACACGCTATATAAATTCAGGCTCATATATGCTGTATATTATTGCCAGCACAAAAGTAGTTTTTATTACAGGGTAGATGATGAGCTTGGTTATACTATTGGAAGGAATAAGCGCGCCGGAGGCTACATTTCTAATAGCGCAGGGGTCAGGTCAGAGGAAGAATATACGCTTGTCCCGAAAGACGGTATTTTAAGGATAGCTTGTTTTGGCGACTCTTTCGTTCATTGCGATGAAGAAAAGAACGAGGATACCTGGGAATATTATCTTGAGAAGAGCGTTGGGAATCTCGAGGTTTTAAATTTTGGCGTCGGCGGATATGGCCTCGTCCAGTCATATTTGCGTTACTTAAAAGACGGTTTACGTTTCTGCCCTGATATTATATTTTCCAATTATGTGTCGTTGGGACCGCGTGATGATATTTATGGCTTTTTAGGCGTAGCGGGAGAGAATGGCAACCTGAGGCAAGCTCACTTATACAGGGTGAAGTCTTCTGTTAAGCAGGGTGTATTGGTTCATGAAGCCTCGTCCTTGCAAGATCTTTTTAACCCGGAGTGGAGGAATGAAAATATTTATAATAAGCTCGATTTTTACAAGAAAAACAAGTTTTTATCAAGCAAACTATTGTCTTTTTCAAATCTTGGTTTATTATTGAAAACATCTTATATTAAGTACAAAATAAGGCATTCCTCGCGTGATGTCATAGATAAAATGCCAAATGCCGGTTCTGACCCGGCTGAAGATTATAACCTCAAACTATTAGAGAATTATAAAGACGTTGCTAAAAGAAATAATAGCGTTTTAATTTTTGTTGTCAGCGACGATATGCCGCTAAAATTCACTAAATTTTTTCAAGAGAACAGTGAATACGTAAAATATTACAATATAATGGATTATTTTAAAAGAGAATCAACGCGGCTTAATCCTGGGAATAAAGGTATTTTAAACAGGTCAAATCATTATAATTCCCTGGGAAACAGGATATACGCGGCTTCCATCCTTGATATATTGAAGGAAAATGAATGGTCCGTAGGGGGTAAGATATTTTATTATGATAAGGAGAGTAATTCCTTTTTATATCGCAGGGCAGATGACATACGCTAATCATAAAATCATCATCAAATTAACGCTACTATGTTATAATATTGGGCATGTTCAATAAGAAAAGCAGGATATATTCCATTTACTTTTTGATAGATATTGTGTTTATAGCCATCTCTTTTTATTGGCCATATAAATTCAATTCTGCTTTAGTTCCTCAGTATGACCCGCCTGGCCTTAAATCTTATTTGGCAGTCTATTTTTTCTGGGGGGTCACCTTACTTTTTTTGCTGAAAAACGCTTTTCTTTACTATACCGATAGATATTTGAGCATTTCAGGTGAATGGCTGAAGGTGGCAAAATGTATTTTATATGCCTCCATCCTAGCTGTATTATTTATATTTATCTTGAGAATAACGGTCTTTTCTCGTTTAGTATTTGTTGAATCAACCCTCTCTTTATTGCTAAGCCTTTCCATCTGGCGGACGATAAAGCGGATCTGCGTCAGGTATCTGATCCAAAAAGGATATGCTAACTATAATATATTAATAGTGGGGGCGGGAAGCGCGGGCCTGGCCCTCGCGGAAGAAATTAAAGCTTTTCCTTATTTAGGAATAAAAACTATCGGATTTCTTGATGATACAAAAACAGGCAAGGTGAATGGTAGCCAGGTGTTAGGCAAGATCGCAGATATGGATAAAATTGTAAATAGATACTTTATAGATGAAGTTTATGTTTCTATCCCTTCCGAGCGCAAGATCGTAGGGGAAGTAATCCAAAAAGGTGCAAGGCTAGGCAGGACCGTGAGAATAGTTGCCGAGCATTTTAATATGCCATACCGCCAGGTAAAGTTAAATTATATTGGCGCCATTCCTTTGATGGCATATTTTGAAAAAGGTTCTCAGGCTTCGGATAGCATTAGTAAGCGCCTGTCAGATATATTGATTGCCGGATTGATCTTGACCTTGTTTTCCCCTTTGTTTGTAATAATCGCTTTTCTGATCAAGCTGGAAAGCCATGGCTCCGTATTTTATGTTTCAAAACGTTCCGGGAAGAAAGGGGTTGTTTTCGACCTGTATAAATTCCGTTCCATGATTAAGGATGCGGATAGCTTTAAAGAAAGCTTAAGGAGTAAATCTGAGGTAGAAGGGCCAATTTTTAAGATCAGGAACGATCCTCGAGTGACTGGCATTGGGAGATTTTTACGCAGATATAGCATGGATGAGCTACCTCAGTTAATAAATGTCGTAAAGGGGGATATGAGCCTGGTAGGACCCCGGCCTTTTCCTGTTGAAGAAAGCGATAAGGTTGAATATAAACATATTCCGCGGTTAAATATCAGGCCAGGAATTACTGGCTTAGCCCAGGTAAAAGGAAGATCGGATCTAAAATTCAATAATTGGATGCGCTGGGATATCTGGTATGTTGATAACTGGTCATTAGGATTGGACATAAAAATTATATTGTTGACCATTCCTGCGGTTTTGAAGGGAAAGGGTGCGTACTGATTGAAAGATAAATTATATAATCTATTCAGTTTTATCAATGAATACGCATTATACGGTGTATTATTTTTTATACCCATTTCTATTTCACTGATTGAAATTTTTGTGGTTTTTATGTCCATTGGTTTTATCGGACGTAAGCTCATAAAACCGGATTTTAAATTTCTTAGGTCCTGGCCTAATGCGTTTCTTCTCTTATTTGTGTTCTTTAACGCAGTATCCATCCTGAATAGCGGGACTTATATAAATATAAG